>JANQPM010000062.1 GCA_028289465.1 Lysobacterales bacterium | reverse complement strand
CTGGTCGCGACCCCCGATGCGGGTAGCGACTTCGCAGGCTGGTCGCCGGCAACTTGTGTCGATGGCTTCAGCTTGGAGGCCGACACGACGTGCACAGCGGAGTTCACGCCCAGGACCTACCCAATCGTCACAGAGGTCATCCCAAGCGGCAGTGGCACCGTGACCTGCAGCCCCAACCCGGTGGCTCCTGGGGCAAACGCCAGCTGCACAGCGACCGCCAACTTCGGCTTCGTGTTCGATCAGTTCAGCGGCGATTGTGTGGGTCTCACTTGTGATCTCAATAACGTCGCCGCGCCGCAAACGGTCACCGCCGAGTTCATCATCGAGGACTTTGATGGCGTGCCCGCCGACATCGAAAACGCCGGACCCAACTTGGGCGATGGCAACGATGACGGCATCCTGGACGCCGAGCAAAGCGATGTGGCATCTCTGCCCGCCGCTCACGGTGGTGGCTATCTGAGCGTTGAACTGAGCGGTGCCTGCAGCCAGCTCCATGAAGTACAGACCTCGGGTGCCATCACGCCGGATCCGGCTGGCTATGCCTATCCGCTCGGGCTGCTCGGCTTTTCCCTGCCATGCGAGACAGCCACCGTAACCGTGCTTTATCATGGCATCGGGAGTCTGGCAGGCCTCACCTATCGCAAGCACGGCCCGAACCCACCGGGCTCGGCAAGTTCGATATGGTACAGCCTGCCAGGGGCGGAGTTTGGCACCACCAGCGTGTCCGGCGAAACCGTTGCGACCGCGACCTTCGACTTGGCAGACAACGCCATCGGCGACGCCACCGGAGACGACGGCCAGATTGTTGATCCGGGTGGACCCGGGTCCCTGCTCACCGAAGTACCCACGCTCGGCCCCCTTGGGCTGGTGATCTTGGCCCTACTGATCGGGGCCGCTGGAATCAGCATCCGGCGCCGTTCAGGATAAAGCTCCGGCCAAGCGCGAGCGATTCTGCCAGTCCTTGGCGGCCAACAATGGCGAACTTGGGGCTGGTAAGGGACGTAAACGGGCGTGGTTCCGGGAGTGTAAGGGTAGCCGGAAACCCGGTTTGGAGCCGCCTTGGCCGTAGTGATAGGTCCGTTCAAGGAGGCAGGCAGGGTTGTCGAGTATTTTGCTGTCCGCGGTCCCTTGGACCGAAAACGTGTTTTGGGGCGACATCGTGCGCGGTGAGACGGGCACGACTTCGTCTCATCAGGCGCCTTCCGGCATCCGGTTCCAGATGAGAAGAGGTATAGGAAGAATAAACGCCCTTTTCACCCTAAATCATAAACTGAATTAGTCCAGATTTATTCTGACACCTTTATGGGGAAGCTTACGCGGCCGGCCATTGAAAACCCACCCGACCCATGCCAGCATGGCTTTATTTACACCGGGACGCCTCCATGACTCGATCTTTTCGCTTTCTGCTGCTGACTGCGGTTCTGGCCGGTATTGCAAGCCCCGCCGCATATGCCTGGGGCCGGGACGGCCACCGCATCGTCGGCACCCTTGCCATGGAACTGCTCGATCCGGTGGCTACGGAAAAGCTGGAGGAAATCATCGGCTCCACCGGCCGGCGCGCGATGGATAGTGCCTGCAACTGGCCCGACCGGATCCGTGGCGATCCGCAATATGAATCCACCGCGCCCTGGCACTACGTGAATCTGCCGCGCTGGGACGATCACTATGTTCGCGAACGCGACTGCCGCAGTGGCGATTGCGTGACCGAATCGCTGAAGCGCTTTGTGACGCGCCTGCACGATGAGCGACTGCCGCGCCAGGCGCGCAAAGAGGCCTTTAACTGGATTTGCCATCAGGTCGGCGATCTGCATCAGCCGCTGCATGCGGGTTATCGCGACGACCGGGGCGGCAACACGCTGACAGTGGAATTGCGCGGTCGGAAACTGAACCTGCATCAGCTCTGGGATACCCGTCTGATCCGCACTTATCGCCCTTCGTGGCGGCGCTACGCGAACCGGTTGTCCAAGCGGCTGAATGCCGATGCGGTGGAACCGGCCTGGTCACCGGACGCGGTCGACCGGTGGACCGAAGAATCGCATCGTCTGGTACGTACCCAGGTTTATCCACGCGGTGAAGTCATTCGTTCCAGCTATGCCGATCAGGCAATGGAACTGATCGACCAGCGGTTGATTGTTGCGGCGACAAGATTGGCGCAGATTCTCAACGCCGCGCTGGGCCGCGGGCGAATCGAAGCCAGCGGCGAAAATCAGCCGAAGAAATAAAATCCAGAGCGTCTAAAGATCCCTGGCCAGGCGGAAGCCGACCCGCGAACCGCGGGTGTCGGTTTGCGCCGCGAGACGGAAGGCGGAACGCGCCTGTTCCGGCGAACTGCTCCAGGAACCGCCGCGGATCACCCGCAGATTGCAGCCGGGATTTACCCAGGCCGACTGGTCGACCGGAGCCTGTACATAAGTATCGTGCCAGCAATCCTGAACCCATTCCGACACATTGCCGCCCATATCATAGAGACCAAAGGTATTGACCGCGAAGGACGCAACCGGCGCCGGACCCCAGAAACCGTCCTCATAGCGCCTGAAACCGGCCGTCCAGCGCCTTCTGGACTCGGAAACGTCCCGGTCGCCGGTGGTATTCTCCACCACCACTTGCGGTACGCCGTTGCCCCACCAGTACATCGTCTGACTGCCGGAACGCAATACATACTCGAATTCCGATTCTGACGGCAGCCGGTACGCGCGCAACGTCTGCTGAGTCAGCCAGTCGGCATAGGCGACTGCATCGTTCCAGGAAACGTGAATCACCGGCAGACCGTCGTCCGCGCGTTCGCCACGGAAATCGCGGCTCCAATCCACATCGGCGCGGCGGACCAGCGTACCGGTGTCTTCGTCATAAATGCGCGAATCGCCAAGCCGCTCGGCGTCGGTGCGGTAACCGGTCTCGTCGACGAACTGGCGGAACTCGGCTACCGATATCTCATGCTGCCCTATCGCAAAGCCTCGGTTAAACGTTACCCGGCGTCGCGGTCCTTCGTTCGACGCGCGATCGGACTCATCGTCCGGTGAACCCATCAGAAAACTGCCGGCGGATATAACCACCATCGACGGCCCGCTCAGCCCGGTATTTCCCAATGGGTCGACAATAATCTGGCCCGGCTGAAAACCGCCATAAAGCCGGGCGTCTTCCAACCGGCTGCGCAGCGATGCGATTTGCTGTGGATCGCCGCCCAGTGCGACCAACTGGGTTAACAGGCCTTCGGCCTGGTCGAAATTACCGGCATCAATGGCATCGGTTGCGGCACTCGCGGCATCAACCAGCGCCTCATCACCTAGCTGGATTAGCTGATTGCGCGCATCGCTTAGCGCGCTGTCATCGCCCGGAACCAGGCTGGCCTGGTCCAGGTAGATTGCCGCCGTTTCGAAATCGGATTGCTGCGCCAGCTCCATAGCCCGGTCGACTAATGCCTGGCGGACGTTCTGTAGGCCCTGCAGCGCATCGGCGTTCGTCTCATCCAACGCCAGTATCGCATTGTAGTGCGCCAGTGCATTGTCTTCTTCCGGACTCACATAACGCGCTTCGTCGACCGCTGTCTGCGCGCTGTCCAGCAGGCTGGCGATCTGCGCGCGGATTTGCAACTGCTGATTCAGCGAGGCCACTCCCGGGTGGTCTGGCTGAACCGTCGTGATCGCATTACGCAGGCGCCGGGCCTGCGTGAGATTGCCCTGGGCCAGTGCATTGTTGGCCTGTGCGACCACATCGCCGAGCAGCTGGTCCAGGCCCGAGCGCGCTTCGGCATCTTCAGGGTCAAAGGCCAGCCGCACCAGAAAATCCTGTAGCTGGGCATCCTGGTCGGCATTCGGCAGATTGGTGGCGGGAATATCCAACTCGGACGCGCCGTCATGCATCGGCACATCCAGATCCATGTTCCACTCGTTGGTATGGGTGATTTCCAGGCGTCGTACACGCCGGGAATCTTCATCGTCCGAGACATCGGCCGAATCCGTTGGAAGTGGGTCGGTTGAAGATGAATCGGTTGGAGGCGGGTCGTCCACCGTATTCGACTGAGCCGTGGCCTCGACCGCGGTAGTATCGGCCGAATCATCCGCGGCATCGGCACCGGTCGTGTCCGAAACGGTATCACTCGGAATCGTGCCACCCGAAGTGGTGTCATTCGAAGTCGTTTCATTCGGGGCCGTATCGGCAGCCGCAGGATCGGCAGTATCGATCGCGGGCTGCTGTTCCTCGACCGCCGTACTGCCGGCGTCCTGGCTCAGCAGATCGCCGGCCTGCCCAGGGTTGTCGATTGTCGCTGCCGCGTCATCTTCGACTGCGGTATTGGTCGTGCTGTCTTCTTCTGAGGGTACGGTGGTGGATTCATTCGGTGCATCGGCCTGCGTCTCCGCCTGCGCCAATTGCCACACCGTTGTGATTCCCCTATCCTCGGCCTGTGCTACACAGAACCCGATAAGCGATAAGATGAGAACAACCCCATGGATACCGCGTAAATTCATAAATGCGCGTCCCCGAATTCCCTGGTATTTGAAGTCCGTTTCTCTGAGTTCCGCTCTGCGGCGGTTGTTTATACTCAATCGGCATCACCTTACCCTAGAACGGCGGACACGACAAGTTCTCTATGTATCGCCATAATAGCTGACTTAGAGCAATAAAAAACAGCTAGTTATAAGGACTTCCAGCCAAATTCAATGAATAATTCGAACGAAGAAATCCAGCAGGCGCGTGATGCGGCAGCCAAGCCGGTAATGCTGACCCGCCCAGCGGATATCGCCCGTGCGGCGAAGTCCTGGCGTCGCAGTCCCCTGCTGGGTGTCGATACTGAATTCGTTCGTGAACGCACCTACTATGCGCAGCTCGGCCTGATTCAAATCAGTGACGGCCATACAGTCTGGCTGGTCGATCCCCTGGCTGTCGACGAACTGGAACCGGTCGCAGACATGCTGCGCAGCCCCGATTCGATCAAGATTATTCACTCCGCGTCGGAAGACCTGGAAGTTTTGCTCCAGCACTTCGGCTGCCTGCCGCGACCATTCTTCGATACGCAACTCGCTGCCGCCTGCGTCGGCCAGCCGCTGCAGATGAGTTACCACGCAATGGCGGACTGGCTGATTCACGAGCCAATCGACAAAGGCGCCACCCGTTCGAACTGGTGCAAGCGTCCGCTGACCACGCAGCAGATTCACTATGCCGCACTGGACGTTTGCTTTCTGCCGCTGTTCTACGAAATGCTGACCGAGCAGCTAAACCGCCTGGACCGGCAGGACTGGGTTCGTGAAGACGCCGAACGAAAACTGCAGAAAGCCGAGTCCGGCAACCGCTATCACTACACGAGGCTGCCCGGGGTACAAACGCTGAACGGCGAACAGCTAAAGGCTGCCGACGCGCTCTGCCGGTGGCGGGAGTCGGTTGCGATCACGGCCAACCGGCCACGCCAGTTCATTCTCGGCGATAAAGTACTGACCCGTATCGCCAGACGGCGACCGGGCAGCATTGAAGATTTGGGCTTGATCGAAGAATTGAACCCGACCACCCTTAAACGCCGCGGCCGCAAGCTGCTCACCCTGCTTGAGCAAAGCAGGCACGCGAGTGCGGTTGCCGCACCGCCGGAGCCGCTCGGACCACAGCAGCGCAGACGCTTGAAGGCGGTTCGGGAAACGCTCAGAGAAATCGCGTCAGAACTGGACGTAGAACCCGGTCTGCTGGCCGCGAAGCGCGATATGGAGCACTTGATCCGCCATCACGAAAACGGCAACATCGACAGCAGGTTACACGGCTGGCGCTGGCAGTTGTTCGGCGACCGACTGGTCCGGCAACTGCGCCATCCATCTCACCGGGGTCAGCCTCAAATGGAGACATAACACAATGTGGAGACATGGCATTGTATAGAGCGCTAGCGTTTATCGGCGCCTGTCTGTTGGCGACCAACGCGCAAGCCCAGGCGCCGGGGACCGAAATTTTCCTGATCGACTTGCAGCGGCCCGAACAACCGCCGAAGAATATCAGCCAGCATGCCGGCTACGACAATCAGCCGGCTTTTTCCGCCGATGGCAGTACGATTTACTACAGCCGTATGGAAGACGACGCACAAACCGATATCTGGTGTTTCCATCTGCAATCGGGCAGACGCTACCGGCTGACCGACACGGCTGAAAGTGAATACTCCCCGACACCGGTAATCGAACAGCATGCGATCACCGTGGTTCGCGTCGAGGCCGACGGCAGGCAGCGGCTGTGGCAGATCGATTTATCCGACCACAGTTCCCGGTTGCTGATCGAGGATATGGAGCCGGTCGGATACCACACCTGGTTTTCGCCCGGCGCGGTCGCGTTATTCATGCTGCCGGAACCGTTTACGTTGACGCTGTATGCCAGCAGCCAGGAACGACTGAACGTTGCTCAGAATATCGGCCGGGCCTTGCAGCGGCATCCAAAAACCGGCGAACTGTTGTACCTGGACAAGAACCGCGTACCGTGGATGATCAGAGCTTTCAGCAGCGCCGGTGAGCAATACCGCGATCTGGCCCCGGCCTTTCCGCAGGAAGAGGATTTTGCAGTCAGTTCCGATGGCGATCTGTGGACCGGCGTCGACAGCCGCGTATACCGACGCGGCGATGGCGATTCACGCTGGTCGCTGGTCGCCGCCGACCTGGCCCAGCACGGTATCCGCAGCATCACGCGGCTGGCCGTATCGCCCGACCGGCGTTATCTCGCGGTGGTTTCCGGGGAATAGCAGCCGTCCGGTTCTGATGCCTTGGAAACAGCGGCTTTCCCCCGACTCGAGCGCGGCAGAGCTGCCGCCCGCCCAAACGCGATATCAAATGAATATTTGGGTCCGCCGGAAACTTGAGCTACCATTGAATTAGGCCGATAGGCCTTCGTCCGACACTAACCCGGTTAACAATGTCAGCGATAGAAAACCTGATATTCGAAATCAGTGATTGGCGAGTCGATGTACTGGCGCGGACTTTGATCAAGGCGGAAACCTCGCATCAGGTTTCGGCAAAGGTCATGGCCGTTCTGGTGCATCTGGCACGCCATCACGA
Organism: Lysobacterales bacterium; assembly: GCA_028289465.1. Taxonomy (GTDB): domain Bacteria; phylum Pseudomonadota; class Gammaproteobacteria; order Xanthomonadales; family SZUA-36; genus JANQPM01. Next base: position 13,315 of record JANQPM010000062.1, on the reverse strand, counting down.
TCGACTGGTCACGCGCCAGGAACTTATTGATGAAGTCTGGGACGGCAATACCTTTGTCGGTGAGAAGTCGCTGAACAACGCCATCTGGCGCCTGCGCCAGGTGCTCGGCGACCATTCGGACGAACCGGTATACATCAAGACAACGTCAAAAGCCGGCTACCAACTGGTTCCGGTTCCGAATATCATCGCGCCGGACGAGCCCGGCACGGAAAAACCTGCCGCATCGCTGAACCGGCTGTTCAGGCCGGCCATTATCGGTTTGCTGGCATCGGGCGTCGCCGTGCTTTTGATAGCCGCATTGAAAAAGGAATCGCCGTCGCTGCCGACCGGCGATACAGCGGCGAAAAAACTGACCCGGCTGCCGGGTCGGGAGTTGGATCCCGCACCGTCGCCCGACGGCAGCAAATTCGCATTTCAATACCTTGATGTCGGCGGTCATTCGTCAATATACATTCAGTCGCTGGAGTCCCCTGAACAACCCGCTGTTCGCGTCACCCAGGGCGACAGCTACTACAATTCCCCGGCCTGGGCGCCGGACAGCCGGCATTTGGCGTTTCTGATTTCCTCGCAAACCGAGGACTGCGAAATTTTATTGCAGGATATGGAAAGCGGTGATCCGATAGCGATCGGCACCTGCAGCCATATCGGCTATTCCACGCTCAGTTGGTCGCCGGACGGAAAGTGGCTGGTTTACAAGGGCTCAGAACCCGGCGTTCGGCCCGGCCTGTATTTGAAGGCCATGGGTGAGGACTACCGACCGGTGCCATCGGTGAAAGACCGGCGAATCAGTTGTGTTGACTGCCCGTTTTCCGACGAGGAAGTGAGCTGGTCGGCAGATAGCCAGTCGCTGGCTGTCACTCGGATCAAAAACCGTACCAGCAATATCTACCAGTACTGGCTGAATGAAGACCGCTTTGAGCGCCTGACCTCGGGCCAAACCGTGATCAAGGGCCATACCTGGTCCAAAAACGGCCAGCACCTGCTGTACGCGGCCTACTCCAACCCCGGTGATCGACGCATGTGGGTGCTCGATCTGGAAACCAAGCATACTCGAATGATCGGCTATCCCAACAGCGGCTTTCCAACTTACTTGCCGGACTACCGGTCCATTCTATTTTATCAACGCCTGATCGATCCTTATATTGCCGCGCTGGAAATCGACAAGACGGAAATAACGCAGTTCCCGATACCGGTTATTCAGACCTCTGCGGCGGACAGCAACCCGGTGTATTCCGGCGCTGCCAATAAACTGGCCTATTCATCAAACTTGTCCGGATATCAGGAAATCTGGATCGCCGATACCGACGGATCCAACCAGCAGCAGATTACCCATCTGAACAGCGTCGCCGATAATCCGTATTGGTGTAGCGACGGGAAGAAAATCGCGTACATCGCATTTGATGCGGATACGGAAACCAATTCCATCAGCATCTACGATCTGGCTGCTGCCAAGGCGACCACGCTGACCACCGGCTTCAGCAACCACGGGCCGCCGACCTGGTCGCGCGACGATAAATCCCTGCTGGTGCCGATCGGCTATGGTTCCGATACCGAGCTCTGGCGTATCACCCTCGATGGCAGCCGACATATTCGAATCGCGGGTAACGGGGCGAATTTCGGGCGTGAATCCGCTGATGGCCGGTTCATTTATTTCAGCCGGGAAGGCTCACCGTACTTGTATCGAACTCCGACCGGCGGCGGCTCGGAAGAACTGGTGATTGACGATCTGACGGTGATCGGCGGCGAAGTCGTCGGAAACTGGGACCTCAGCGGGCCCGACGAATTGATCTACTCGCGCCGGGGTTCGGGCGAATTCGACGAACTGGTGCGGTTTCATATTCCCAGCCGCGAACGCGAAGTACTGCTGACCTACCCCAGAAGAACTATTTCCCCTACCGGCATGCTAAGCTATTCCAGCAGCGGCCAGACGCTGTATTTTACCCACTTGGAACAAGCTCAGATCGACATCTCAATTGCGCCGGATCCGCTCGCGCCACGGTCCGGAACACCCTGAATCAGTCCGGGTTTGAGGGCGGTTTACCGGCGTTGTACTTTCTCACGACATGACCCTATCTATATGAAATTATTGTTATTTAATAATAAATGACAAAAATTTAACAAAAATAGGACGCTCAACAGCTTGCGATTGACCCGGCATCCGGCGAGAACAGCGGAAATCTGCTGCAATGCTGTAATTGCTATATTTTTCGATTCACCAACTTATAATTACGATTCGCCAACTCTAATTGTCGAAGGAAACCACGTCATGAATCTCCTGCTTCGTATTAGTATTTTATTGCTGCTGGCCCTGGCCAGTACCTCGCTGATCGCTCAAGCGAATTCGGCGACCCTTCGCGCTCAAGTGATCGGCGGCGCTTCCGATCGCCCGCTGGAAGGCGCGCAAGTAACGCTGACCGGTGATGGCGGCGTGTTTTCCGTCCGGACCAATGAGCTCGGTCAGTTTCGCATACCGGCGGTGCCCGCCGGCGAATACCAGCTGCGCGTGACCGCGCCCAACTACGGCCCGGTCGAATCCTCAGTATCTATGGAGGGCAACGACACCACGTTGCCGGACATCGTGCTGTCACAGCCGTCGGCTGACCTCGACCGCCTGGTAGTCACCGGTACCCGTAGCGCGGTGGCAACCGCACTGGACAAAGAGCTGCTGGCCGATAATGTGGCCAGCGTGATTTCCTCAGACCAGGCCGGCAAATTCCCGTCCGATTCGGCCGCCGAAGCGCTGCGGCGCGCGCCGGGTATTTCCTTCCAGCGGCAGGAACGCAGCGGTGAGGGCGAATTCGTTTCCATTCGCGGCCTGGACGCCGGCCTGAACAACGTCAAGATTAACGGCGTTAACTCCGGTCAGGCCGATGCCGACAACCGCCGGGTGCCGTTTTCGGTTTTCCAGGGCGACGCAATATCGGAAATCGTGATCAACAAGACCTTGCTGCCCAATCATGACGGCGAAGGTATCGGCGGTTCGGTCGAAATAAGAACGGCGACACCGCTGGCTCAGGATAACTTCTTGCGGCTGGCCATCGAAGGCCGCGATAACGACTTCGCCGACAAGCTCGGATACCGCTACGGCGTCACCGGCTCGAGAAAATTTGCCGATGACACCTTCGGCGTATTGGCCAGCGTTTCGACCCGCAAGCGCTTCCGCAAGGTCTACCAGTTTGACGTACTGGGCGACTGGCTGCCGACCAGCCTGCCGCTGGACGCCAACGGCGATCCGATCAGCCGCTTCAGCCGGCTGCCGGACGACCAGGCCTTCTCGGAAGACGACAGCTTCGAAATCGAAGATATGCGGACCAATATCTTCGAAGACGAGCGCGACAACCTCAGCGCCACTTTCGCGCTGGGCTGGCAGCCGTCGGATTCGACCAACCTTTCGCTGTCCTACACCCACAGCGAAGAAAAAATCACCAATCTGCGCAATACGGTTTCTTTCAATCAATCCGACCGCTACGATGATGAAGATGACCTGACCGGTGACCTGATCTCGCCGGATGGCAGGTTCTTCTACTACGGGCGCAGCCCGGAAATACTGGTGCGCGCCGAAACCGAGGACGAAGACACCAGCAACACCAGCCTGTCTTTCCGGGGCGAAACCACGCGCGACCGCTGGTCGTTCGATTACGGCATCGGCTATGCCGAAGCCGATACCGTGGTTCCGTTGTCCAAGGAACTGAACTTCGTGATCGAAGATCTCGACGATCTCGGCTATGTGCCGGCCAACGTGGGCCCGACCAACCGCTCCTATATCGATTTTGACATCACGACCAACCCCGACGTGCCGATACCGCTGCTGACACCGGCCGGTTATCAGGCTATCACCGACCCGACCCAGGCGGTTTTCGATGACGCCGATATCGACACCCGCCGCGAGACCGACGAGCGCATCTCGGCGAACTTCAACGCCCGTTATGAGTTTGACCGCGACCACCTGCGCTCCATCAGCTTCGGTATCAAGCACGAGACCAGCGAACGCCGCGACGTGGATATCGAGCTGTGGGATGACGATGGCGTCGGGTCGGACGGCACCGTTGGCGGCGACGATGATTTCACGCTGGCCGATACCAATCTGCCGGATGGCGGCATTCTCGGCTTCGGCGACGTTAACAACCCGATCCCGGGTCTGCCGGGCATCCTGGGATTCGATCGCAATGCGATCAACCGCTTCGGCGAAAACCTGGTCTCCGGTGTGGACATTTCACAGGTCGACCCCGGCGATATTGAGATCGAGGAAGCCGAAGAAGATATCACCGGACTGTACTTCATGGCCAATATGGAATGGGGCGACTGGACGGTTATCGCCGGCGCAAGGGTCGAACAACAGGACTTGACGCTGGACGTTGCCAACTCGACCGAACTGGATTTTATCGACGACTCGCGGGATGTCGACGTCGTTGGTGCGCGCCAGATCCGAACTTCCAGCGAAACCGTCTTTCTGCCCCGGCTGCAGGTCAACTATCGGCCCTCGGTGCAGTCTGTCTATCGCGGTGCGCTTTACACCGCGGTTGCACGGCCGCAGTTTTCCGCGTTGGGCGGAGCGACAGAAATCGAGTTTGACGAAGAAGCGGGCGAGCTGAATATAGAACAGGGCAACCCCGATCTGGCGGCATCCTATTCAACCGCGTTGGAGCTTAGCTACGCGTACTATCCGAGCCGGGCCAGCGTAATCTCCGCCAATGTGTTTTATAAGCGTATTCAGGATTTTGCGTACAACAATGAGTTCAGCGACTTCGGCCGTGACGGATCGACGTTCGATATCACCTCCATTCCGGGCCTGGAGGGCGTGGACCCGAACGGGCTGGATATCAGCATTTCATCGCCAAGCAACGGCAATACCGCGACGGTAACCGGTGTCGAACTGGCCTTCGTAAGGCAGTTCACCAACTGGCCCCGCTTCTGGTCGGGCTTTGGCGTCTATTCCAACGTGACGTTCCAGAGCACCGACATCGATCTGGATATCGCACCCGGCTTTACTCGTAGCGTGCCGTTCTTCAATGCTCCGGATTATGTCGGTACGGTTGCGATCACTTACGAATATGCCGGCATTGATGCAACCCTGGGCTATTCGTTCCAGGACGCCCAGATCGATTCCATCGAGTTCTACCAGATCGACGAATGGGAACAGCCTTATGAGTCCCTGGATCTGAGCTTCAAGTACGCGTTGCCGATCGGCAGAACCTGGCTCGCATCGGACCCGGTGATCTATGTGCAGGTTGCCGATCTGACCGACAGCGGCTCAAACCGGCCGATCAACCACGAAACCCGCGGCCTGGACGGGCGTCGCCTGGATGATCTGGAGTACGACGGGCGAACCATCCGCTTCGGCATTACCGCGAACTTCTAAGGCTCTTCGGTGCGCCGGATGTCACGCGGACGAGAGGGCGGTGGACCGCGTTTCGCGGCTCTGCTATTCGCAGCCGGTCTGACCGGCTGCGTCAGCCCCGGGCCGAGTCCGGATTGCCCCGCCGATACCACCGCGGAGGTCGGAGTTCTGCTGCTCGGCGACGCCGGCTATCACCTAGACTATGTGAACGATCGCCCTGAGGATCCGACCGAACTCGAAGCTTTTCAGGAACGTTACCGGAAGTCGCTGGCACGGGTAGGCGCTGCCGACCCGGAAGCCGAGATTCCGCCACACAGCACCTTTCCGGACTCCGGTCATACAGTACCGGCCAGCGGCCTGGACCCGGTCGGTGCTGCAGCCAACCGATATTGCAAAGCCGGAAAGCGCTGTGACTTCGGCGTACTGTTAGGCGACAACATTTACCCCGACGGCGCGACTGCGGGCGCTGACGGGCGCCCGGATGCGGAACGCTTCAGGAAAATCTTCGTAGCGCCCTACCAGGCGCTATTTTCCACGCATCCGGGCTTTCAATTCGATGTCGTACTCGGCAACCACGACTGGTACACATCGGTTGCAGGTGCGCTGGCGCAGGTAGACTTCCATCAGCGCCATCCGAATTACCATATGGACGGCCTGTACTATTCCCACCGGCGCCAGACGCCGGTCGGTGCAGTGGAAATCTTCGCACTCGATACCGAGGTGATGTTGTCGAAATGGCTGGTCCCGGATCCGGACATTGAGGATGACGGCGAACTGCCGTGGGCCTCGGAAACCCAGGTCAACACGCCGTGGGTCGCCGAGTACGGTATGACCGCGGGCAACCAGGTTGAATGGCTCAGGCAGGCATTGCGGGCTTCCGATGCCGAATGGAAGATCGTTATCGGCCACCACCCGCTGTGGTCGTCTTCCGGTGGCAAATTTGCACAGGCACAGACCCTCAGACGCATTTTACTGCCGGTGCTGTGCCCGCTGGCCGACGCTTATATCGCAGGACACGATCATACGCTGGAAATCCACGAGCAAAGCTGCCGGGGCTACGGCGACCCGGAGCAGCAATCGCCGTTGACGACTATTGTATCCGGAGCGGCCAGCAAGCAGCGGCGGATCCACTACAACTTTGCCCGGCAACAGTCGGAAAAAATGCCGGGCCTGAAAACGCAGTGGGCACAGGGAATGATTTGGGGATTCGGCCATCTCAACCTGTCTCGCGATAGCGCAGTGGTCACCATGATTACCACACCGGATGACGGCAGCGGCAAAGCGGAAACGGCCTATCAGTACCGGTTTCCGCGGCGCACGTCCAGCCCTGCCGCCAGCCGGTGTCAGCCGGATTCAACCGAATCGATCGCGCGGTAAGCGGTTCCGTGCCTGCGATTTCTTTCAACCGGGTGAAAGAAAAAAGCGGGCACGGGACCTCTTACCCTTTATTCCGGAAACAATCGGACGACGTTCACCGGGCACGCCGGTGGTCGGGGTGCAGGCTTTTACCCAAAATACGTTCGGCTTTGCCGATCACATGCGCGGAAGTACCGACAATCAGCGGGTCCGGGCCACGGACCACCCGGGTTTCTTTGTCCGGATAATCCAAAGCTGACAGAAAATGCTGCATGCAGTTAATCCGGGCGCGCTTCTTGTCGTTCGATTTAACGATGGTCCACGGCGCATCCGCGGTATCGGAATAGAAGAACATCGCTTCTTTGGCCTCGGTGTAGTCGTCCCATTTATCCAGCGAGGCCTTGTCAATCGGCGACAGCTTCCACTGCTTTAACGGGTCGGTCTCGCGCGATGCGAAACGCCTGCGCTGCTCGTCGGAGGTTACCGAAAACCAGAATTTAAACAACAAGATACCGGAACGTACCAGCATCCGCTCCAGGTCCGGGACCTGGCGCATGAATTCCAGATATTCCGATGGCGTGCAGAAACCCATGACCCGCTCGACCCCGGCGCGGTTGTACCATGAGCGATCGAACATCACGATCTCGCCCTCGGTCGGCAGCTCTTTGATATAGCGCTGAAAATACCACTGTCCGCGCTCTTCGTCGGTGGGTTTTTCCAATGCGACGACCCGGGCGCCGCGGGGATTCAAATGCTCCATGAAGCGTTTGATGGTGCCCCCTTTACCGGCCGCATCCCGTCCTTCGAAAATCATCACGATTCTCTGGCCGGTCTCCTTGACCCATTTCTGAACCTTCAGAAGCTCGACCTGAAGCTCGCGCTTGTTCCGCTCGTACGCACCGGTTTTCATCTTGGTCTTATACGGGTATTCGCCGGTTTCAAAGGCCAGGCGAATCGCCTCGGCGCTTTTGCGCATCTCGCCTAGCTGATGAAGCTGTTCACTGACCGATTGTTGATTGTGGCGAAGACCGCCGTTTTTTTTCGAATCCATGTTCCATCCATTGTTGCTGCCGGGACAAAACGGAAAACGTTCCGGTACCCGGACTCAATACCCAGGATCCAATACCCTGGCCCGTTTAACACCCCTTTCCCCAGAGTGTAACGCCGGCCGGCAGTGGTGCGCATGACCGTGGTCAAGTCCGGGCGACAACGTACCAAGCGGCATTGTAGCAAGGAATACGCAGGTCGCGGACGGCCCCGAACCTGCTCACCAGCGGCAGCAGCCGGACGCGGATTTCGAATCATTCGCGAAAGGGTTCAGGAAATACGCCGGTTGCCGCTCTAGATCGTTTCTGCCGAATCGGCCTTTCCGTGGGCCAGAAACAACGCATAAGCCGGATTATCGCGCTCCTCGCGATAGGCGTAGCCGGTCCGGTTCAAGAAGCGCAAAAACGCCATCCGTTCCCGCTCGGGCACTTGAACGCCCATCAGAACCCGGCCGAAATCGCTGCCATGATTGCGATAATGGAACAGGCTGATATTCCACTGCGAGCGCATCACGCCAAGAAACCGCAGCAGCGCGGCCGCCCGCTCCGGGAACTCGAACCGGAACAGGCGTTCGTCGTTTACCGCATTCGCACCGCCGACCATATAGCGAATATGCAGTTTGGCGACCTCGTTGCCCGACAAGTCCTGGACCGGATATCCGGCCCGGGTCAGCCGCTCGATGACCTGCGCTTTTTCACGCTGTCCCTGCTTCAGATCAATACCGACAAATACCCGCGCCTGGTGCGCGTGGTGATAGCGGTAATTGAACTCGGTAATGCTGCGCGCGCCTATCGTTTCGCAGAATTGCAGGAAACTGCCCGGGCGTTCCGGAATGGTCACGCCAAGCAGCGCCTCCTGGTCCTCCCCGAGTGCCGCGCGCTCTGCGATATGCCGCAGTCTGGCGAAATTCACGTTGGCCCCGGTCAGTACCGCAGCGGCTTCAAATCCGTGCAATGCATTGTCCGCACAAAAACGTTTCAGCCCGGCAACCGCCAGCGCACCGGCCGGCTCGGCAATCGCACGCGTATCTTCGTAGATATCCTGCACTGCCGCACAGATCTCATCGGTGTCTACCACCACCGTTGCATGCAGTACATCCTGACAGATGGGAAAGGTCAGATCGCCAACCCGGCGCACCGCCACACCGTCGGCGAAACTCCCAACCGTTTTCAGGCTGACCGGCCGGCCCCTGGCGATCGCCGCGGTCAGCGACGCGGACTCGCGCGCCTCGACACCGACAATCCGGCAATCCGGCCAGACCGTTTTCGCCACTGCACCGATGCCGGCGGCCAGGCCGCCGCCACCGACCGGTACAAACAGGTAATCCAGCGGCCGGTCGCTCTGACTGAGCATCTCCAGCGCGACAGTTGCCTGCCCGGCAATAACGTCCCAATCGTCGTACGGATGCACAAAACAGCGGCCGCTGCGCTCAGCCAACCGCAGGGCATAGTCGCAGCAGCTATCGAAATCCGCGCCGTGGATTAAGACTTCTGCACCCAGTTTGCGAACCGCGGCGATTTTTATCTCCGGCGTGATTTCCGGCATCACCACTGTGCTCTGCACTTTCAGATGCGCAGCCGCCATCGCCACGCCCTGGGCATGATTGCCGGCCGATGCGCAGATCACGCCGGACTGCCGCTGCCGGTCATCAAGGCCGAGTAACTTGGCATACGCGCCGCGTAACTTGAAAGAATTCACCACCTGCAGGTCTTCGCGCTTGATCAGAACTCGGTTGCCGGTCCGCTCGGACAACCGGTGCAGCGGCTGCAGCGGCGATTCGGAGACCAGATCCGACAGGCGCAGACGCAGCGCGGCATTCAGTATTCGCCGGCAATGTTCCGCCGTATCGTTCGTGACCCGGGCTGTATCCGCACTCGGCATGATTATTCGTAGCAGGCCGCGACCCGCTGATTCAGATTGGCAGACTCCAGGGCCTGACAGATCTCTTCGGTGATCTGTTGCGTGCGGTAGCCACCGCCCAGGTCGGCGGTAAATACTGCCCGATCCCAGGCGCTGTAAATGCAGCGTTCCAGCGTCTCTGCGGCGTAGGTGGCGTTCAGGCTGTGGCGCAGCATCATGGCCACGCTTAACAGCATCGCGTACGGGTTCGCCGAATCCTTGCCTGCGATATCGGGAGCCGACCCGTGGATCGGCTCGTACAGACCGAAACCGTCGGCGTTCAGCGAGGCCGACGGCAGCAGGCCCAGCGACCCGACAATCATCGACGCCTCATCCGACAGAATATCGCCGAACATGTTTTCCGTCAGGATCACATCGAAGCGCGACGGCGCATTGATCAGATGCATCGCGGCTGCGTCGACCAGCAAATGGTCCAGCCGAATATCCGGAAACTCCTCAGCCACCACCTGGCCGACCACCTGGCGCCACAGGCGCGAGGTCGCCAGTACGTTCGCCTTGTCCACCGATGTCAGCCGGCCGCTGCGCTCGCGGGCAATTCGGCAAGCCATTCGGGCGACGCGCTCGATTTCATCGCGCCGATAGATACACAGATCGCTGGCTTGATCCGGCTGCTGCTGTTTGTCGCCGAAGTAGATGCCGCCAGTCAGTTCGCGCACGATCATGATATCGGTGTCCGCCAGCCGGTCTGCTTTCAGCGGTGAGCAGTGCGCCAGAGCCGAATGGGCCAGTACCGGGCGCAGGTTGCCGAACAGGTCGAAATGCCGGCGCAGGGCCAGCAGCCCCTGCTCCGGTCTCTGGTTTTCGGGGTAGTCATCCCAGCGCGGGCCGCCGACGGCACCCAGCAGTATCGCATCGGCAGCGTTGCAAGCGGCCAGCGTTGCATCGGGCAACGGTGTGTCATGTCCGGCGTCCAGCGCCGCGCCGCCGATCAGCGCCTGCCGGAACTCCAGCTTTAAGCCGAACAGATCGTCCAGAGTATCCAATACCTGCCGGGCGGAAGCGAAGACCTCGGGACCGACGCCGTCCCCGGCCAAACCTGCAATTATTCTCTTCATCATCGAGCCTCAAATCGGGTAATCAAATCTTGTTTACTGAGCAGAAAATCCAGCGTGTCTATACCTTCGATCAGGCAATACGCGGAAAACGCATCCAGCGGAAAGGAGACCGTGCGATAGCCCGGTATATCCACCGTGCGGGCGGCGATGTCGATGCTGAGCGCTGTCTGCCCGTGCTGCAGAAGAAAGTCCACCGCTTCAGCATCCAGCACCACCGGCAGCAGGCCGTTTTTCAGCGCGTTGCTGCGAAAAATATCGGCGATCCGGGTGCTGATAACCGCCCTGAAACCCATGTCCAGCAGTGCCCACGGTGCATGTTCTCTCGACGAACCGCAGCCGAAGTTGGCGCCGGCTACCAAAATACGATGCCGCGCCGGATCGAAGCCGGAAAACAGGCGTTCGTCATTGGCAGCCGGTTCCTGGCGCCAGTGATAAAAACAGTATTGGCCCAGCCCGCGCCGTTCGGTAGTGGTCAGAAACTGGGCCGGAATAATCTGGTCGGTATCGACATTGTCGATCGGCAGATTGAAACTGAGGCTGTCAATATGCTTAGTCATCGTCGCTGTCCAGAAATTGCCGCGGGTCGCTGATGCGGCCGCTGACCGCACAGGCGGCCGCGGTCAGCGGGCTGGCCAGCATAGTGCGTGCGCCGCGGCCCTGTCGGCCTTCGAAATTGCGGTTACTGGTACTGACCACCCGCTCGCCGGCCGCGGCAAGGTCGCCGTTCATCGCAATACACATCGAACAGCCCGGTTCGCGCCATTCGGCGCCGGCCTGAATAAAGATTCGGTCCAGGCCTTCCGCCTCGGCCTGCCGCTTGACTTGCTCGGAACCGGGTACGATCAGGGTCCGCGTGCCCGGCTTGATACGGCGGTTTTTCAATACGCTGGCTGCCTGGCGCAAATCCGATATCCGGCCGTTGGTGCAACTGCCGATAAACACCACGTCCACCGGCATATCCTGCATTGCCTGGCCGCCTTCAACGCCCATATACTTCAGTGCTTTCGCGTCGGATGCATTGCCGTTGGCGGCCGGTACTGAATCCCTGACCGCTACGGTCATGCCAGGATGGGTACCATAGGTCACCGTCGGCTGAATATCGGCTGCATTGATGCAGACCACCTCATCGAACGACGCGTCCGAATCCGAATGCAGCGCTTTCCACTCCAGCAGATATTGATCCCAGGCATCACCGCCGGGTGCCAGCGGCCGGCCCTTGAGATAGTCGAAAGTCACCTCATCGGGAGCCACCATGCCGGCCCGGGCACCGCACTCGATGGACATATTGCACAAGGTCATACGGGCTTCCATGCTCATATTGCGCACCGCCGAGCCGGCGTATTCGATCACCTTGCCGGTGCCGCCATCGACACCGATGGCGCCGATGATATGCAGGATCACGTCCTTGGCACCGACACCCGCCGGCAAATCGCCGTCTATATCAATACGCATGGTGCCGGGCTTGCGTTGCAGCAGGCACTGAGTGGCCAGCACATGCCCGACTTCGGTGGTTCCGATACCGAAGGCCAGTGCGCCGAAAGCACCATGGGTGCTGGTATGGCTGTCGCCGCAGACTATGGTCATGCCGGGCCGGGTTGCACCCAGCTCCGGTCCGATCACATGCACGATGCCGCGATGGGGATCGCCCCAGCCGCACAGCCGAATGTTATGCGCGCGGCAGTTCTGGTACAGGGTTTCGACCTGCGCTTCGGCCTCGGCCGATACATACGGCAGGCGGCCGTCGCTGCCGGCCGGCAGCGTGGGTGTGGAATGGTCGATCGTTGCAAGGCAGCGGTCAGGACGGCGTACAGCCAGGCCGCGCCTTTCCAGTTCCGCAAAAGCTTGCGGCGAGGTGACCTCGTGCAGCAAATGCAGGTCGATATACAGCACTGCCGGCGCCTGCGGCGTCTCGGCACTGACCAGATGGCGCTGCCAGATTTTCTCAAACAGCGACTGACCGGACATGGTCTTCCTCCAGATATTCCAGCCACCCGTAAGTATCGGCGGTAGCGCCGCTGAACAGGCCGAAGAAAGCCTGCCGCAGGCGCTGGGTGACCGGGCCGGGCTCACCGCTGCCGACCGCGATATCGTCCACCGATGCCACCGGCGTGATTTCGGCGGCAGTGCCGGTCATAAATATCTCGTCTGCCGCATACAGGAATTCCCGCGGCAACGCCTGCTCGATCACCTCGATGCCGCGGTCCCGTGCCAGGTGAATCACGCTGTCCCGGGTAATGCCGCCCAGAATGCTGCAACTGGCCGGCGGGGTATAAATCACGCCCTGCTTGACGAAAAACAGGTTCTCCCCGGCTCCTTCGCTCAATAGCCCGTCCGCGGTCAGACCGATGCCTTCGTCGAAACCCCTGGCATGCGCTTCATGGGTGATCAACTGGCTGGAGAGGTAGTTGCCGCCGGCCTTGACGCCGGCCGGCATGGTATTCGGCGCCAACCGGTTCCAGCTCGAGACGCAGGCGCGAATGCCGCGGCCTTCGCCAACCCCGAGAAAGTTGTCCCAGCGCAACGCAATGACCGCTGCATCAATCGGCGACCCGGGTCCGGCATACAAGCCCAGCTTGTCGGCGCCGCGATAGACGATCGG
>JANQPM010000057.1 GCA_028289465.1 Lysobacterales bacterium | reverse complement strand
CACCAGTTGTTCGAGCGCGGTGGGGGCCGACGAGTACAGATCGCAGTCATTATGCAGCAGTACGATCTTCTGTTCCAGGCGTTCGGCAAACGCGGGCAGGGTCTCTTCAAACCAACCCGGCACCAGGTGTACATGCTCTGCAACCGCGGGCAATTGCCGGCCGGTACTGTAGCTGCCCGCCCGTTCGGCGGGGTTCCAGTCCTCGGGCAGGCCTTCGAAGCTGTCGAAACCCCAGATCGGACGACGGGTCAACTCGGCCAGCAAATTAATACTGCGGCCATGGTAGACCCCGCACTCGACCACCGGACCGGCCGCCTCGGGAATCTGCGCCACCGCATATTTCAGCAGGTCGGGCGAATAGCCGAACCAGCGTATTTTCGCCGGCCGTCTATTCAGCCACTGAAACCCCTGCCACTTGGCGGCAGACCGGGCATCCTGAGCGGATGGCGGAAACGGCGACGGCGCATTCAACAGCCGGTTGAGCCCGGCCAGCACATTCTGATACTGGGCATTGCCCGGCTCCAGGGCCAGCGCTTCCCGCGCGGCAGCCTGTGCGGCTGCATTTTCGCCCCGGCTGATTTGCTGCAAGGCCATCAGGTGGCGAAATTCGGCAATGCGTGGAAATGCGCTGCTGGCCCGCTGAAGTTGCCGGGCCGCGTCGCCATCAAGCCCCAGTTGCAGCAGCGCACTGATGTAGGCCAGCCATATCGGGCCGTCGCCGGGCCAGCGCCGATGGGCTGCTGCGAATTGCCGGCAGGCCGGGCCGTAGTCGCCCTGTTGCCAACGAAGCTGGGCCAGGGCCAGCGCAATCGCCGGCCGATTCTGATCCGCTTTGCCCAGTACCGTTTTGGCCGGCGCGTAGGCGTCCAGGTTCTGCAGCGCCTTGCCGATCTTCAGCAGCCAGGCGTCATCCTTGGTAGCGGCCGCGGCTGTGGTCAGATTCTCGACGGCAGCCTCTATCCGTCCCAGTTTCGACTCGGCGGCGGACAGATAAAAGCGCAATTCCAGGCTTTCCGGAAACGTATTCAGTGCTGAACGGGCTTTGGCCGCGGCGTTCCGGTAGTCGCCCTGTTGCAACAATTGCAGCACCCGCATCAGTATTCCGGCATTCATTCAGGCACCCGCTCTCGAGCCTGCCGCCGGCCTGCTGCGGTGACCGGCTAGCCAGCTCTCGATAACCTGGCGCAGGATGGCCGGATCCGCAGCCAGGCTCGCCGGCCGACAGGCTGACAATTCCGCCTCGCTGCCGTAGCCCCAGAGCACACCGACAGCCGTCACGCGGTTACGGGCTGCGGCCTGTAAATCGTGGTGCCGGTCGCCGATCATCAGACTCCGTGACGGCTGCAGCGCCTCCCTGTGAATCAGATGTGCCAGCAATTCGTCCTTGTCGGTGTAGCGCCCATCCAGCTCACTGCCATATACCGCATCGAAGTGCCCGGCCAGTCCGAAATGCGCAACGATCGGCTGCGCATAGACCGCGGGTTTGGCGGTAGCCACAAACAAACGACAGCCGCGTCCGACGCACTGGGCCAGCAGGTCGTCGATACCGGCATACAGGCGGTTCTCATACAGACCGACGGTTGCGAAGCGCTCGCGGTAGCAAGCCACGGCTTGATCTGCATCCGCTGCCACCCCCAGTGCGGCGAAGTATCGCTCAAAGCTCCGTTTCAGCGGCGGGCCGATCCATGCGCGCAGCGCCAAATCGTCCGGTGCCGGCAGATTCAGCCGGTCAAGCGCATGGCGAATGCAGCGGCTGATTCCGACAAACGGATCGGTCAGCGTACCGTCCAGATCGAAAATCAAGTTCATAGATACTGTGCCGTCACGAGTCTTTCGCGGTCATGCTAAAGTCGGCTAAGAATAGCAGTTCGACCGGAAGCCTGCCGATGGACAAAACCAGTGTTCAATTCTTCTTCGATTACATCTCGCCATACGCGTATCTGGCCTGGACTCAGCTTCGATCGACATCCGGCGAGCCGCGCTACCGGCTGAAACCGGTACCGGTGCTGTTCGCCGGCCTGCTGAACGCCCACGGCCAACTGGGTCCGGCAGAAATCCCGGCCAAGAGAGACTATGTGATTAAGAACGTGCTGCGTCTTGCACGGGGTTTTGACGTGCCGCTGAACATACCGCCGGCGCACCCCTTCAACCCGCTGCTGCCGCTCAGAGTGACGCTGGCTGCCGGCAGCGAAGGCCGGCAGTTGGCAATTATTGATGCGCTGTACCGGGCAGTCTGGGGACGCGGCGAAGCGATCGACTCCGAACGGGCGATTGCCAGCGCGCTGGCTGCCGCGGATATCGACGCGGCACCGCTGATCAACCGGGCGTCGCGGCCGGACGTCAAGGCGCATTTGCGAAGCCGAACCGAAAATGCCGTCGCCGCCGGCGTCTTCGGCGTACCCAGCCTGCTGGTCAACGGTGAACTGTTCTGGGGCTGCGATGCATTGCCGCAGTTTCATCACTATCTCGCGCATGGCGACGGACTGGATCAGGAGCAGATCGCACGCTGGCGCAAGCTGCCATCCAGCGCCCGGCGACCGGTGAATCAGCCGGCCGAATAGTATCGAGTCACTTGGTGGGTTACTTGGTGAGTGACTGAGTGGCTTGCTTGGCGGGCTAATTACCGGGCTACTGTATCGTGGTTACCGTACTGAGGAATTTTTTTCCGCGGTACAGTAGCCTATACTTTCAGCATGAGGTGATGTTCACTGACCGGCTGGAAAAATGGCGCCGGCCGCTGAGAGGGGATCGCCAATATGCCGTCCGGCCAATCGCATGTCAGCCGGGCGGCGACTGGGAGGGTTCTATCTATGAGTAAAAATAAATCCGCGGCGTGGCTATTTATCATTCTGTTGATCATTTTGATTCTGCTGCTGATCCTGTGGCTGCTTTCGCGCCAGACCGGGCCGGAAGACCGCAAGCTGGTGTTCGTCACCAGCAGTACTTTCAGCGGCAATCTGGGCGGTCTCGAAGGTGCGGACAACCGCTGCCGGTCGGCGGCCGAGGAAGCCGGCCTTTCCGGAACCTTTAAAGCATGGATTAGCGGACGCGAGCATTCCGGCCAGGACGCCGGCGACCGGCTCAGTCATGCGACGGTCCCCTATCAGCTCGTTAACGGCACCCAGGTCGCGGACAACTGGGCCGACCTGACCGACGGCAGCCTGGACCATGCGATCAATGTCACTGAGACCGGCACACCGGCGCCTGAAAACGCCCGGGTCTGGACCAATACCACCAGCGCCGGGCAGGCCTGGGACAATACCCGTGACTGCGCGCTGGGATCCGGACCGGCGACCTGGACCTGCCACGTGACGACCGAATGCCCGTTCGAATCCGGCAAGTACGGTCTGGCTCAGTCGGTCAGCGGTTCGTGGACCGGCCAGGAAAGCAGCAATACGGCCTGTTCCAACGATTACCGTCTGTATTGCTTCGAGCAGTAGCACGGGTCAACCGAATGCCACATCGCGAAGGCCGGTGACCGCCGCTATTCCACCGGGTACGGCCCGTCCGCGAAGGTGACCGCGTGATAGCCTTTGGACCCGACCGCCCTGGCAATCGGGCTCTGTGGATCGTCGCCGGCCTTCAGGCATCGCAGGACATGCGCGAAATCGTAGCGCGGCTGCCAGCGGAGGTCGGTGCGCGCGGCATCGTTGACGTAAACCCGGTCGATCGCCGGGAACATTTGCCAGCCCCGCGCCCGGTAAACGGCTTCGTAGTCCGGGAAATACCGGCGCAGCACGGCCGGGGCATCGGTCCGCAGCTCGGTGAGGTCCGCCGGTTCAAACGGCGTGGTTGCGCTGATGATATAGCGGCCAAAACCGATGGACACGGCATACTTTGCGGCCTGCAGATGGGCGCTGACCACATCCTCGAGCTCCACCCGCCGAAACAGAAGTTCGTTGGTCTTGGCGTTGTCATCCCGGTAAGCGTCGCGCCGGGCTTTGTCGTCATCCTCTTCCGGAAAGAACCGCGAAGTGCGCAACACCACATTCGCCAGCCCGTGCCTGCGGTAAAACAACTGGCAGAGCTCCTCGGCCGCCGTTTTCGTGACGCCGTAGATATTTTTCGGGATCGGCGTGACGGTCTCCGTGACCCAGGCTGCCGGCTGATCCGCAGGCGGCCGCAGCGCATCGCCGAACACGCTGGTGGTGCTGGTAAATACGAAGGCACGCACACGGCTGGCCACTGCCTGCTGCAACAGCGCCAGCGTACCTTGGATATTGGTTTCGACAAAGTCTTGCATGCTGTGCGTTACGATATGCGGCTTATGCAGGGTCGCGGCGTGATAAACCGTATGCACATCGGCCATACAGCGGGCGATACAGTCCTGATCGGCAACCGAGCCGACGATATCGGTAAACGGCGACGGCTTGATGTCCAGGCCGATGGTCTCCTGGCCGGCCTGGCGCAGCGTGCGAACCAGCGCTTCACCCAGATGGCCCGCGCTGCCGGTAACGAGAACTTTCATGGTTTAAGTGTACCGGAACCCGGTGTGCAGCCAAGGTGGAAAACGGGGCACGGCGGTAGAAATTTAGCTATAACTATACCAACGATGGCGGATACCAAAGGTTTGCAGACGAACCGCGATACAATCAGGAGAACCCGATGAGCAAAAAGTTTCGATACCCCGGCCGGAATGTCGATGTCGAATGGGACGGCAAGTTATGCATCCATATCGGCGAATGCGGCCGGGCGGCGGGGAATCTGTTCGTTGGCGGCAGAAAACCCTGGTGCGATCCTGATCTGAGCAGCACTGAAGAGGTCGCCGATGTGGTCGAGCGCTGTCCGACCGGCGCACTGAGTTATACCGCTAAAGACGGCAGCGCAACGGAACGCGCAGATGCCGAAAACAGCGTTACTGTCAGTTACAACGGGCCGCTGTTTGTCCGCGGCGACCTGCATATCGACGGTGCGCCGGCCGATACGCCCGGACTCGCATTTCGTGCGGCGCTGTGCCGTTGCGGGCTGTCGAAGAACAAACCGTTCTGCGACAACAGCCATGAGGACGCCGGTTTTCGGGACTATGGTGCGGTCGGCGAAACCGGCAGCGCCATCGAACACACGGGCGGCCCGCTGCAAATCGCCGGCGTTCCCGACGGCCCGCTGCTGGTGAAAGGGAACTTTGCGATCGTCGCCGGCTCCGGCCGTGAGGCCTGGAGCGGCAGCAAGGCCGCGCTGTGCCGCTGCGGCGCTTCCGACAACAAGCCATTCTGCGACGGCAGCCATAAAAAGATCGGTTTCAAGAGCGATGCCTAGAACGGCGTTGTACCTGTTGTTCGGCGCCATGGCCGCAACCGGATTCGCACAGAAACCGGCGTCTCTGCGCAGTGCCGCGCCGGAACAGGCCGAGGTGTATCTGATCGAGCCTCGGGACGGTCAGTGCGTAGCGTCCACTTTTACGGTTAAATTCGGTCTGCGCGGGATGGGTGTTGCGCCGGCCGGTGTCGACCGCGAAGCCACCGGACACCATCACCTGCTGATCAATCTGCCGGAATTGCCTGATATGTCGCTGCCGTTACCGGCAACCGACAGTATTCGGCATTACGGCGCCGGCCAGACCGAGACCGAAATCACGCTGCCGCCGGGCGAACATACGCTGCAACTGCTGCTGGCGAATTACCTGCATATTCCGCATATCCCCCCGGTGATCTCCAAGAAAATTACCGTCACTGTGCCTGCGGCCCCACATAATCATGACCACAATCACCGTCACAGCGGCGATAACAGTCATGACCCGCAACGATGACGCGCTCCGATTCGCGAACGGCGTCTTTGGTACCGTTCACAGTGCCGCTACCCGAACATCAATCGAAAGGTCAACGCCAATGATTTCTTTTCCGAACGAAAGCGAAGCCTACCGCCAGGCACGCAACGAACTGCTGCAGGCGGAGATCGCGCTGCGCGCCAAAGTCGAGGAAGTTGCCGCGCTGAGACGCCGCCTGCCGCTCGGAGGCACGCTCAAAGAAGACTATGTTTTCGCCGACCTGGATGGCCGGGCGGTCAGGCTTTCCGAGTTGTTCAGCGGCGACAAACGCACGTTGCTTCTATACAGTTATATGTACGGGCCCGAGATGGCCTCGCCCTGCCCGAGCTGTACCTCGCTGCTGGACGGCCTGGACGGTTCCGCGCCGCATATCGGGCAGAATGCGGATCTGGCAGTCGTGATTTCCGGCAGCGTGGATCAGGCCGGCGATGTATACCGCACCCGGGGCTGGAAAAATCTTCGCCTGCTGTCTGCCGCCGGCTGCCGCTACAACCGGGACTACCACGGCGAACACCCCGATAACGGCCAGATGCCGATGATGAATGTCTTCACCCGGCAGGGTCAGCAGATTCACCATTTCTGGGGATCGGAACTGCTGTTCGCGCCGAGCGACGGCGATCCCCGGCATGTGGACCAGCTCTGGCCACTGTGGAATGCGCTGGACCTGACGCCGGCAGGCCGCGGCGAAAAATACCCGCAGCTCAGCTACTAGACCGTAATCCACAACCGGATCAATGCGGCCGCAGGCGACCCGCCGGGGCGGGCGTCAGAGAAGCCACGCTTCCGAGCTAAACCGCCCTTTGAGAACCCTATTGCCTGTAGGAGCGTCTTTAGGCGCGATCCGAGGTATGTCGTAACCGGAACCTTCATCAAGCCATAGATATTCGCGCCTAAAGGCGCCCCTACACACGCGCTCAACGGCTATGAGAGAAGCGGGCACGAGACTGCTTATCATGTGGTGTATGTTTTCCTTTTATTTAATTATTTACTTATTTAAGTGATTAATTTAATATAGCACTATGCAGATTTTCAGCGCACTAGCCGACCCCACCCGACAGCGTATTGTCGAACTGGTGGCTGTGACCGAACGATCCGCCGGCGAGATTGCCGAGCGCTTCGAGGTCAGCCAGCCGGCCATTTCGCAGCATTTGAAAATATTGCGCGAGGCCGGTGTGATTCAGCGCCGCACCGATGCCCAGCGCCGGTTATACCGGTTAAATCCGGCCGCATTGATTGAAGTCGACCGGTGGCTGATGCGAATCCGCCGCTTCTGGGCGACGCGGCTGGACGCGCTGGAACGTGAACTGGCGCCGAACCCGAAGGAAACGCGATGAACAAATTCGGCCAATATTCGAACGCCGATACGGTTCGATTCGAACGCCTGCTGCCCGGGCCCATCGAACGCGTCTGGGACTACCTGACCCAGCCCGAGCGGCTTGCGACCTGGCTCGCAACCGTGAGCATGGAGCCTTTCGAGGGCGGAAAGGTCCGGCTTGAAATGAATCCGGAAGAACTGCCGGACATACCGGAATCCCGCGCTGTTATCGTCGGCGAGATCAGCCAGTACCGGCCGCCCCGGCTGTTGGAGTACTCCTGGGTTGATCCGCAGAACCCTCAGGATCCGCCGTCGGCAGTGAGGTTTACGCTGGCCACCGAAGGCGACAGCGTTCGCCTGACGCTGACCCATCGCCGGCTTCCGCACGAGTATCTGGACAAGACCGGCGCCGGCTGGCACAGCCTGCTGCAAATACTGGAATCGCGTCTGACTGGACAGGAAACGCCGGGCTTCAGCGAATTGTTCGAGTCGCTGGTCAAGGCGTACGAGAAACGCCTGAAGGACAACGACTGATCCGCAGCCCTACTGGCACCGTTGACCAGAATCCTCCGCGACCTTTTAACCCTGCTGTGCGTCTTTATATGAAGCGGATGATATCGCCTATGAGTAACGCAGCATTCAATATATTGTTCGGGCTGATCCTGGCAACCGGCCCCGCGTTTTGTGCGGAGTCGCTCAGTGACCGCGACCGCACGCTGGTTTCAGAAGCGTTTCGGCTGGGTAAGTCGGTTCACTCCCTGTGGCCAAACTGGGAAAAAAGCCCCTTCGCACTGCTGCTGGTCGGCAACGACTCGGAATTCCTGTTCTGTCACCCCAGGCCGAGTGCTGACTTCGACGCGTACCAATATGACCAGGAGCTGGGCGGACAAGTCTACCGCCGCCCGCGCCAATTCCCGAACAAGCTGCTGGCTACATTTCCAGCGGTCGGCGGCGTACCAACCATTGTTATCGGACGGCCTGAGACCACAGGCCTGGATGCATCGGCATGGGTACTGACCGCCGTGCACGAACATTTTCATCAACTACAGATGTCCGACCCGCAGTACTATGCGGAAGTCAATGCACTAGATTTGGCCAACGGCGACACTACCGGCAACTGGATGCTCAATTATCCGTTCCCGTATGAATCAACGCCGGTGACAGCGGCACTGGCCGCACTTGCCCGGCAGGCGCGGGACGCATCGTTCGAAGCCGGCAAGAAAATACCGTCAGCGCGATTACGTGGCTATTTGGCGGCACGGCGGCAGCTCGAACAGATGCTGTCAGAGGAAGACTACCGCTACTTTTCTTTTCAGTTGTGGCAGGAGGGCATCGCCCGTTACACGCAATTGGCAGCAGCCGACTGGGCAGCCGAACATTACCGGCCCGGCCAGGCATTCCGTCAACTGAAGGATTACGCGGAATTTAGTCGAGTGGCCAGTGAATTGCGGCATTCCATCCTGGCCGACCTCAGCCGATCGCCGGCTGACAGCCGGCGGGTCTTTTTCTATGCACTGGGTGCGGCTGAGGGATTATTGCTGGACGCCGCCGAACCGGATTGGAAAAACCGCTATCTAACAGAAAAATTTTATCTAGACCGGTACTTTACCGGGCAACGCTAAGCCCGGCCGAGCAATACCGCGACCGCCGGCAGCGTCTTTCCTTCCACATATTCCAGAAACGCACCGCCACCGGTTGAGATATAGCTGATTTCGTCTTTGATCCCGAACTGGTCGATCGCGGCCAGGGTATCGCCGCCGCCGGCAATGGAAAAGCAATTGGATTCCGCCATCGCCTGTGCGACCGAGCGGGTGCCGGCTGCGAAATTCGGAAACTCGAAAACGCCGACCGGCCCGTTCCAGATTGCGGTGCCGGCACCCCAGATGATTTCCGCGTATTCGGCCCGTGCCAGCGGACCGATATCCAAAATCAGTTCATCACCGCCAACTTCGTCCACACGACAGATGCGGGCAGGGGCATCGGCGCTGAATTCGTCGGCAACCACAACGTCCTTCGGAATCGGAATGCGGCCGCCGTTCTCGCGTGCCTTTTGCATCAGCTCCTGCGCTTCGTCGATCAGGTCGATCTCATACAGCGAGCGGCCTACTTCGTAACCGGAGGCCGCGATAAAGGTATTGGCAATCCCGCCGCCGACGATGAGTTCGTCGGTCTTGTCCACCAGCGCGTGCAGCACGCTCAACTTGGTCGATACCTTGCTGCCCCCGACGATCGCCAGCAGCGGCCGCTGCGGTTCGCTCAGCGCCTGTTCCAGATGTTCCAGTTCCCGCGCCAGCAGTGGGCCGGCGCAGGCAACCGGTGCATGGCGCGCAACGCCTTCGGTGGACGCCTGCGCGCGGTGAGCGGTGCCGAACGCATCCATCACGAATACATCGCACAATGCGGCCATATGGCGGGCCAGCGCATCGTCGTTTCTTTTTTCCCCGACATTGAATCGGACGTTTTCGCACAGCACGACTTCGCCGGCCTGAATATCGAAGCCGTCCAGCCAGTCCCGTTCCAGCCGCACCGGCCGGCCCAGCAGCGCCGCCAGATGATCGGCGACTGGCTGCAATGAAAATGCCGGATCGTATTCCCCCTCGCGCGGCCGGCCTAGGTGCGACAATAGAATGACCGCCGCACCCTTCTCCAGCGCCATCTGTACGGTCGGCAGCGCTGCCTGTATCCTGGCGTCCGAAGCTACTTTGCCATCGGCGATCGGCACATTCAGGTCTTCCCGAATCATGACCGTACTGCCGGCCAGATCCAGGTGTTTCATTTCCAAGTATTTCATAGTTAAACGTTGCGGCCGTATTCAGTTTAAACGCTCTGTTTACGTAACCATCGCGTTTTCCATCAAGCTGCTGTCTGCACCCATGTACTCTCGCGCCGGCGGCACAGACTCCGGACGGGAAGTCCGTCAGGACCCGCTTGGCGGGGCCCCTTTCTTTTTAGTCTTTCTCTTTGGACCGGCAAAGAAAAGGAACGCGCCGCAGTTTTCGAAGAAAGCGGTGAAATACCGGGTCTCATGCGTTCATCAACGCTACTGTCGTGTCCAGCATTCGGTTGGAAAAACCCCACTCGTTGTCGTACCAGCTCAATACCTTGACCAGCTTGCCGCTCATTACCCGCGTCAGACCGGCATCGAAAACCGAGGAATGCGGATCGTGGTTGAAGTCGATCGACACCAGCGGCTTCTCGTTATAGCCCAGAATACCGCTCAGCGCCCCTTCGGAAGCTGCCTTGGCGATCGCATTGATTTCATCCACGCTGGTTTCCCGGCTGGCGACGAAGCTCAGGTCCACTACCGAAACGTTGATGGTGGGCACGCGCATGGAAAACCCGTCCAGGCGGCCATTGAGTTCCGGCAGTACCAGGCCGACGGCCGCGGCCGCGCCGGTCTTGGTCGGAATCTGGCTCATGGTCGCCGAACGCGCGCGGCGCAGGTCCTTGTGAAAGACGTCGGTCAGCACCTGGTCGTTGGTATAGGCATGAATGGTCGTCATCAGCCCGTGCTCGATGCCGACGCCCTCGTGTAGGGCCTTGGCCAGCGGCGCCAGGCAATTGGTCGTGCAGGAAGCATTTGAGATGACCTGATGGTCGCTGCTCAGCACGTCGTGATTGACGCCGTAAACCACGGTCGCGTCGACATCTGCACCACCGGGTGCGGAAATAATGACTTTGCTGGCGCCGGCAGCCAGATGCGGCGACGCCTTCTCCTTGCTGCGGAACAGACCAGTGCATTCATGCACCACATCCACGCCCAGCTCACTCCACGGCAGCCGGGCCGGATCACGTTCGGCAAATACGCGGATCCGATCGCCATTGACGATCAAATCGCCGCCATCAACGCCGACCTCGCCCGGAAACTTGCCGTGCGCGGTATCGTATTGCGTCAGGTGTGCGTTGGTTTCGGCATCGCCCAGGTCATTGATCGCAACGATCTGAATGTCGCCGGTACGTCCGGATTCATAAAGCGCGCGCATGATGTTGCGGCCGATGCGCCCGTAACCGTTAATTGCAACTTTTACTGCCATGATCTGAATACTCTCCTCATCCGTCGCCAGCGGTCCGGTTTTGCGCCAGCAGACCATCCGCTGCCGCCACAACCTTCTCCACCGTAAAACCGTAATGTTCAAACAAAGTGTTGCCGGGCGCCGATGCGCCGAAACGATCGACGCCGATAATACCGCCGCGGTCCCCGACAAAGGAATGCCAATAGTGGCCGACACCGGCTTCTACCGCGAGACGGGCGGTGACAGTCGGTGGCAGCACCGCGTCCCGGTAGCTGCTGTCCTGCTGCAAAAACCGGTTCGGATTCGGCATCGATACCACCCGCACTCGAATGCCGCGATTTTCCAGTTGCTCAGCGGCCGACATCGCCAGGCCCACTTCGGAGCCGGTCGCGATCAGCAGCAGTTCCGGGTGGTCCGCATCGCGCAGCACATAGCCGCCCTTCGCAATATCTTCGATCTGCCCGGCGGTTCTGGCCTGATGTGGCAGACCCTGGCGGGTGAATACCAGTACGCTCGGATTGCCCCGACGTTCGATCGCCGCCTTCCACGCGACCGCCGACTCCACCACATCGCACGGCCGCCACAACTCTAGATTCGGGATCAGCCGCAGACTGGCCAGATGCTCCACCGGCTGATGGGTCGGCCCGTCTTCGCCGAGGCCAATGGAATCGTGAGTATAGACATGAATATTGTGTGTCGGAATCAGCGCCGACATGCGCACGGCATTGCGGGCGTAGTCGGAAAAAACCAGAAAGGTCGCGTTGTATGGAATAAAACCGCCGTGCAGTGCAAGGCCGTTGCAGATGGCTGCCATGCCGAACTCACGCACGCCGAAATACACATAGTTGCCGTCCGGGTCGCCGTCATTGACGTCCACACTGCCGGACCAGATCGTATTGTTGGAGCCGGCGAGATCGGCCGATCCGCCGATCAGTTCCGGCAGCAGCGGACCGAAAGTGTTCAATGCCGCCTGCGAAGCTTTGCGCGTGGCCATGTCCTGGCCGTTGGCCTGAAGATCGACGATCGCGCGTTCGCAGGCCGCCTGCCAGTCATCGGGCAGCTCACCGCGCATACGGCGCTGGAATTCCCCGGCCAGCTCGGGATAGGCCGCTCGATAGTCGGCGAAACGCTGCTGCCATTCGGCCTGCTTTGCCGTACCCTCGGCCTCGGCGTTCCAGGCCTGATAGATCTCGTCGGGCACCACGAACGGCGGATACGGCCAGCCCAGTTGCTCGCGTGCCGCGGCGACTTCTTCGTCACCCAGCGGTGCGCCGTGCGTGGCTTCCGTCCCCTGCTTGTTCGGTGCGCCGAAGCCGATAATCGTGCGGCAGCAGATCAGGCTAGGCCGGTCGCTCTCCCGGGCCGCGGTTTCGATCGCCTGACGGATTTCGTCCGGATCGTGGCCATCCACGCCGCCGATCACCTGCCAGCCGTAGGCCTCGAAGCGGGCCG
>JANQPM010000049.1 GCA_028289465.1 Lysobacterales bacterium | reverse complement strand
TTCGACGATGGCGGCAGCGGCTGGCCGATCTTTCCTGGTTCATGCGCTGTCTGAACGAACCGATTGCACGCCGCGCGGATGCGGAAGACGGCTGTACGGGCCGCTTCTGGGAGGGGCGGTTTAAGTCCCAAGCCTTGCTAGATGAACGGGCATTGCTGGCTGGTATGGTCTATGTGGACCTGAATCCGATTCGTGCGGGTCTGGCCAAGACACCGGAAGGGTCGGATTTCACGTCGGTCCAGGCACGGATTCGGGGTATTGGCAAGGAAACACCTGGGGATGCACAGCGATTGCTGCCGGTCTCACGAATAGCGGGAACGGCACTGAACTATTCCCTCAAGGACTATCTGATGCTGGTCGATGAGTCTGGCCGGGCCATTCGGCGGGATAAACCCGGATTCATTTCAGCGGAGTTATCACCGGTTCTTGCGCGTTTGAACATCGATGTGGGAGTATTCATCCACTATCTTCGTAAACCGGGAAAACCAGGCCCATTAGCCATTGGGCCGGTTAGTCACCTCCGGCGTATGGCGCGTCGTTTCGGCAAGCGGTTTATCAAGGGGATATCGTTCTCTCAACGGTTGTTTCAGAAACCCGCATAATCACCAATAAGCAGACACACTGCTTATTGGTCATTTAGACACCAGATCAACTACCTATCAAGGTCACGGGCAAATCCTGATCTATAGCGCAAACCCACGAGAGATTGACCACATTTTGAAGATGGAATAGCCGACTAAAAAGGGCTGGGAATCGATAACCACTCGCAAAAGTGGTGGGTGTCCTATAAATCGCTTATAAAGCAGTGGGTGTCCTATTAACTCGACAAAAGTAGTGGGTGTCCTGGCTATCTGAACCCCGCATAGTCACCAACAGGCAGACACGCTGCTTATGGGTCATTTAGACACCAGATCAACTACCTATCAAGGTCGCGGCCAAATCCTTGTCGATCGCACAAACCCACGAGAGATTGACCACGTTTGAAGACGAGATAACCGGCTGAAAAGGGCTGGGAATCGATAACCACTCACAAAAGGGGTGGGTGTCCTATATAGATAATACAGAGACATAGATTATGAATTCACCCCATATAGTGATCTTATTGATAGAGGATAGCTCGTCTTCTGCAGTAACTGCTCGATGCAGCTTTAGACCTGGCCCTCTTGTAAGGATCTGTCCGTATTTTGCAAGGCTTTGTTCATACTCAATAGCATCTGAAGGTTTAACAACATAATGCTGGATTTCGTAGTCCGGGCCGATAAATTTTCCACTTTCGATATAGGTAATGCCGCGCACGATTTTTTCCGCAATTCTAGCTATGAATTTTTCCGGAATCTTAAATGCAATTCGTTCTGAAGGAGGGCGATTCCAACGCTCTTCAAGCCCTGGATATATTCCCTTAGTTGGAATTTTATCCCCGCGAACTATCATAGTTAGAAGCTTGGCTTGCTTCTTTTCCCGCATTCTCCGATCTTTATCGTTTTTCGCGTATTTTGGCTGATATGCCCTTACCATGCGCTTGTAAATTCCTCGAGCCTCTTTTCTTCTCGGATCAATCACAAATGAGAGCAAATGGCCTAGTTCCTCTTCCAATCGACCATATTTATCATTGCAAGGTTTACATGAGGGGATTTTCCACTTATCGATATTATTAGGTGTAGTGTCTGGATACCAACTACGGGGGAACACATGATCCCAATTACGTTTAGATGTCTCTTTTAAACAATGAACACATTTACCAGATCCGGGTTTTCTTGCCATGAGAATTGCTAAGTATAAAAGCCAAGTAAGCTAGCTGTGTTGTACTAATAATTGCTTGAGCGATTTCTAGAACCACGCAGCCCTTATTTTTTCGTCGTTTTCTCGATTTCTGATGATGACACCAAAAACGGCTTGTTCGTCATTGCTTAAGATTTCAAGCTCGGTTGTCGGTAACCAAATACATGCCGTAGGCATATCTCCAGGATTGACCATTAAATGTCGCCCATCTAGAAGTATTAACTCTTCGCCACTATTTCGTACCTCTAGCAATGTTGCTTCTTCCATGATCCTACCTTGTATGCACAACCAAACCTACTTGTATATTAACGAATAATACTGAATGATAATGAACCTAATTTCTGAGGTCAGAATAAAGTGCCAGAGTAGACAATCACACTATGATCCCATTGTTACGAGCTTTCGCCATCTAATTTGGGTCATTTGTACTTCCTTGCCAAAAAACCCGCGATTGAGACTCAAAGTTTCCAAAGTGGCCTAATTCACTCTGAATCCTTTCTCATTAAATATATAATTAGGGTATCTATCCACAAAACACTGATTGGTGCTAGATAGATGTACCAGATAAAATTTCCTTCACTTCGATGTACAGTCCAAATATCCGTTTGGCTATTTTTTCTCCGGTGGAGTTCCTAATACGTGTCATGGTCGCCTTAAGGCTCCCTTCGTCAGATTTGGCTTCAAATTTTGTTGCTTGTGCGATTACCCAATTGAAATCTGCACGCAGATGCTCAGGAAAATCGTCCGTATGTAATGGAACAAGAATCAGAATGGCAGTTTCCAGCCGCTTCCTAACATCCCCCTTTCCAGTTGCTAATACTTCAACTGCTAAGTACAGACGCTCATGTACAGACTTTGCTTGACTTATCGCTCGATCATTCATAGTACACCAGCAGTTTAATTACATATAAGAAATATTCATTGATAGTCGATATATTGCTGCAGTATGAGGGGTAATTTCTAAACGTCCGCTTCGGGCACATTCCTGCTTGACAGATTTATGTCTTCTTTCCGACAGTAAGAGGCCAGAAGCAGACGATCAAATGTGGTGCTCTGAGCGATTCCAGATCAGCACATCAAAACCACCACCTACTCATACTCCATCAACCCCACCGGCGCTCGCCCGAATAGCTCCTTAATCCACTGCCTGATCTCCTTGATCTTCTGCTCGTCACTAATCTCACCGCTTTGAGCGGCAGCGTTTGGAGTGTCTATGCTGCCCGCGGTAACCGCAGTCTGAATAGCCTGCATATCGGTTGGAATCTTGCGCTTGGATTCCCACCAGAGTTGGCCCAGGCCGGAGATGGTTTCTACTATCGCCTGGCGTTTGAGTTCGTCTTCGGACAGGCCGACGGAGACGGATTCCGGCCCGTTGTTCAGATCGTCGTGCGACAGCGTCAGGAATGCGCCGAAATCGTTCGCAGCGGCCTCACGGTTGCTTAGCGGCTGTGCATTCAGGCTGAAGCAGTTGCGCACGCTGGCCAGAATTGAGGTGTGGTCGTATACCGGGGCGTTGCCCGAGCCTTTACCAGAGTCCGTACCCGGGCCCGCATCTGGCGTGCCGATGGTGCCGGCAGGGATATAGGGCGAGATCAACAGGGTCGGCACCCTGACGCCGTAGCGGTCGAAGCTGAACAGCGGGTTGTCGCCGTCCGGAACGGCCGGCGGCGGGAATACATGGTCGTAGCAGCCGCCGTGCTCATCGTAGGTGACCACCAGCAAGGTGCTTTCCCAGATATCCTTATTGCTGCGCAGCGTGTTGTAGACCTTCTGCAGCAGATATTCCCCAAGGTTGATGTCGTGTGGCGGGTGGTTGTCGGTCGGGAAGAGCTGATAGGCGGGTTCGATCCAGGAATAGGCCGGCAGGCTGTTGTTCTGCACGTCTTT
Source organism: Lysobacterales bacterium (assembly GCA_028289465.1). Taxonomy (GTDB): domain Bacteria; phylum Pseudomonadota; class Gammaproteobacteria; order Xanthomonadales; family SZUA-36; genus JANQPM01. The sequence continues at coordinate 29,541 of JANQPM010000049.1, read as the reverse complement.
CTCGAATTGGTCGAAGAAATGGAACTTGTCTTCCAGCAGGCCGATCCAGCTATCGAACATCAGCAACGTTAATGGAAAATCACCGAAGTAGACACGCCAGTCCACGCCGGCGGTACTGTCGATATGATTAAAAATCGTCGGGCCGAAATATAACGAGTTAGCGTGTCCGTTGTTGTAGTCTCCGGTGGGGTAGCTGTCGTTATTCACATAGCCCAGCGCGGTGCCCATTTCGGCAAAACAGCGGTTGGGCATGGTCTGGCACGGTGCGGAGGCGTAGTAGGTGTTAAGCACTGCAAAGGCCTTGCCCAGTGTGGTGGATACCGGCAGTTGAGTTTCCGAGTACTGGTTCATCATGGTCGGAAACAGAAACGACGGATAGCCGAAATCGATGATGGTTTTGTAGTAGTTCTGCACAAAGCCGCCCATCGGCCCCAGCGGGCCGGGTACGACGGGCGATGGGCTGTTAACCGGCAGCGGTTCCTTCAGGCCGAAGATCTGCTGGTTCATATACTGGAAAAATTCGCCCGGATCCGGCGTCGGAATCGATGCCGACAGCACATTGCGGCCCGGAATATTGAATGCCGGTATCGGAACCGGGAAATCGTCGTCACCCGGCGGATAGAAGTTGTTGACCCGCTCCACGTCCGGCTCAAAGGTCATGCCGAGCATGTTGTCGAAAGATCGGTTTTCCAGCATCAATACGACGATGTGTTTGATCGGTTCGAAAGGATTGTTCATGGCTGCCCCCCTTGTTGATATGCCCCTGTTGACGAGCACGAGTGCCGCGCGGCAGGCGTTTTGCTGCGCGCTTAAAATCAGCTTAGCCGAAAACCGGCAATGGTGCCGGGCTGCATCAGCCCTTACACTACGCGTCCGATGAAACGCAGCGATTTCCATTACGATCTGCCGGCCGAATTGATCGCCCAAACCCCGCTGTCCGAGCGCACGGCCAGCCGCCTGCTGCATTTGGACCGGCTGGGCGGCGAAACAACGGATCGGCAGTTCGGCGATTTGCCCGGCTACCTGCGGGCGGGCGACTTGCTGGTGTTCAACAATACCAAGGTAATTCCGGCGCGCCTGCACGGCCGTAAGGAAACCGGCGGCAGAGCGGAGATACTGATCGAGCGGCTGACCGGCGAACGGCAGGCAACGGCGCAGGTTCGGGCCAGCAAGTCGCCAAAAGCCGGCAGCGCGATTGTGCTGGAAGACGGCACTCGCCTGGCCGTGGTCGGCCGCAGCAACGAATTTTTCGAACTGCAACTCGATGGTACGGAAACGCTGATGTCGGTGTTATCGCGGCTGGGCCATATGCCGCTGCCGCCCTATATCGAACGACCAGATACGGCCGACGATAAGACCCGATACCAGACCGTTTACGCCGAGCGTCCGGGGGCGGTGGCTGCGCCGACCGCCGGCCTGCATTTCGATCGGGCATTGCTGGAGCGCATCGCCGATGCCGGCGTACGGGCGGTCGAAGTGACGCTGCATGTCGGCGCCGGCACGTTCCAGCCGGTGCGAGCCGAGCATATCGAAGACCATCGAATGCACGCCGAATGGCTGGCGGTACCGGCAGCCACGGTCGCTGCGGTGCAGCAGGCAAAGGCGGCCGGCGGCCGGGTGATTGCGGTCGGCACCACCAGTGTGCGCAGCCTGGAGACGGCCGCTGCGTCCGGTTCGCTGGCGGCTTTTGAAGGCGACAGCCGCCTGTTTATCTATCCGGGTTATCAATTCAAAGTGGTGGATGGCATGCTGACCAATTTTCATTTGCCGGAGTCCACCTTGCTGATGCTGGTCTGCGCGTTTGCCGGCTATGAAAACCTGCTCGCCGCATACCGCCACGCGGTCGAGAAGCGATACCGCTTTTTCAGCTATGGCGACGCAATGCTGTTGCTATAGTGTGCGTGTGAGTAGTTGAGTAGGCCACCGATGTCCCGAATGCAATTTGAATTACAAGCGCAGGATGGCGCCGCCCGCCGCGGCCGGCTGCGCTTTCCGCGCGGCACGGTCGAAACGCCGGCTTTTATGCCGGTCGGCACCTATGGCACGGTCAAGGCGATGCTGCCTGAGGAGGTGCGCGATGTCGGTGCGGAGATCATTCTCGGCAACACCTTTCATTTAATGTTGCGGCCCGGTACCGCGGTGATCGAAGCACACGGCGGCCTGCACGGGTTCATGCAGTGGCAGGGTCCGATACTGACCGATTCCGGCGGCTTTCAGGTCTGGTCGCTGGCCGACCGCCGAAAGATCACCGAGAAGGGCGTGACCTTCGCGTCACCGATTGACGGCTCCCAGGTGTTTATCGGGCCGGAAGAGTCGATGGCGATGCAGAAGGCGCTGGATGCCGATATTGTGATGATTTTCGATGAATGCACGCCGTATCCGGCCAGCGAGCAGCAGGCGCGGGAGTCCATGGCGCTGTCGTTGCGGTGGGCGGCCCGCAGCAAAGACGCGCACCGAGGCAACGATGCGGCGCTGTTCGGTATTGTCCAGGGCGGCATGTATTCGGCGCTGCGGGCGGAGTCGGCGGCCGGCCTGATCGATATCGGCTTTGACGGCTATGCCATCGGCGGCCTGTCGGTCGGCGAACCGACCGCTGAGATGCTGGCGGTGCTGGAGCGAGTAACGCCGCTGCTACCGGCCGACCGTCCGCGCTATCTGATGGGCGTCGGCCGGCCTGAGGATCTGGTTGAGGGCGTGTTGCGCGGGGTGGACATGTTCGACTGCGTGATGCCGACGCGCAATGCCCGCAACGGCTATCTGTTTACTCGTCGCGGTACGTTGAAAATCCGCAACGCGCGTTTCGAGAGCGATACCGGCCCGATCGACCCGGACTGCGCCTGTAGCACCTGCCGGCACTATTCGCGGGCCTATCTGCGGCATCTGGACAAATGCAACGAGATACTGGCCTCGCGGCTGATGACCCTGCATAACCTGCATTACTACCAAGAATTGATGGCCGGATTGCGCGATGCGATAGCCGGCGGCACGCTGGGCGATTTCGTCGACCGGTTTTATACGTTAAGGGGCGGACGGCCAGCATCGGACAACGGCTAGCGGCTTATGTCATAATGCGCCGCTTGGCCCGTTTTCCGGCATCGATCCGAGGATTGAATCTTAACCGGGGGCCCCCATATTTGCGAAAACATCCGCCCGCGGCGGTGGCACCCACCAGCAGCGGACCGGTTACGGTACTAACGCTGTCGGGAATGACCCGGCAGAAAACATCCGCACTGCCGGTGCGGGTAACGGAGACAATACGAGGCTGCCATGGATTTTCTGATTTCGTCTGCCTATGCACAGAGTCAGGCGCCAGCCGGCGGCGGCTTGCTCAGCCTGCTGCCGCTGGTCGTGATTTTCGTCATTTTCTATTTCCTGTTGATTCGTCCGCAGATGAAACGGCAGAAAGAACATCGAGCGATGGTCGGCGCGCTGCAAAAGGGCGATGAGATCGTGACCTCGGGCGGCTTACTGGGCAAGATCACCGATGTCGGCGAATCCTTTATCACGGTCAGGCTGGCCGAAGAGATCGAAATCAAAGTACAGCGGCACGCGGTGGGCCAGGTTTTGCCGAAAGGCACGATCAAGTCCAGCTGATCCGAGAACCGGCGCTTGAACGCCCGCAATGCGGGTTGTGCTGGCGCCATGACCACGGTGTTTAGTCAAGAATTCCTATCATGAATCAATATCCCGCCTGGAAATACGTGCTGATCGGCCTGGTACTGGCCATCGGTGCGATATACGCGCTGCCGAATATATTCGGCGAAGATCTGGCCGTGCAGGTCAGCCATCGCAAGGGTTTTACCCTGGACTCCAACTTCGAATCCAATGTCGACAATGCGCTGGCTGCCGAGCAGATCAGCGCCAAGCAGATCGACAAGGAAGCGACCCGCTATCTGTATCGCTTCGATAGTACGCAGGACCAGCAGCGTGCGTCGGACGTGATTCGCGAGACGCTTGGCGATCAGTTTGTTGCCGCGCTGAATCTGGCGCCGGCCACACCGCCGGCGCTGCAGGCCATCGGTGCCAAACCGATGGTGCTGGGCTTGGATCTGCAGGGCGGCGTGCATTTTCTGATGCAGGTCGATATGGAGGCTGCCAAGGCGCAGCAACTGGAACGCTATATCGACGATATACGGGCGATTTTGAGGGATAACAGCATTCGCTATATCACCGTGCGCGAAGACGCGAACGGCATATTGACGCGTCTGCGCACGGCGGAAGATCGCGACCGGGCGATGACCCTGCTGAGTGCCGACCAGTCTATCGAAGGGCTGAGCCTGGCCGAGGTCGATGGCAGCGACAGCTTCAATATTCGCGGCGCGCTGCAGGACAGCAAGCTGGTCGAATTGCAGCAAACCGCGCTGCAGCAGAATATCACCGTATTGCGCACCCGCGTGAACGAACTCGGCGTGGCCGAGCCGGTGATTCAGCAGCAGGGTGCCGACCGTATCGTGGTTCAGCTTCCGGGCGTGCAGGACACCGCGCAGGCGAAAAACATTCTCGGCCAGACCGCAACGCTGGAATACCGCGCGGTCGACCACGAAAATAATGCGCTGACCGCCGCCCAGACCGGGCGTATTCCACCCGAGTCCAGGCTCTACTACACGCGGGAAGGCCAGCCGGCATTGCTGAAAAAACGCCTGATTGCATCGGGCAGCCAGTTGATCGGCGCGAACGCCGGTTTCGATCCGCAGACCGGTTCGCCGTCGGTCAGCGTGACGCTGGACGGGGTCGGCGCGAAACGCATGCTGGACTTTACCCGCGACAATGTCGGCCGCGGTATGGCGGTGGTGTTTATCGAACACAAAGGCGGCGGGGTCAAGACCGAGGAAGTGATCAGTATCGCGAACGTTCGCGAGCCTTTCGGCAAACGCTTTCAGACCACCGGTCTTGAAAGTGCCGAAGAAGCCAGTCAGCTCGCGCTGCTGCTTCGTGCCGGCGCGCTGGCCGCACCGGTGGAGATTATCGAAGAACGCACGGTCGGCCCGAGCCTCGGCCAGGACAATATCGACAAAGGGTTCAAATCGGTGATGATCGGTTTTGTCGTCGTATTGATCTTTATGGCCTTGTACTACCGGGTGTTCGGTCTGGTGGCCGATGTCGCGCTGTTCGTGAACTTGGTGATGATCGTCGCGCTGCTGTCGATGCTGGGCGCAACGCTGACCCTGCCGGGCATTGCCGGCATTGTGTTGACCGTCGGCATGGCGGTGGACGCGAATGTGTTGATCTTCGAGCGGATTCGGGAAGAAATCCGTAACGGCAACACGCCGCAGGCCAGTATCCGAGCCGGTTACGACAAGGCCTTTTCGACCATTGCGGATGCCAACATCACCACCCTGATCGCCGCTGTCGTATTGTTTACCTTCGGTACCGGCCCGATCAAAGGTTTTGCTGTCACGCTGTCGCTGGGCATTGTAACGTCGATGTCCACCGCGATCATGCTGACCCGGGGCCTCGTCAATCTGATTTACGGCGGCCGCAAGCGCGTCAGCAAGCTGGCGATCTGAGGAGGCGCAAATGGAACTGATTAAAAGCACGACCAATATCGATTTCATGGCCCACCGCAAGATTGCGGTGGTGATTTCGCTGCTGGTGATTGTGATCGGCATCGGATCGCTGGTCACCCGCGGTTTGAATTTCGGCCTGGATTTTACCGGCGGTACCCTGATCGACCTGCGTTATGAGCAGGCGCCGGATGTCGCCGATGCGCGTCAGCGGCTGGCCGATGCGGGTTTTGACGATGCGGTAGTACAGACGTTCGGCAGTGCCAGCGACATTGTGGTCCGTCTGGCAGCGCGCGCGGCCGATGAGAGTTCGGCGGATATTTCCACCGATGTGATGCAGGCACTGCAGGCCGGGACCGAGGGCGGTCTGGAAATCCGCCGGGTCGAATACGTGGGTCCGCAGATCGGCGACGAACTCAAGGGGCAGGGCGGTCTGGCCTTGTTCTGGGCGCTGGCCGGTATCTTCGTCTATATCATGTTCCGCTTTCAGTGGCGCTTTTCGGTGGGCGCGGTATTGGCGCTGGTGCACGATATTCTGGTGACCGTGGGCGTTCTGTCGTTGCTGCAGGTCGATTTCGATCTGACCGTGGTTGCCGCGCTGCTGGCGGTCATCGGCTATTCGCTGAACGACACTATTGTGTTATACGACCGGATTCGCGAGAATTTCCGCCGGCTGCGCAACAAGATTCCGATCGATGTGGTGAACGCCTCGATCAACCAGACGCTGTCGCGCACCATCATGACCTCGGTGACCACATTGCTGGTGCTCACCGCGCTGTTCGTGTTCGGCGGCGAGATCATCCACAGCTTTGCGCTGACCCTGATCGTCGGTGTGCTAATCGGGACTTATTCGTCCATCTATGTTGCCAGCACCGCGGTTCTGCTGCTCGGTATTACCAAGCAGGACCTGATGCCGGTGGAGAAGGAGGGCGCGCAGGTGGACGCGATGCCGTAGCCCGAAACCACAACGATCCACAGAGAAAGTCCCTCATGCAGAAAGCCCCTTTTTGGGGCTTTTTTCGTACGAAAAGCGCTTATAATGGCGCCATGCTCTACCGCGACCGGTGCCACCGCCGATGAAACTGCCGCAGTCCTTTATTCGGCTGCCGCTGCGCGTCGATGCCGAACGGCTGGCAGCCGAGGTCGAAGCTTTGCCCGACAATGCCTGGCAGGCTCACCCGACCGGCTTTGCCGGCAATACCGCGGTGCCGCTGATTTCGGTCAACGGCGGCATTAACGACCTGATCAGCGGCCCGATGCAGCCGACGCCGTTTCTCGACCGGTGCGAGTACCTTCGGCAGGTGCTTGCGGCCTTTGGCGTGGTGTTCGGACGCTCCCGGCTGATGTGCCTGGCCGGTGGAGCAGAGGTGCCCCGTCACTGCGATGTGAACTACCACTGGTTTACCCGCGTCCGTATCCATATTCCGGTGATTACCTATCCGGAAGTCGAATTTCACTGTGCCGACGAAATGGTCAATATGGCGGCCGGCCAGACTTGGATATTCGATAACTGGAAAATGCACCGGGTGGTCAATCCGACGCCATACAAGCGCATTCATCTGGTGGCAGACACAGTCGGTTCGGCGGGTTTCTGGCGAATGGTCGAACAGGTGCTGCAGGCCGGCACATCCGGCAAACAGCCGGCCGACCGGCAGATTGACTATCGGCCCGGCGATACGGTCAGTTTGCTGACCGAACGCTACAATACGCCGCCGGTGATGCCGCCGAAGGAGCTGGAAGTGCTATGCACGGACCTGATCGAAGACCTCGGCGCTGCGCGCCCGGACGAATCCGGTTTCAGCGAGCGGTTTATTCAATTGACGCACGATCTGATGCGTGACTGGCAGATGCTGTGGACGCTGTACGGGCCGGACCCGGATCAGCGCGGGCATTATGAACGATTACGCAATCGAGTGCTGCGACAGATCAGGCGCATTCCGGTGCCGTTAAGATTGCCCAGCAACGGCCGGCCGGCCCAGAACGTATTGCTGGCACGGGTCTTGATGGCCTGCGTGGATCGCCCGATTCCGGGTGTTCGCGGTCTGTAGCCCGGCGTATCGCCCCATGCCGATACGCCATGTTTGACCGTCTATTCGATCGTCCGGTCATTATTCTGGCCGCCCCGCGTTCCGGCAGTACGTTGTTGTTCGAAACCCTGGCGCAGGCCGAAGCCCTGTGGACCATCGGCGGTGAAAGCCATGTGCTGATCGAAGGGATTGCGGCGCTGAACCCGCAGGCCGGCAAGGTGGATTCCAACCGGCTGACTGCCGAGCACGCAACGCCGCGCATTGCCACGGCGATTCGCCAGCGTTTCGCGCTCGGGTTGCGCAACCGCGACGGGACGCGCCTGCTGTCTGCCGAGCAGACCCGCGTCAGGTTGCTGGAAAAAACCCCGAAGAACGCGCTGCGCCAGCCGTTCCTGGATGTGATCTTCCCCGATGCCCGCTATATCTGGCTCACTCGCGATCCGCGCGAAAATATCGCCAGCATGATGGAAGCCTGGCTGGCTGGCCGCTGGGTCACCTACCGCCGTCTGCCGGGCTGGAAGGGCAAATGGTCGCTGCTGCTGCCGCCGGGCTGGCGCGAGGCGGCCGATGCGCCGCTGGTCGAAAAATGCACGTTTCAATGGTGCGCTGCGAACCGTATCATTCGCGACGATCTGGCCGGGCTGGCGCGCGACCACTGGCTGCGGGTGGACTACCGCGAACTGGTGCGGGAGCCGTTATCGGTCTGTCGCCGGCTGGCAGCGTTTGTCGGTATTGATATCGACCCGCACTGGCAGACTTATCTGGAGCGCCCGCTGCCGCGTTCGCGTTATACCCTGGACCGGCCGCGCACCGACAAATGGCGTAAGCACGAGGCTGCCATCATGTCGCAGCAAAGCCAGTGGCAACCGTTGTGGCAAAGCATCGCGCCGCCGGAAGGCGGCTGACGGCGCTGTTTCAGCAATCCACCTCGCAGCAGTAGTCGCGTAGCTGACCCTGCAGATGGAAAAGCGCGGCTTCGATTGCATTAAGTGCCTGCGGGCCGACGCCGTGGCGGTCCAGCCGCTGAATCGCAAGATCGATACTGCTTTGCGGGTTGTCGAAAAATGCGGGCGCAAGACACCTTATAGGGTTGTTTCGCTGAAAGGGGCTCTCGGTCGTATTGATGCCGGCGCCTAGTGGTTAGCGTTTAACGCCAAGAACTCAGCGACCGGCGGATTTGCGCTGATTTTTCCAGTGCCGCTGAACGATGCGCTGCATCGGATTGATCAGTTTGAACGGCGCGGCGATCACATTGCCGGTGGATTCGATCTGGTCGTTGCCGTCGAAGTCGACCACGACACCGCCGGCTTCGCGCACCAGCAGTGCGCCGGCGGCGATGTCCCAGGGCTTGAGTCCGATTTCCCAGAACCCGTCGACCCGGCCGGCTGCAACATAGGCCAGGTCCAGGCTGGCCGCGCCGGCGCGGCGAATATCTTCGGCCGGCTGGATCATTTCCTGCAGCATTCGAAAATAGCAGTCCAGATGCGCGCGCAGCCGGAACGGCGGCGCGGTGGCCAGAATTGCGCCGTCCAGGCCGGTGCGGGCCGATACGCGTAGCCTTTGATTATTCAGCAGTGCGCCGCGGCCGCGGCTGGCGGTAAACAGTTCCTCGCGGATCGGGTCGTAGACCACCGCATGCTCGGTGCGGCCTTCGACCTGCTGAGCGATGGAGATGGCATAGTGCGGAACATCGCGCATGAAATTGCTGGTGCCGTCCAGCGGGTCGATCACCCAGCGGATTTCGCTGTCGCCGCTGGCCCCGGATTCCTCGGCCAGAATGGCGTGATCCGGGTGGACGCGGCGAATTTCACGTACAATTTCGGCCTCACAGGCGCGATCCACCTCGGTGACATAGTCGTTCAGGGCTTTGCTGTTGGTCGCCACACGGTCGAGCTGGCGCCGATAACGGTGTATCAGGTCGCCGGCCCGGCGGGCAGCCTGTATCGCAACATTCAGAGCGGGTTGGTTCATCGACGTGATCGCAACAACAAAGGGCGCAAAGGATACCAGAAGCCCCCGGTTTTGGGCAGGCATAAGGCGGATATGACGACCACGGCATTGGCGAACGTCCGGGTGGTGCTGATCAATACCACGCACCCCGGCAATATCGGCGCGGCGGCGCGGGCGATGAAAGTGATGGGGCTGTCCTCGCTGCACCTGGTAACGCCGAAGGAATATCCGAGCGCGCAGGCCACTGCGATGGCGTCCGGCGCGGACGATCTGCTGGCTGCTGCGGTAGTCCATGAGAGTCTGGATGCCGCATTGAAAGGCTGCCGGCTGGTACTCGGCACCAGCGCACGCCTGCGCGCGCTGTCGCAGCCGCAGTTGGATGCACGGGCCGCGGCCGCGCGGGCCGTAGCCGAAGCGGACCGGCACCCGGTTGCGCTGCTGTTCGGGCGCGAACGATCCGGTCTGACCAACGAGGAAATGCAGCGCTGCCACTACCTGGTCCATATTCACGCGAACGAAACCTACAGCTCCTTGAACCTGGCTCAGGCGGTACAGGTGCTGGCCTATGAGTTACGGCTGGCGGCGCTGGAGCAGGTCGCTGCCGGGACAGTGCTGGACCCGCTGGACTACGAGCCGGTTGACGACGCGCAAATGGCGTATTTTTTTGGCCGCCTCGAAGAGACGCTGCTGAATATCGGATTTTTGAACCCGGACCAGCCGAAACGCCTGATGGCCCGCTTAAGACGCCTGTTTCAGCGCGCCCGCCCCGATCAGAACGAAATCAATATCCTGCACGGAATTCTGACCTCGGCCGAGGAAGCGGCTCAAGAAGCCAAGCAGGCAGCGGACGAACCTGCATCGAGGACAAAGACTGTTGATTGAGCCGATCGAAATCGCCGGCGATACCGGTAGCGGCGGTTAGCCATGTCCGGTCTGCCCGATGCCATTCAGTCCTGGCAGCTCGCCGGCACGCTGTACGACGTGGACGACACGCAGATCTACGCGCAAAAACAGGGCAGGGGGCCGCTGCTGGTTTGTTTTCACGGCTTTCCGACCTCGAGCTGGGACTGGCACCTGCTGGCGCCGCGGCTGCGCCAGGATTTCACGTTGCTGATGTTCGATTTTCCGGGCTACGGTCTGTCGGCCAAGGACCCTGGGCGTAACTATTCGCTGCTGCGTCAGATGGATGCAGTCGAGGCGTTGCTGGCGCAGTTCGGTATTCGGCGGTTTCATCTGCTCGCCCACGATATGGGCAACAGCGTGGCTTGCGAATTACTCTACCGGCTGCGGCATGGTGATACCGCGCTGCAGCCGCAAAGGCTGACCTTGCTGAACGGCGGGGTGTATATGGATCTGCACCGCCCGCTGTTCACCCAGCGCCTGCTGCGCACGCCGCTGCTGGGCGAGGTCACCGCGCGGCTGGCCAGCCGCCGAGTATTCAATCTCCAGTATCCGAAGGTATACGCCGACCCGGATCGCTTTCACGAAGCGCATTACGATACCCAATGGGCGTTAATGCAGCATCGTGAGGGCCGCAAGGTGCTGGCCAAGATTGCCGCCTACATGCGCGAGCGTCTGAAATATACCGAACGCTGGCTCGGCAGCCTGCATCGCTGCGAACTGCCGGTGCAGCTCATCTGGGGCCAGCAAGACCCGATTGCGGTCGCTGCCATCGGCGAGCGGCTGGCGGAAAACCTGCCGCAGGCGACCTTGCACCGGTTGGTGGGTATCGGCCATTACCCGCAGTTGGAAGCGCCTGGTCAGGTTTCTGACCTGGTTCGGAATTTTTGCTCGATTGATTATTAAAATAATATATTTATTAGATAGTTATATAATAATTCTAATAGATTGATTAAATTTAGGTTTCCGAGTTAAACTGCCCTTTGAGAACCCCAATGCCTGCAGGAGCGCCTTTAGGTGCGATAATCATAGCTGTTTCCAGCTCGGGCTCTAATCAGGGGTTTCGCTAGGCAAAAGTATTCGCGCCTAAAGGCGCTCCTACACGCGGGCCTAGCGGCTACAAGAAGTGGGCGCGAGACTCCTTTATACTGCATTTTTTCATGGATTGAATCCGATGAGCCTGGACCGCGAAACTCTTAAAGCCATCTGGAAAGTGGTATCTGAAATCCCGCCGGGCTATGTGCTGGCCTATGGCGAGGTGGCGACGCTGGCCGGCTATCCCAAAGGCGCGAGAATGGTCAGCCGTGCACTGGGTGCCGCGCCCAAAGCCATGCGCCTGCCCTGGCACCGCGTGATTAACGCGCAGGGCAAAATCGCATTCCCGAAAGACAGCGCCGGGTGGAAAAAGCAGAGGGATTTATTGGAGCGCGAGGGCATTCAGTTTCTGAAAGGCCGGGTGGACTTGCAGCGCTATGGCTGGAAAGGCGTCGTGGATCAGCTTATCTGGGGCGACGAAATGCCACTGGCCTGAGGCGCCGGGCGAGACTTATTCGAGGCGAATAGATGGGACGCGGTTTTCACCAAACGATTGAACAGGCACTGGCGCGGTTACCGGCTGCCGACAAAGATCGTTATCGGCAGTTGTTTGAACACGGCACCTTGCAAATCGGTATGTATGCCCCTGACGGTACAGACCCGCAGCAACCGCATTCGCGCGATGAAGTCTATGTGGTCAGTAGCGGGCGGGGCTGGTTTGTCAACGGATCGGAACGCCATCGTTTCTCGGCCGGGGATGTGTTGTTCGTGCCGGCCGGGATCGTGCACCGGTTTGAGGATTTCAGCGAGGATTTTTCAACCTGGGTGATCTTCTACGGGCCTGAAGGCGGCGAAAGCTAAGAACCCCTGTTTTGCCGCCGGCAGGCCTGTACGTCGGGCCGGCTTATCCATAACGCTTGTCAATACCGGCCGATATGTTCGGGCAGCGGTGTGTCGGCCCGAACAAGCGGGTCCGGCTCGGGCTTGCCGGTCACGGTTTGCAGCGGCACCACGCCGGCCCAGATATCCAATTCATAATCGGCCTTGCTGTCCTTTGGCGGGCCTTCGCGCCGTTTGACACTGACCTCGGTCACCGGCACGGCCAGCACGCAGGTGGCGTTGAGTTCCTTGGCGGTCGGGGCCCTCGCATACCCCGTCTGGCCGGGGGCTAAGTGTTCGACCAGACAATCCAGTGCACGGGCTTTTTCCCGATCGTCGTCGATTAGCCGGGCATGGCCGAATACCACCACCGACCGGTAGTTCATCGAGTGGTGGAAAACCGAGCGCGCCAGCACCAGCCCGTCCAGCAGAGTGACGCACAGGCTGATGGGCTGGCCGGTGCCGGTCAGTTGCAGCAGCCGGCTGGCAGTGGCGCCGTGCAATACCAGTTGATCGTCCATTCGGGCATAGGCCATCGGAAGCACGAGCGGGCCTTCGGCGGTCGAGATCGCGACATGGCAGATCAGTGCCTGGTCGAGGATCTCATAGGCCAGCGCCCGGTCGTAATGCCCGCGCTCAGGCAGTCGCTTGACCTTGGAGCGCTCGGTGATCTCAAAGCGGGATGTCGCCGTCATGGGTTTTATCTCGATTGATTCGGTTTGGGTTATGATAGTTCGCTTATCGGCTCTATAAAAGAACCGGAAAATCAGTGAACAGAGGTACCAATTAATGCTGCTTTCTCTGGATGGACGGGGTCCGCTGTACCGGCAGGTGATTCGCGCTATCCGCTGCGGCATTCGCGAGGGATGGCTCGCGCCCGGTACCCGGGTGCCGGGCAGCCGCGACCTTGCGGCCGATCTGCGGGTTTCGCGTAATGTGGTCTTGCTGGCCTTTGAGCAGCTCAAGGCCGAAGGCTATCTGGAAGGCCGTCCGGGCTCGGGCACCTACGTCTGCCAATCGCTGCCGGACACACGCCTGGAGACGCCGCCGGCCGATCTGCCCGCTGCGGGCAGGGTGCGCCGCCAGGCGGCATTGTCATCCGTCGGCCGGCGTGCGCTGCAGCAGTTTCAATCGGCCATGAAGCCGGTACGCTGCCACCACCGGTGGCAGTACGATTTCAGCTACGGTTTGAGCCTGCCGGACGAAATTACCGCACACTACTGGCGCCGGACCGGTCCTGCGATGCGCAGCAGCGATTACGATTATGGCGACGCGGCCGGGTACGCCCCATTGCGCGAAGCCATTGCCGGCCTGGTCCGGCGTCATCGCGGTATTGCGACCGACGCGTCCCGCGTGCTGGTCACCAGTGGATCGCAGCAGGCACTGGACCTGACGGCCCGGGTACTGATCGATGCCGGCGACAAGGTAGTGATGGAGCAGCCGCATTACCAGGGTGCGCGAACGCTGTTTCTGGCGGCCGGTGCCGACCTGATCCAGTGCCCGGTGGACGAGCAGGGCCTGCAAACCGAGCGACTGCCTGACGATCCCGGTATACGCCTTGCCTACCTGACACCATCGCACCAATTTCCGACAGGCGCGGTCATGCCTTACCGCCGGCGCCTGCAGTTGCTGCGGTGGGCTGCCGCGCAGAATGTTTATCTGCTGGAAGACGACTACGACAGCGAATTCCGTTATGACTGCCGGCCGCTGGAAGCGCTGGCTGCATTGGACCGCAGTGAGCAGGTGATCTACTGCGGCACCTTTGCCAAGTCGCTGTTCCCGTCGCTGCGCATCGGTTATCTGGTATTGCCGGATCATCTGCTGGATGCGTTCCGTGCGGCCAAATGGCTGGCGGACCGCGGCAACAATCAGCTGCACCAGAAACGCCTGGCTCAGTTTATTGAAACCGGCGACTACCAGCGCCATTTGCGCCGCCGGGCGCGCTGCTATCTGCGCCAGCGCCAGGCCCTGGTCGATGCGCTGGCCGGCGTTTTCGGGGACCGGGTACGAATCCTGGGCGCCGAAGCGGGCGTACACCTGGTCGCGGTTTTTCCCGACCTGGATGAAGCGACGCTGCGGCGCTGGATAGATCGGGCAACGCATTATTCCGTCGGCGTTTATACGCTCGCCGATTACTACCACCGCGCGGCACCGACGCAACCCGGCTTGCTGCTGGGCTATGCGAACCTGAGCGAACGCCGGATTCGAGCGGGTATTCAACGCCTGGCCCGGGCGCTGAACGATGTACAGGCCGCCGCGGCGTGAAACGCAAACCGAAAAAGGCCGGTCTAATGGATATGTTTCTAGCGGGTATGTTTAATGCGATACGGCAAGGCTGGAGGCGGCTGCGCAGCAACTACTGGGCGGCGCTGGTGTTCGATGCCGCGGCGCTGCTGGCCGTATTTTTCCTGATACACGCGTGGCAGACCCGCGATCTGCTGCCGGTGAATACCGGCCAGCCGGCACCGGGCTTCGAACTGGCGGTATTGGATGGCGGATACGCCGGCCTGGGCGAGCCGGTCAGCGACAGAACCGTGATGTACTTTTTTGCGCCATGGTGCCAGGTCTGTAACCTGACGGCCGGTCATCTGGAAAAACTGCATCGCAATGCCGCTGCCGGCGAGCTGCGTGTACTGGCAATGGCTATGGATTATCAGAGTGTGGACAGCGTGCGCGCATTCGCCGAACGCCACGGACTCAGCATGCCGGTTCTGCTGGGCGATACGCCGATACGGGAGAAATACCGCATTCGCGGCTATCCGACGTATTACCTGCTGGACGAACAGCACCGGATTATTCGACGCTCGACCGGCTACGGCACCAGCCTTGGCCTGCGCTGGTTTGCGCGCTGAAGTGCAGTGTGTCGCACCCCGCATCCCGATACGGTTGTCGCACCGCAATATACGGCAACTCGTAGGAGTGCCTTTAGGCGCGATTCGATTTCACAGGAGCTGCGGGCGTGAGACTCCTTCTCGCCTGTTTTCGCGCCTAAAGGCGCTCCTACAAATGGTGGTGGCGTGGGAACTGCGGCCCGGTAGCAGTCGGGCCGTGTTCACAGCGTTCTAATTGGCGTTCAGCCGTTGGCCGCTTCAACCGTATGCATATGCACGTCTTGCTGAGGATACGGAATACTGAGGCCGGCGGCCTCCAGTCGTATCTTCGCTTCTCCCAGCACGTCGCTCCAGACGGTCCAGTAGTCGCCGGAATTGCACCACGGGCGAACATTGAAGTTCACGCTGCTGTCGCCGAGTTCGGCCAGCGCGACCGCCGGTGCCGGATCCTTCAGTACCAGCGGATGCTCATCGCAGATGGCCTGCAGTATTCCCTGCGCCTGCTTCAAATCGTCGTCATAGCCGATGCCGACCACCATGTCCACGCGGCGTGTGCCAAGCGCGGTGTAGTTGGTGATGCTGTCGGCGGTGATGTTGGCGTTCGGCACCGTCACTTGTTTGTTGTCCAGGGTGTTGATGATGGTGGAGAAAATACGGATTTCATCGACCTTGCCTTCCACACCGCCGATTTCAACCTGATCGCCTTTGTGAAACGGCCGGAACAGAATCAGCATCACCCCGGACGCGAAGTTGGACAGCGAGTCCTTCAGCGCCAGGCCGACCGCCAGACCGGCTGCGCCGAGAATGGCGACCAGCGAGGTGGTTTGCACGCCGAGCCGGCCGATAGCCGCGATGACCACTGCAGTCAGCAGCAGCGCGTACAGTATATTGGCTAGAAAATTGGCCAGCATCGGATCCAGATCCCGCTTCGTCAGCCGCCGCCTCAACCAGCCGGTGACCGCTTTGGCCAGCCAGCGGCCGAGAATAAATATGGCCAGCGCGATGACCAGGTTCAGGCCCCACTGGGAAAGTTGACTGTAAAATTCCTCGCTGGTTAGAAATGTCTTGATGCTGTCCATGTTTCTTGCCTTGTTCTCCCTGTGATTGTCGTTTTAAACTCGATGCCCGAGCTAGCTGACCCGTCTTGAGCGACCCGGTTTAACCGAAATGATCTATAGTTACCGGGTCGCAGTTATCGGGTTGCAATGGTATTGACCGTTCATTATAGCCAGCGCCGTGGCGGCGGGCGAAGCCTTAGATGATAAAAGACTGTTTCAGCTTGTTGATGCTGCTCGTGCCGCTGATGGCATGCAGCTACCGCTATCCGGCACCGGACGGCCAGCCGCCGGACAGCGCGCAGTTAACGCTGCGTGAATACGCCGAGCGGGTATTCAAAGCCCAGAATCAAACGCTGGACCGGCTGATCGGTCTGGAAATGACTGGCCGGGTGCCGCAGGCTCGGCTACAGGAGTGGCAGGATACGCTGATTCGGGCCTGCGAGTTGCTGAACGTAGCCGCGGTAAAACGACTGCAACAGGCGTCTTTGAACTGGCGCCAGAAACTCTCCATGTCGCGCGAAGCCAGGCGCTGCGATGGGGTTACTCGTAGGACTGATCGTGCGATTCGAGAATTCCTGCCGCCTGGTGCGGTTCGGTGAGACGCCCGGGTTCGGCGAACTGCCGCTCCATAAAGGTATAGATTCGCCGCCGCAGATAGTTGAGCGCCAGCGGTGTCATCGACAGAAAAGATGACTTGTGGCCGTAGCCGAGGGTATAGCGTTCGGGCCGGCCCAGCGCCTGCCAGAAGCTCTCGCGGGAGCTGGATGGCATGCATTCGTCGTCCTCGGCATCGATAAACAAAATCGAGCGCGGATCCGTGCGGCCGCCGTAGCGGGAGGGATTGACGCTTTGCATGCGCCGGTCGAATTCGCGGGCAAACGATTCGGGGTCGATGCCGAAGCGCTCGAAGGTATTGTCGCGCATGGCCTGCGCACGGCCGGGGCAGACGGCCGCGATCTCGCCGGGATTGCCGCCACCCATCACGAATACCGCCGCATCGAAGCGCTTGTCGTTGGTCAGCGCAACGCCGCCGATCAGAGCGCTGATGCTGAAGCCGAGCAGTGCCTTCTTGCCGCAGCGCAGTTCCGGCCGGGTGTCGGCCCAGTCGAGCAGGTGGCGAATGTCGATCACGGTATTGCGGATTCGCCGCTCCATGCGGTCCACGATGGCCCAGAGTTCCGTTTCGCTGCCGGCCGCCGCCATGCCTTCCCAGTCCATCACGTGCTGATGGCCCATCAGCCGGAGAACGTTCACCTCGCCGCGGCTGTAAGACCTGATCGCATCGGTCATGCGCTCCGACGGATAGGTATAACTGCCCCAGATCGGCAGCACGACCACCAGGTCGCGGCAACCGGGCGTTGCGGACTGGTGGTAGCGAACGACTTGCAGATCGTCGGTCTGCCCACTGTCGCCGGTGGCCGGAAAGTTGAATTCGAAAACCTGGTAGCGTTTATCCTGCGCTATGCGTTTCAGCGGCGAGAACGGCGGCATTTCCGTATACTCGAACAGCGCACTGGTTGCCGGCTGGAAATCGATCGCATCGGCTGCGTTCAGCGGCCGGTGGCTGGACGCAAAGCAGCCGCCGAGCAGAATGGCGAAAAGCGTCAGCGAAACCAGCCGCAGTGTGTAGGGAAAGTGGTCGGGCCGGCTTGCTGGTTTGTTTTCTGCCGGATCAATCATCGGTGTGCTGCCTTTAGGTCATTGCGATTCTGAACTGAGTTCGGCGCTTTGCTGTTGCAAATACAATAGAAGACCCGAATGCCCGCTTTCCTGAATCAGGCGGGTATATTCCGCACGCTTCAAGGCCAGGTCGCTGACGCCGTCCACCAGTATGTTTACGATTTTCCAGTGCCGGCCATTATGTTCCAGTTGGAAGTCAAATTGATGAATGCTGCCGTCAGCGGTAGTCAGTTCGCTGATTACCCGATGGCGCGTTTCGCCGAACGGCATATCTTCGATGACCTGAAAGGTTTCGTCGCTGTAGCTTGAAAAGCGTGCGGCGTAGGTGTTGACCGTATAGTCGGTAAACGCATCCAGAAGGCTTTTGCGTTGTTCATCCGACCAGTCTTTCCAGAACCGGCCGACCGCCAGACGGCAGATATTGTCCAGTTGATGGGTCGCTAGTACCGTCTGCCTGATCCGGTCAGTGTTTCCGGAATTATCCTTCATATTTTGAATAATGGCCTGCTGCAGCACCTGAACCGTTTCGACTGCGGATAAATCGTTATCGGCCGGTGCATCCGAAAGTAAAAAAACAGAAAAAACAATGAAGTATAGAAATTTTCTAAACATATTATCCATTTTCATGCTGCCCGTAACGGCGAGCTTTCCATGTGCTTCCGTGGCCGGCATAGTACCGAATGGCCGACTGCCAGGTGAACAGCAGATAGAGGCTGGCGACCAGCGGCAGCGATAATGCCCACGCCGGATTGAGGCGGTAGTAGCGCAGCAACGGCCAGTAGCCGAGCAACATCGCCAGCAGGCCCGATCCCGCGACGGCTGCAACCCGGCTGCCGAGGGCGATGCCGGCTACCGGAGCCCACGCGGCGAGCAGCATCAGCAGGGTGACCGCAATCAACAGCGCGAACGAGTAGCGCAGTTGGTGAAAAGCGGTGCGGCGTACCATTGCACCGATATCGTCCAGGCCGTCATACGCGCGCCGGCTGACCGCCATATGGCTGAGGCCAAGCCAGATTCGGTAACCGTGGCGTTTTAACAGCCTGGCCAGGCGGCAATCGTCGATCAGTTCGCCGCGGATAGCCTGATAGGCGCCGCAGGCCCTGAGCGCACCGGTTCTGGCCAATAGGCAGCCGCCGGCCGCGCCGGCGACCAGCAATCCGGCGATGCGCCCGTGGCGATTGACCAGACCGAATGGGTAGAGCAGCCGAAAGAAATAGACGAAGGCCGGCATCAGCAGCCGTTCCCAGCCGCTCTCCATGCGCAATCGCGCCATCAGCGAGACCGAATCCAGTGCGTGGCGCTCCGCGTGGTCCAGCAGGGCAGCCAGCGCACCGGCCTGCAATTGGATATCGGCATCCAGTTGCAGCACCCATTCCGATTCGACCTGACGCAGGCCCTGCTGCAGCGCCCACAGCTTGCCCGACCATTCCGCGGGCAGTTCGCTGCCGGAAACCACAGTCAGAGTGATGCGCGGATCGGCATACTGCGCCAGCCGTTCGGCGGTCGCATCGCTGGACTGGTCGTCGATTACGATCACTCGAAGTCTCGTGGACTGGACGGCCAGGCTGTCCAGAGTGGAGACGATATGCCCGGCTTCGTTTCTGGCCGGTATCAGTACCGTCAGCCGGGATTCGGCCGCTCGGCTCAAAGTTTTGGTGGGGTTGGCTTCCAGCCGCTCGCGCGTCAACCACGGCCGCCACGGCAGCAGCAGAATGATCAGCCAGACAGCGGAACCGGCAACGGCGAGGACGCTGAGCATTCGCGTTGCCTTATGAACTGCGCCCGATTTGCCGGATCGGAATTTTTATCGTGCCGGCCTCGTCGGCCGTCTTGTAGAGAATGGGCAGTTCCGGTGCCAGCGGACCGGTCAGTTTCGGACCACGCAGAAACACTTTCAATGCTTTCAGCGGGCGATTGAAGGTATCGGTGACCGCGGTCCCCTCATAGCCACAGTGCGCCATGCAGTTATCGCATTTCGGATTGCGCCCGGTGCCGTAGCGTTCCCAGTCGGTGTCTTCCATCAACTCCCGGTAGGATGCGGCGTAGCCCTCATCAACCAGCAGATAGCAGGGCTTTTGCCAGCCGAAGATATTATAGGTCGGGTTGCTCCACGGGGTGCACTGATAACTTTGGTTGCCAGCCAGGAAATCCAGAAACAGGCTGGACTGATTAAACGGCCATTTGCGCTTGCGCCGGCGGCCGATGCGGAAGATATCGCGGAACAGTTGCTTGCTTTCGCGACGTGACAGGAACACATCCTGATCCGGCGCGTGTTGATAGCTGTACCCTGGTGAAACGGTGATGCCTTCGACGCCAAGACCGGCGGCGAAGTCAAAAAAATCCGCCACTTCTTCGGGTTGCTCGCCGTTGAACAGGGTACAGTTGACGGTGACCCGAAAACCGCGCTGCTTGGCCAGCTCGATCGCATCGACAGCCTTTTTGAACACGCCCTGCTGGCAGACCGATTGGTCGTGGCGGGCTTCGTTGCCGTCCAGGTGAATGGAAAAAGTCAGATACGGCGACGGTGTGTAGTCGTCCAGCCGCTTTTTCAGCAAAATCGCATTGGTGCACAGATAGACGAATTTCTTGCGCGCGACGATGCCCTCGACAATCTGCGGCATTTCTTTATGGATCAGCGGTTCTCCGCCGGGTATCGAAACCATGGGCGCGCCGCATTCGTCGACCGCACGCAACGCGTCTTCCACCGATATTCGTCGCTGCAAGACGTCCTTCGGGTAGTCGATTTTCCCGCAGCCGGCACAGGCCAGATTGCATTGAAACAACGGTTCCAGCATCAATACCAATGGGTAGCGTTGCTGACCGCTCAGCTTTTTCTGCAATATATATTTGCCGACCCGGTATTGCTGAATAAACGGGATGCCCATATGTTCTCCGTCTTGGAGTCCTCCGTTGTGGTGTTCTGCGTGCCTATATCCTGAGGTATCAGGCGCCGAGCAGCCGGTCCAGCGATTGCCGGTAGCGGCCGGTCAGCTCCGCCCATTCCATTTTCATCCACGGCGTGAACTGCTCCGGATGATCCGCCATTTCCAATTCCAGGTCTGCCGGGCTGACCCAGCGCCATTCCGAAATTTCGTTAATATTGACCTGCACATTGCCGGAACTCTTTCCGATAAAGACCGAACATAACTCGTGCTCGGTGCCGGGATCGCCGAACGAAGCCTGATATTCGAATTTGTACAAGTATTGCAATTGGGTGCGCAGGCCCAGTTCTTCGTACAGGCGCCGATGGGCTGCCTCGAACATTTCTTCGCCCTGGCGCGGATGGCTGCAGCAACTATTCGACCAGTAGTTCGGCCACAGGCGTTTTTGATCGCTGCGGCGCTGCAGCAGCAGTTCGCCGCTATCGTTGAAAATGAACAGCGAAAAGGCGCGGTGCAACTGACCGTCGCCGTCATGGCACTCATCTTTGCTGGCATAGCCCAGAACCTTGTCCTGGCTGTCCACCAGTATCAACGGTTCTGTGTCGAAGGAAACTACCGCATCCTGGATGCGGGCCGTTTGTTCAACCAATTTTTACCTCCATGGCCTCATAGCCGGCCTGTTGTAATGCATCGACCACCGCCTGGCGGTTGTCCGGGCACAGTGCGATCATCGACCCGCCGCCACCGCCGCCGGTCAGTTTTGCGCCCAGCGCACCGTGGCGGCGGGCAATTTGAATCATCTCTTCCAGTTCCCAGCTCGAGACCTGCAGTGCGTTAAGCTGGCCCTGGCAGAAATTCATCAGGTTGCCGAGGGTTTCCAGGTCGTTGCCGGCAATTGCGGTACGTGCCTCGTCGGTCAGCCGGCCGATTTCATCGAATACCCGTTCGTACAGACCGCGGTTGTTGCGCCAGCCTTCGCGAACCTGCGAGACCATTCCGGCGGTCAGGCTTTCAATGCCCGAAACGCCGATGATCAGCGGTATCGGCTGCGGTGTGACCAGACGCTCGAACGTCGGCGGATCGCCGGCGGTGTACACCAGCATGCGGCCGTAGGTCGCTACCGTATTGTCGATACCCGACGGCTTGTTGTGCGCTACCTTCTCGAATGAGAACGCAATCTCATTGATTTGTTCATCGCTGAGGCCCAGCTTGAAGTGCCGGTCCACCGCGCGGGCAATGGCGACTGCGACCGCGGCCGAGCCGCCCAGGCCCATCGCGCGGGGCACGTTCGGAAACACCTCGATGCGCAGCGACCGTTTAAGCAGATCGTATTGTTCCAGAAACGCGCCCAGCGGTTTTTCAAACGAACGTCGCTGTGCCGCATCCCGGTGCAGCGTGTATTCCACCCCCCAGCGCGGGACCATGAATTCGATCTGGCCGGAACCGGTTTCCTGCACCGCGGCCCGGGCCGCAATCGGCACCGGTGCGGCTATTGCCCGGCGGCCGTAAACCACCGCGTGCTCACCGAGCAGAATGATCTTGCCGTGGCCGCCGATGGCTTCCTCTTCGCGTACCGCTTCGCTGGTGACCGATCTTAGCGGCCGCGATTCGCGTTTGATTTCCTCGACGATTTCGCGAGCTCGCCAAATCTTGATCTGGCCATCTTCAATCAGCCGCTCGACCACCGTTTCGAAATGCTCCGGCTGTGCGCCGGCCGCGACTGCAACGCTGCGCGCGTGCAGGGTCATATGGCCTTTCTGTATGCCTTCGGTCGCGAGCGCACGCAGTGCCGAGAAATTCTGTGCGAGGCCGACAGCGGCCATGATTTCGGCCAGTTCGCGGGCCGAGCCGATACCGAGAATACGGTGGTTGACCGCGACAGTCGGATTCGATTGCAGCGGGCCGCCGACAGTACCGACTTTCAGCGGTATTTCGATGAAACCCTGCAGCGCGCCTTCGTCATCGCGTTTCCACTGGGTCAGCGAACCGTAGTGACCGCCACGGGCGGCGTAAGCATGGGCAGCGGCTTCGATTGCACGCCAGTCATTGCCGGTGGCCAGTGCGACCGCATCGACGCCGTTCATTACGCCTTTGTTATGCGTGACTGCGCGATACGGGTCGGCCGCCGCAAAATCGCTGGCAATCACGATGCCGTCGCGGACTTCCTCGCCGGACAGGCCGCCCATCTTCAGCGCACTGGCCGGAATGCTGACCCATGCGCGTACCAGCGACCGGTCGGTCAGGTTCGACAGAATGCGCAGGAAGGACTTGCCGTCGGTGATTTTTTCCAGCAGCGGTGCCACGCCTTCGCACATGGTGTTTACCAGGTTTGCCCCCATCGCGTCACAGGTGTCGACGATCAGGTGTACGACCAGCATATCGCCGCTGTCGGTTGTGGTCGGTACCGTGCGCACCTCCAGATCGCGTGCGCCGCCGCCGCGTGCAATCAGGTTCGGGTGCAGCGAATTGGCCAGATTCAGAATCTCCTGCTTCTCCTGCAAAATCGCATGGCTGGCTTTGGAATGATTCTTGACATCCACCAACTGTACCTGGCCGATCAGATAGGATTCTTCGCAGTTCGCTCTGAAACCGCCGGCATCGTGCGCGATCTTGGCCGCGGAACTCAGTGCGGCGACGATGGACGGCTCTTCCACCGCCAGCGGTACCACGTATTCCTTATTGTTGATTAGAAAATTAACGCCGAGACCGATCGGCAGGCCAAGCACGCCGATTACGTTCTCGATCATCTTGTCGGCAGCTTCCACATCCAGTACATGCTGGCCGTTCAGCAACGCCAGATAGTCCTCCTTGGACAGCAAACCGCGCCGGTGAACCTCGCGCAGGCGTTCGGCGATAGACAGTTTGTAGAACTTAGGAATTCTGGATTGACCCATGAGTTCGCTCCCTAGTCGATCTGGTATCCCGGTCGATCTGGTATTCCATGCTGAAATATTCAGGGCTGCGATATTCACGCATTTGCAACACAGTCCCCATTTGCAACATAGGTCCAACCATCAGTGAAATACCGGTCCTTTTTTATCTTCCGATAACGCAATGATGCGGTAGCCCGCACTTTCGGCAGCCTGGCGAAAACCGTTCAGAGTCTCCAGCTCGGCCGCCGCCGCGAAGCCGATATCGCCGCCCCCGGCGCCGCTGGGTTTGTAAGCGCACTGCTGCGCTGCGGCTATTGTATCCAAATGTCGGTGCGCAGCGTTATAGATGGGGGTGCCGCTGCGCCGGCCCAAGGTCTGCATCCAGCGGCCGTAGCGGGCGATCGCCTGCAGCAAATCTTGCGTGTGGTTCTGGCGAACGGACCGCTCCGCATCGCTGCCGATTACAGCCGCCTGTTGCAGCAAGCGCTGCCAGTTTTCCGGATTCGAGCGGCTCCAGCGGCGGATTTGGCGCAGCATATCGCCGGTCGATGCGGAACTGCCGCTCCATACCGCCAGCCAGTGAAAATCTTCAGGCAGTGTCGCCGGGACTACGGCAATGCCTTCCGGTTCGCGTTGAAAGCGGATCAGGCCGCCGCTCAGACTGGTTGCGATGTCGATACCGCTGCCGACCCCGCCTTGTTGCTGACGATGGGCCGCTATCTGCGCGGCCAGCGACGATTCCTGCGTGTCGCTCTGACACAGCGCCGCCATCGCGGTATGAAATGCAACCGTCAGCGCCGCGCTGGAGCCGAATCCCAGTTTTTCGGGCCGGTCATTCAGCGTCTCGAAGAACGCGGCGGTGTCCAGGCGGATCGAGAGGCCGTCAGCGCTTGCCGCCAGTTTGCCAAGCCAGGGCTTGAGCAAGTGTTCAATGCCTGTCCGAAATGTGTTGTCGTTACCGATTGACCAGGTCAGCCGCCGCCCGTCATCGACGGTGAATGCCAGTTCCCGGTCCGGAAATAGCGTGGAAGTCAGACGGTGCGTCGGCGACGACCGGTGGTGAATACCGACACGGGCCCGGCGGTCGATCGCCAGTGACCACGCCGCCACGCCCTCCAGCACTGCGTATTCGCCCAGCAGCACCAGCTTGCCTGGAGCGGAAACGTTCAGCGCTGGCGGGTCTTGCGGCATTGCGTTCAGCCTGCGGTGTCGGACAGCAGCTGCGCACCCGGGCCTAAGCCGCATTGAATCGTTTGCTGTACACCTGAGATATCCGCCAGCGCCTGGTCCACCGTTTCTGCCGCGTCCGCTTCGCAGACGGCTTTGACCTGCGGGCCGGCATCGACGGTAAAGAATACCGGCAAGCCGCTGTTGCGCAGTTCGCGAACGCGGTTCAGACCTTCGACGGTCGCCGCATTCCAGTACATCAGGCCGGGGCGGCTGGCCATCGCCAGCGCATGCATTTTCAGGCAACTGAATTCGGAGACGGCCGCCAGGCGCTGAAAATCCCGCTGCCGGACGGCCTGTTCGGCCTCGACCAGGTCCTGAGTCTGCCCGTCGACCCAGGCGGCGTAGTAAGGTGAGCTGGCTTCGCTGTGCAGCATGCCGTCTGTGGAGCCGACGGCTTTCTTCTGCATTGAGGTGATCGCGATGACGGTTTTCAACGGCCAGTAGGATTCGTCTGCCAGCGCTTCGGCAATACTGTCATGCCCGTCCTCGGCCTTGCCGCGGTGCCAGCGCGCAAAGCCGCCGAACAGCGAGCGCGCGGCCGAGCCGGAACCCAGGCGCGCCAGACCGGACAGTTCGCGCCGGCTGAGGCCGGTACCCAGCGCGGCGTCGGCGGCGATGGCCAGTGCCGCGAATCCGGAAGCCGAAGATGCGAGCCCGGCGGCGGTGGGAAAGTTGTTCTGGCTGTCGATGTCGGCGTACGCGGTTTGCCCGGAACGGTCGCGAAACGCATCCATCAACTGTGTCAGTCGTGGCGAAGTCGGTTGGATTTCGCCATTCAGTCGCAATTTGTCGTGTTCAAGTCCGGACGTAAAATCGACCGTGGTCCGGGTGTACAGCCGGTCCAGGGTGATCGACAGCGAGCCGACAGCCGGCAAATTGCGTGCGGCATCGCGCTTACCCCAGTATTTCACCAGAGCGATATTCGGATGGGCGGTCGCACTTGCTTGCATGCTTTCCTCGGCGGATGGCGGCGGCGCGGGCACGTTACGGGATATACCCGTGATTTGCAAACCACTCAACGGCGTCCGCGATCGCCGCTTCGGCTTTCCGCGGGCGGTAGCCGAGCTGCTCCGTGGCCTTGCGGCTGCTGAAGAACATATGTTTTCTAGCCATACGCAGCGCATCCCGGCTCAACCGCGGCGGTTTTTTGGTCACCGAGGCCAGCGCGTCGGCAGTAACCGCGAATGGCCACAGCAGCCAGTGCGGCAGCTTGATGCGCGGCGGCCGGCGGTTGGCCGCTTTGGCGGTCATGCGCAGAATTTCGGCCAGGCTGAGGTTCTCGCCACCCAGAATATAGCGCTGTCCGATGTCGCCGCGCTGAAGCGCCAGATAGTGGCCATCGGCCACATCGTCGACATGTACTACGTTCAATCCGGTGTCGACGTAGGCCGGCATTTTGCCCCGCGCCGCATCCAGAATAGTACGTCCTGTCGGGGTAGGGCGGACATCGCCCGGCCCGACCGGCGCGGAAGGGTTAACGATAACCGCCGGCAGTTTGTGTTGTTCGACCATCTCGCGTACTCGCTCCTCGGCCAGGTATTTGGAGCGCTTATAGTGGCCGATCATATCGGCGAGGCTGACCGGGTCGTCTTCGGTTGCCGGCCGGCGGTCGGCGTGCACCGCCAGCGTTGCAACGCTGCTGGTATAGACGATTTTTTCGACACCCGCCTGCAGCGCCGCGTGCATCAGGGCCGCGGTGCCATCGACATTGGTGCGGTAGGCAATTGCCGGTTCCGGTTGCCACAGCCGGTAGTCGGCTGCCGCGTGGATCAGATAGCGACAACCGCGTACCGCTTGCGGCAGGGATTCCGGTTGCAGTAAGTCGCCGTAAACGCGTTGAACCGGGAGTTTGCGCAGATTGGTCTCGGGGCTGGTCTCGCGGAGCATCACCCGTACCGGCAGGTCGTGCCTGAGCAGGCAGCGGGCAATCGCCGCGCCGACGAAGCCACTGGCACCGGTGACCAGCACGGTCATTGCGGGCAGACCCGGGTTAACAAGGCCGGCAGTACCAGCAGTGTGCAAATCACCGCAATGCCCATGCCAAGAAACAATAGCTGACCCATGGATGCCATTCCAAGATGGGGCGACAGTGCCAGCGTGCCGAAACTCAGCATCGTCGTCAACGCGCTGAACGCCACGCCCCGTGCGGTGCTGGTCGCCATCAAATTCTGTCGCTGGCCCGGGCTTTGCAGGAAACGGTCTACCATATGGATACCGTTGTCCACGCTGATACCGAGCAGCAGTGGAATCGCGATCACGTTGGCAAAATTGAACGGCAGCCGAAACCAGACCGTTGCGGCGACCGTGACGAGGCCGGTCAGCACAATCGGGATTAGAATCAGCACCACCGGCCTGGCGCGCCGCAGCAGCAAGAACAGCAGTATGCTGATGGTAACCAGTGCGTAGATCACCGCATTTCGGAATGCACCGATCACGGTTTCGCCGGCCTTTTCGTTGATCACCAACACACCGGCGACGCGTTCGGCATGCTGTTCAACCTGTTCCAGCAAATCCCGGTTGGCATCGGGGTCCAGCGATCGCTCACGCGGAAAGACTTCCAGGCGGTACCAGCCATCCTCGCTGCGCCAGCGTTGCCGAACGGTGGCCGGCAGATCGTCGGCGTCAAAGCTCTGCGCGCCAAGTCGGCGGTTCAATGTCTGCAGTGCATCGGGCAGTTCCCTCAGCAGTGCGTTTTCCACTTCGCGCTGGCGAGACGGCGACGGGCTGCCGGATAGGTAGCGCTCCAGAGTCGTTTTCAGCGTGTCTTGGCCCACCGCTGTCTTCATCGCGGTATCGAGCGATCGCAATGCGGCGGCCAGCGACTCGGGTTCAGAGGTTCGTATCGCCAAGGGCTGCTGCAACTGCGGACCCATCAGCCATCGCAGTTCTTCGATCAGTTCCAGCTTTTCGGACTGCTGTCCGGGCACGAAGCTGTCCAGGTCCAGGGTCTGTCCGACCGCGGCGGCGGATTGCAGGGCCCGGCGTGTCTGTTCGACGGCCTGTTCGGATTCCAGCAGAACGGAGACGCTCAACGGCGGCTGCTCGGCGTTTGCCAGCAAGTGGTAGAAGGTTCGAACCGATTCGGAATCCGGGTCCCGCAGCTTCATCGGGCTGGCATCGAAGCGGGCCTGCGGAACGGCGAGTACAGCGGCTAACATCAGAGCCAGGCTGCCGATGATGACTGCCCGCGGATGGCGCTGGCCGATACCAATCCAGCCCGGCAGTCCGGATCGAACAGTAGCTTGGGCGCCGGGTCGGGCGGCCGACCCGACATGCGACGACGATGGCCAGAGCCGAAGCAGGGCCGGCAGCAGCGTCATGTTCACGATAAAGCTGATGAACATGCCGGTACCGGAAATCAATCCAAGTTCGGCGACCCCGGTGAAATCGGTCGGAAAGAACGCATAGAAGCCGATTGCGGTGGTCAGCGCACAAATCAGCAGGGCCGGACCGGTGTTTTCCACCGCCTGCCTGATTAAAATCGCATGAGCCGGCGCTCGGTCTTGTGTGCTTAGTTGGTGTTCCCGGTAGCGCAGGCAAAGATGCAGGCAGAAATCGATGCCGAGTCCGACATAGAGCACCGCAAACGCGATGGAAATCAGGTTGAGCTGACCGACCGCGACCGCGGCAAAGGCCGCTGTCATACACAAGCCGGTCGCGACCGTTGCCAGGGTCAGCACGGTCAGGCGTACCGACCGATAGGCCAGCAGCAATAGCAACAGAAATACGCCGCCCAGCAGCACGGCGCTGCGCTTGCCGCCCTGCATCACGGTTTCCAGCTCTTCGTGTGCCAGCGCCACCGGGCCTGTGATATAGAAACCCCGGTGTTCGTTAGCGCCCCGGTGTTCGCTCTGGGACCGGTTTTCCGGCTGGCGGCTACTCCGATCCTGGCGCTGCTGATCGCGCAGCCACTGCATTGCGTCGGCTGCCGGAAACAGTCGTTGAAAATTCTGCGTCGGATAGAAGAAAACATAACGCCGGTGAAACCGCCCGGAGGCGCTGTCCGGAGTTTGCCCGGACTGTTGTAACAGCGTGGAGCCCTGTAACAAGGCAGACCATGCTACCGGTGCTGGCCGGCCCCCGGCGGCTTCGCGCAGCACGTCGGCGAGCGCGTCTGTCAGCGGCCGCACGGCAGCCGGGTCCACATCGTTCTGCCAGGCCGATTGCAACAGCGCGACAAAGCCCGGCAGGCTGGGATCGGCCATCAGGCGTCCAAGCAGCGGTTGTGCACTGACCAGCCGGTCGCTGACCGCCTGCAGTTCCGGCAGCGACAGATAGAGCAGGCCGTTGGTCTGGAAGTGCGCTTCCAGGCCCGGCGCATAGATATCGGAAAACAGACGGGATTCGGCGGCCTGCTCGGCCAGTCGGCGCTGGCGTTGTTCGGCATCGGCGGCGTCGGCCGACTCGAGTACCACGCTGATATAACCGGCGACATGCGGGAAAGCCTGTTTGAATTGAAGTTGCGCCTGCCGCCAGCGCAGATCGTCCGACAGCATATCGGTGGTGTCGGTGTTGACCCCGAGGCGCTGGCTGATCAGAATCAGGCTGGCGCCGATCAGCACCAGGTAGGCCAGCACGGTCAATGCGGCGTATCGCTGCGCGATATCGGCGAGCTGGCCGAGGCGGTGTCCGACGCGCATTACTCGGCCCGGTCCGCCAGCAGCGCTTCACCAGCCTGCCTAAGCTGTCGTT
>JANQPM010000043.1 GCA_028289465.1 Lysobacterales bacterium | reverse complement strand
CGACGGCGACGTCTACTGGTGTACGGCCGACGTCGGCTGGATTACCGGCCACAGTTATATCGTTTACGGCCCGCTGGCGAACGGAGCCACCACGCTCATGTTCGAAGGGGTACCGACCTGGCCCGATTCGTCACGCTGCTGGCAGGTGGTCGACAAACACCAGGTAAACATTTTTTATACCGCCCCCACCGCCATCCGCCAGCTGATGAGTCAGGGTGATGAGTTTGTCACCGGGACCTCCCGGGCATCTCTCCGACTGCTGGGTACCGTGGGCGAGCCGATCAACCCGGAAGCCTGGGAGTGGTATCACGAGATAGTCGGCGAAAGACGCTGCCCCATAGTCGACACCTGGTGGCAGACGGAAACCGGCGGCATCATGATCAGTCCGCTGCCCGGCGCAACCGGCCTGAAACCGGGTTCGGCGACCCGCCCGCTGTTCGGCATTCAGCCGCAGCTACTGAACGGCGACGGCGATATTCTGGACGGCGAAGCCCAGGGCAGCCTGGTAATCGCCGATAGCTGGCCCGGCCAGATGCGGACAGTCTACGGCGATCATCAGCGGTTTATCGATACCTACTTCAGCCAGTATTCCGGCTACTACTTTACCGGTGACGGGGCCCGCCGGGACGAAGATGGCTATTATTGGATTACCGGCCGAATGGACGACGTACTGAATGTTTCCGGCCACCGGCTCGGCACCGCGGAGCTGGAAAGCGCGCTGGTCGCCCATTCCGCGGTCGCCGAAGCCGCCGTGGTCGGTTATCCCCACGACGTCAAAGGCCAGGGTATATACGTTTACGTCACACTGGTCGCCGATGCTCAACCCAGCGATGAACTGCAGGCTGAACTGCGGCAGTGGGTTCGGCATCAGATCGGTCCAATTGCATCGCCCGATCTGATGCAGTGGGCGCCGAACCTGCCAAAAACGCGATCCGGAAAAATCATGCGGCGCATTCTGCGCAAGATAGCGGCCGACGACTACGAAGACCTCGGCGATACCTCGACCCTGGCCGAACCCGCAGTCGTGGCGCACCTGATCGCCAACCGGATGAACCGGCAATCGTAGCCGCGCCTCGAAAGAAGCGAGCAAAAGACACTTTGACACATCGTTGCAACACGTGAAATCCGTCATGCAGCCATCAAATTTCCCAGAAATTTCGGGTACACTGATGGCATTACAGTTTGAAGCCCTGCCTGATTCGAGTCGGTTAAGATCAAGCCCTCTGGCAGCAAGGCGCCGAGTCGTCGCTTTGAGCTGAATCAATGATCAGTAAAAACACGGGAGAAATAAACAATGGGAATGTTTGACTTCATTAAGGACGCCGGCGAAAAGCTGTTCGGCTTCGGCAGAGACGACGATGACAACGCCGATCTTTCCGAAAACCTGGCCGCTCATGTGCGCGACAACGGCATCGACCCGGGCAATCTGCGTTTCAATGTCGATACCGGCGATGGCACCGTAACGGTTGCCGGTTCCGTACCGACCCAGGAAGAACGCGAGAAGGTGGTCGTGATCGTCGGCAATATCCGCGGCGTCTCCCGTGTAGACGACCAGATCGTCGTCGCTCCGCAGGGCGTGTTCGGCGACGCACCGGAAGCCACCGGCGAAGTTTCCGATGAAGCGGCCGGCGAAGCCGCAGAGGCCGCTGCCGAGGAAGCCGCCGCGGAATGGGAATCGCGGACTTATACGGTTCAGTCCGGCGACACGCTGTGGGGTATTTCAAAGCAGATGTACGGCGAAGGTTCCAAATACATGAAGATCTTTGAAGCAAACACGCCGATGCTGAAAGATCCGGATAAGATTTATCCAGGGCAGGTTTTACGAATTCCGAAGCTGGAAGACTAAAACCGTCAAGGATTCCAACTAGACACAAAGCCCGGTTCCGCCGGGCTTTGTGCCGTTTATCCTCTATCGCTGCACCGGACCAACCGTTTCATGCTGTGCCAGATTTTCCGCTCGTCGAGAAAAGCCGACACCTACCTGTATCTGCGTGACGACTGCGCTTTCGCCGATATTCCGCCCGCATTACAAAAGGCTTTCGGCGCACCGGTATTCGCGATGTCGCTGAACCTGTCCGCTAACCGCCCGCTGGCGCGCGAGGATGTGCAGCAGGTCATCGGCAATCTTGCCCGGCAAGGCTACCATCTGCAGTTGCCGCCGGCCGTCGAGACGCTCTGAGGCAATGCTGCCCGGCCTGTTTTGCTCCGCTGTGATCGCACTGCTGGCCTTCGCGCTCTCCGGCAGCGCATGGGCCCAGCAACACGGCATCAGTCCACTGGTGATTGCGATCGTTCTCGGCATGTTGTTCGGCAACACAGTCTACACGGCAACCGGGCGGTCTCTGCACGCCGGTCTGGCATTTTCGCAGAAGGTGCTGCTGCGTATCGGCGTTGCGCTGTTCGGTCTGAACATCGGCTTCGATCAGATTGCCGCACTGGGCTGGTCCGCCGTCTGGCTGGACGGGATGGTTATTGTAGCAGTGATGCTGATCGGCACCTGGATAGGCTGCCGCTGGTTTCGGCTGGAGCTCGACATGGCATTGCTGACCGCGATCGGCAGCGCGATTTGCGGTGCCGCGGCAGTGCTGGCCGCCGCACCCATACTGCGCGCCGATAATCAGAAAGTCGCAATGGCGGTCGCCACCGTCGTGCTGTTCGGCACCGTTGCGATGTTCGCCTATCCGCTGGTCTATCCGTGGCTGGGCATGGATTCGCACGCGTACGGCATCTACCTTGGCTCCACCGTGCATGAAGTGGCTCAGGTGGTTGCGGCCGGCGCAGCGGTGTCGCAAAGCGCGGCGGAAACCGGGGTTATCGTAAAGCTGATCCGGGTGATGATGCTGGCGCCAACCCTGATTATTCTGAGTATCTGGCTGAATCGCCGGTCTGCCGCAGATCAGCGCACACCGCTTTATGTTCCGTGGTTTGTGATCGCGTTCATCGTCATCAGTGCGCTCAACACCTGGCTGCCTATTCCCGAGCCGGTCCATGCCAGGCTGGTTCAGGCCGATCTGTTCCTGCTGGCAATGGCGATGGGAGCGCTCGGCGTCGATACCCATTTCGGCAGACTGAAAACGCTGGGCCTTAAACCGCTGGGATTGGCCACCGTGCTGTTCGGCCTGCTTTTCGGCGGCGGTCTACTGCTGAACAAGGTCTGGATTTAGCTCGTCACCGGGTTTAGCTCAGCGTGTTTATCGCACCCTGCCGCCGCTAACGGAATTTCACTCGAAACAAGGCCGAATACATCACCGGCACCACCAGCAGCGTCAACGCCGCGGCAAACGCCAGGCCGAAAATGATCGTGATCGCCATCGGCTTGAACATCGCGGTGCCACCCCACCAGAGCGGCATCATGCCGAGCACGGTCGTCGCGGTGGTCAGCAGAATCGGCCGAAAGCGTTGCAGGCAGGCGTGGATCACCGCATCCTGCGGGCTGCGGTTGTATTCTTCCAGTTCGATCTTGATCCGGTCCAGCAGCACGATGGCGTTGTTGATGATGATGCCGGACAGTGAAATCAGCCCCAGCAGGGTAAAGAAACCGAACGACGAACGCGCAACCAACAGACCGAAGGTCACGCCGATAAGACCCAGCGGAATAGTCAGCAGAATAATGACCGGCCGGCGAACGGAATTGAACTGCGCGACCAGCAGCAGCACGATGACCATCGCCGCAATCGGCAGCTTGGCAGCGATGGATGCGTTGGCTTCGCCGGACTCCTCGGCCTCGCCACCGGCCTCGTAGCGATAATCTCTGGGCCATTGACCCTGGGTCTGGTCCAGCCACGGTATCAACGTCTGGTTCACTTCGGTCGCGGTAGTCCCGGGGCGCAGCTGCGCTTTCAGCGACAATGTCCGTTGCCGGTCCCGGCGTTCGACCACCCCCGGTTCGAAAGCCAGCCGAACGTCGGCCACCTGCTTCAGCGGCACATTGCTGCCGGTTGCCTGGGAATAGACACTGAGCCCGTCCAGCTTGCCGATATCCTGGCGGTCCGCGGCCACCGAGCGCAAAGTCACCGGAATCAACTGGTCGCCTTCACGGTACTCGGTCATGTCGATGCCGTTCAGGCTGGCCTTCAGCGAATAGGCCACATCGTCGCTGGTCACGCCGGCGCGGCGCGCTCTTTCCTGATCGACATCGACCACCAGTTTCTTGGTCTGCGGACCCCAGGTGTTTTTCACCGCTGTTACCTGCGGCTGCTGGTACAGGAACCCGGTGACCTGATCGGCAATACGGTAGAGGCCGTCGAAAGCCGGACCCGACAGCCGAATCACGATCGGATAACCAACCGGAGGACCGTTCTCCAGCCGTGCGAGCTGAACCTGCAAGTCCGGGTGCTGCTGCCTCACATAGCTTTCGATACCGGCAATGACTTCATCGACATCGCCGCCGTTCACCGTATTGGCGACCAGAAAGGAATTGGCTGGATTCTGATTCGGCGGATCCAGCCCCAGCGTGAACCTCGGCCCGCCTTCGCCGACAAAGGTCAGCCAGTTCTTGATCTTTCGTTTCTCACCTGGTTGATCGTAATAGTTCGTATCGACAAAACGGTCGATATCCGCCAGCACCGCCTGGGAGGTTTCGATGGATGTACCGAGCGGCATTTCGAACTTGCCGGTGAAAACCGGATCCTCGGACGGCGCGATGAAGATTTTCGGTACATAATTCATACCGAAGATAGACAGTGCGAATATGCCTATCACGAGCAGACCGAACCAGGTCCGGTGCCGGACCGAGGCCAGCAGCAGGCCGCGGTACATGCCGTACCAGCGGCCGTCGAAGGACTCCTCGGAAGATTTGGCCGTGACCTTCAGTGTGCGTGTGGTCAGCATCGGAATGAACGTCATGGCCAGCAGCCAGGATGCCAGCAGCGTGATGGTGACCACATAGAAAATATCGGCGGTGTATTCGCCGACCGCCGATTCCGCCAGTGCGATCGGCATGAACGCGGCGGCCGTGGTCAGCGAGGAGATCAGCAGCGGCGCGGAAAGCTCCTTGCCGGATTCCACTGCCGCCGGCAGCGGCGCCATGCCGTTTTCCCGTTTCACCAGGATCGATTCCACCATCACGATCGCATTGTCGACCAAAAGCCCGAGCGCGATAATCAGTGCCGCCAGTGAGATCTGGTTGATGGTAATCCCGAAGATCTGCATCACATAGAAGCTTGCGATAATCGCGCAGGGAATCAGCGTTGCAACGACCAGGCCGGTACGCAGGCCAAGGGTTGCGATCATCACCAGAATGACGATAACAATGGCCTGCAGCAGATTTGAAACGAAGCTGTCAACGTTGGTTTCGACCAGCTCGGCCTGAGACCAGACCTGCTGCAGCTCGATACCCCAGGGATAAGCGGCCTGGATTTGCGGAATCAGCTCTTTCAAGCGTTCGCCCAGCTTCAGAATATCGCCCCCTTCGCGCATTGAGATCGAAATCACCAGTGTCGACTGGCCGTTAACCCTGGCGACGCTGTTCGGCGGGTCGATGTAATCGCGGTAGACATCGGCGATATCGCCGAGGTAAACGACCGAACCGGACGGCAACTGGATCACGGTCTGCCGCAGGTCGGCCAGGGACTCGAAGTTGCCGCTCGGCTCCAGCGCAATCCGCTCGCGACCGCTGAGAATGTTCCCGCCCGATGCAAGGATGTTCGACGATGCCAGCACACCGGAAAGCTGCTGTGGCGACAGGCCCAGTTCGGTCAGCCGCGCATTGTTGTATTCCACATAGATCACTTCCCTTTGCGCGCCGTTGATGGATACTTTCGCGATATCCGGCTCCCGAAGCAGTCGGTCGCGGATATCGTCGGCTACTTCTTTCAACTCGGCATAGCTGTAGCCATCGCCGGTCAGCGTATAGACGCTGCCAAACACGTCGCCGAACTCATCGTTGACATAGGGACCGTCGATCCCGTTCGGCAGGTCGCCTTTGGTATCGTTCACTTTGCGCCGCAGATCGTCGAATATCGGCCGCATTTCCTTATAGCTTTCGAGAAAATTCACTTTAATAATGGAAATACCGGTACGCGATTCCGAGGTGATACTGTCCACCTCCGGCATTTCTTGGGCTTTTTTCTCGATCTTGTCGGTGATCAGCAACTCCATGCGTTCGGGGCTGGCCCCAGGCAGGTAAGTTGTGATGACCGCAGTACGGATAATAAAACCGGGATCCTGCTCTTTGGGCAGTGCCGTGTAAGCCATCACACCGGAAAAAATCAGGATAAACATCACGATCTGCGTGATGCGGTTTTTTTCGATTGCCAGTTGCGTCAGGCTCACAGTAAACCCCTACGAAACTCGGTAGCCGCAGGCGACCCGCCGGAGTGGGCGCGAGACTCCCTGATATGGCCGACCTTCAAAGTCACGTACAGCGTTTTTCACAGCCTGACCCGCTGGCCGTTGCGGATCAGAGATACACCGGCTGTGACCACCCGGTCGCCGGCTTCCAGCCCAGCCGCGATTTCAATACCATGCTCGGTCAGCTCCCCAAGCGTAACGGCCCGCCGCTGCAGCACGCCTTCATTGCCATTTCCGTCGGGTATCGCGATGTAGACGAACGAACCGTCCGGATCGTTAAGCACGGCCGATACCGGTATCAGGTAGACAGCACCGCTGCCGGAACGCGTAAAGGAGAAGCTCACTTCGGCGGCCATACCCGAGCGCAATTCGGCATGCGGCTCATTCAATGACACAGTGACCGGAAAGGTCGCACCACCGCTGGACGCGACGCCGACTTCAGTCACCGCGCCGGAAAACCGCTGCTGACCCAGCGCATTGAAACTGATCTCGGCCGGCATACCTTCGTTGACGTCCCCGATCAGGCTTTCCGGCACAGCAATTGCCACCTCCAGTTCCTGCCCGCAATTCACCAGCGCGACCTGGGTGCCGGCGTTGACGTTCTCGTTCAGTTCTACATCCACTGACGCAATCGAACAGTCGGCCGCTGCCTGCAGCGTGGTATAGGAAACGTTCAAGCGGGCCAGTTCGAGCTGCTTCTGCGCCGCGCGCACCTGGGCCTTGGCCGACTCCGCATTGGCCCGGGCCGAATCGAGATCATTACGCGACGCGTTGGTATTCTCATACAGGCCCTTGACGCGTTCATAGTTCGCATCGGCATTGGTTGCATTCGCCTGAGCCTGCACCAGCGAGGCCTGTGCCTGCTGTGCCTGTAGCTGATACTGCGACGCCTCCAGCCGGGCGACCAGATCGCCCCGGGACAATTCAGCACCGACCTGGATCGGCAATTCGATAACGGTTCCGGCCACCTTGAAACTGAGACGGGACTCCTGGCTG
Source organism: Lysobacterales bacterium (assembly GCA_028289465.1). Lineage (GTDB taxonomy): Bacteria > Pseudomonadota > Gammaproteobacteria > Xanthomonadales > SZUA-36 > JANQPM01. The sequence continues at coordinate 72,937 of JANQPM010000043.1, read as the reverse complement.
GAGCGGCTGATGCCACTGAATACCCGGGAACGCTCGCCGGATTCGCCGGACACGGTGACATAACGCACCGGCCTGACCAGCGGCTCGCCGCTGTCGCTTTGCTCTTCGCAGGCCGTCAGACCCAGGACGATGACGGTGGCTACAACCCATGTTCTAAGATCGTTCATCTATGTTCTCCACGGCTCAATGCGAGCTGCGCCCTCCGCTGGCGATATAGTTGCGCAACTCCGCGGCTGCCTGCTGCTGTCGTTCGGCAGGCAGCAGGAAGTCGAACTGCCCGACCGATCGCTGCGCACCCATGATATCGATCAGGAAATCGTACAGCGCATTCGCGGCTGCTTCATCCGCTTGCAGACTGGCGTTTTGCGCATCCAGCAAGTCGATAATCGACACCACGCCTTTGGCATAGGAATCGGTGACCAGCTCCAGGTTCTTACGCCCTGCGTCGGCAGCCTGCTGCGACAGGCCGATATTGGCGTAGGAAGCGTTGGCGGCGTGCATAGTGGCGCGTATCTGCTGCTCCAGTTTTTCCCGAATCGAATCCCGTGCCAGGCCGAGCTGCTCAAATTCGTAGTTCGCGCGTGACAATGCGGCCTTTCGGGCGCCGCCGGCAAACAGCGGAATGCTGGCCTGCAGGGATACATTCCAGTCTTCCAGGTTTTCCGTCAGGCCGGCGCCGACACCGTTCTGATCGAAATTCTTACTGTAGCTGCCGTTCACACTGAAATCCGGCAGCCAAAAAGCGCGTCGCTGGTTGACGATCTCCCGCCGCTTGGCTGCGAGCTGGGCCTCGAGCTGTGTCAGTTCGGGGGAATTTTCCAGCCCGCGCCGTACCGAATAATCGGTGAACAGGCTCAACGTATGCGGGTTATCGATCAGGTCGTTGAACTCCGTCTCGGTCATCACGAACGGATCCTCAAGCTCAGCCGGCACAATCTGAAACGATTGCGTGATCGGCTGGTGAAGGATACGGTTCAAGGCTTCGCGTGCCTGATCCAGCGCGGCCCTCGCACGCAACAGGCTGGAACGATCGGTCGCGATGCGGCTTTCCCAGCGGTAAACATCGGCGAGGCTGGTCGAACCGACGCGGACGCGGTCGCGGGCCAGCTCCAGGTTGGCCTTGGTCAAATTCAGGTTGTCCTGCTGAATACGCAGTTGCGTTTCGGAACGCAGCACATTCAGATAACTGACGGTAGCCTGCTCTATCGTGTCCAGTCGCAACTGCTGCAATACAGCTTCGCGGCTGTACTGTAGTTGTTGTTGGATTTCCAATGCGGCCGATACATCGTCTGCATAGATGATTTGAGACAGGCTGAGCGACCCGTCGGAACTCTTCTCGGCAAACTGCCCGGTCTCGACCAGCGGAGACACCTTGCGGCGGGTGAATGCAGTGCCGGCGGATAGCTGCGGAAATAAGCTCGACCGGGCGGCAACCACGTCCTGGCTGCCCGCCGAAACGCCCAGCGACTCCGAGGCCAGATCCAGATTGCGCTGCACCGCCAGCCTGGCGACTTCGGCCAGTGAATACATCGGTCCGCTGGCTTCAGGTTCCTGATTTAACAACACGGCCTCGCTGAGCACGTCAAAGCGCGGCGACAGGCCGATTTTGCGGGCGGTTTCCAAATTGATGGTCAACTCGCGCTTGCCCTCGAACAAGATCGGCTGGTCCTGCGCCCGTTCACCCAGCATTACCGCCTGCATGTTCAGTGCATTGCGCCGCGCGAGGCGCTGCCAGTCGGTCGGCGGCGCGTCGGAAGCCAGCAAACCGCGCAATACCGGTTCCACGCCTACCAGGCTGAAGCTCGGCAGCCGGCGCTCGTTCACATCATTTATCAACCCCTGATACGCGTCGTCCGGCATGCGTGGCAAACCCGCCAGCATTACCGCATCGCTGTTCTCGGGAATCATATCCGCGAGCCGATGATCCTGGCCGTCATGCGAGATGATATGTACATTCACCCCCATCGTGGACGCGAGTTGCCGGGAATGAGTAACGATATTCGGCACGGCCGACAGGATAATGCCATCGGCAATCAGGCTCAGCTCGGCAAAAGGTGCGACCCGGCGAAAGGTAGCCAGGTCCTCGCTGAATTCCACCCGGTCGGTCAGATAGTTCAGGTTACGCATACCCGACCGGTTGCCGGCGGCCGGTGCCTGCAATAACTGCGCGTCAAATACGAACGGCAGGAAGGTCGGCTTTGGAAAGTCGCCGCGTACGACGCCGATCTGATTGGCGGTCACACCGACGACTAACAGTAAATCCACCTCGGGATCCCGATAAGCCTGCTCGAACGCCTGTTCGATACCGGACTGGGTCCAGCGCCCGTCAAAAGGTTTGAAGCGGACATCGAACTCGCCCTCGGTCAGTACAACCAGCTCATCTCTGAACGCCTGCTCGATTTGCAGCAATTGCTGCATCTGACCGTCGCGGATCAGTGCAATGTCGATTTTTGGTGCGGCGTAAGCAGGCCCTGCGGCCAGCGCCGCTGCAGCCATTATCCATCGGAAATGCATTTCAGTACCTCTGCCAACCCGCCGCGGTCACCCCGAGCGCAGCGCAGGTTTCTGAAGTTTGAGCGGCCACTTTATCGCGCTTTGGCGCAAAGTGTAAGTCTTGACACGCCGCCCGGGCATGCTGGCGACAGGCGGAAACGGTATGCTATACGGCAAACTTTCGCACGGTATTCGAGGAACCACCTAATGAGTGACGCGCTTGCTGACACGGCACTGGCCCAGCTTTTCCACCAGGCCCGAACGCACAGCTACTGGCAGGACAGACCGATCAGTGATACGACCCTGTTCGAGCTTTACGACCTGCTGAAAATGGGCCCGACCAGCGCCAACTGCTGCCCGGCCCGGTTCATCTTCGTTAAAAGCCCGGACGGCAAGGAAAAACTCAAGCCCTGCCTGTCGCCGGGCAATGTCGAGAAAACCATGTCGGCGCCGGTGACGGTCATCATCGCCTATGACCTGGAATTCTATGAGAACCTCCCCGAACTGTTCCCGCATACCGATGCGCGCAGTTGGTTTGCCGGAAAACCGAAGGCCATTGAAGCCACGGCCTTTCGCAACGGCAGCCTGCAAGGCGCCTATCTGATCATGGCTGCCCGGGCACTGGGCCTGGACTGCGGGCCGATGTCCGGTTTCAGTCCGGGCAAACTCGATCAGGCTTTCTTCGACGGCAGCAGTTGGAAATCCAATTTTCTGTGCAATCTGGGCTATGGCGATCCGTCCCGCCTGCACCCGCGCAGCCCCCGGCTGGATTTCGATCGGGTCTGCCGGCTGATCTGATGGCATGAAGCGGGGCCGCGGGTCGGACACAGCGCTGGATATTCGTCTGCTGGCCGACTGCCGCGATATGATTCCGGTGCTGGCCCGGTGGTTCCGCAAACAGTGGTCCGACCAACTGCCGATGGACCCGGAAGAAAGCTTCGCCCGTTGTGCACGGCGCAACGCCCTGCCGCAGTCACTGGTGGCTTTTCGGGCACAGCAGGCCGTCGGCACGGTTTCCGTGCTGCCGACCTCGGTAGCATCTCACCCGCAGCTCAGTCCATGGGTTGCCGCCCTGTACGTTCGCCCGGCCTGCCGCCACGCCGGCATCGCAACGCAAATGGTATCCGCCGCATTGGAGCAGGCCTGGTCGCTGGGTTTCGACCGGATTTATATCGGTATCCAGGCCGCCCGGGAACACTACGAAAAACTCGGCTGGCGTTTTGAGGCACTCGGCAGCTCAAATGGCGAGACCATTCTGATACTGCGCAAATCGCTGTAGCTGAATAGCGCCCACCCGGTAGGAGCGCCTTTAGGCGCGAATCCTGAACGTTCTTATCGCGCCTAAAGGCGCTCCTACGGAAGACGTCGGGTAGTTTTGGCTTATTTGAAGACCTTGACGAAAGTGCCGGGATACTCCCAGACCTCGCCGTCATTGGCCTTGATACCGCCGATGATCGCAAACACGACCGTCACGATGGCCAATGCGAAAAACCCGAATACGCCGATGACGATAAACATCAATATAAAGCAGATCACCGAGTAAATAAGCGCATTGATGATCCAATTGAGTACGACATGGGCATGCGGCACGATGGACGGCATGTCGTCTTTCTTCATCTGCCATAAGATGATCGGGACGATCAGTCCGCCAAACGGGATGATAAACCCGGCCAGTAAGGAAAAATGGATAAACATCGCCCATTGCCGAGCTTCCTTGGAGGGTCCCCCACCGCCGCCAGAGGTTTCAGTTTCCGTATTATTGTCGGTGACCGGGCCTTGTTCCGATTCGTTCATTTTGACCCCTCCTATGCTAATCCGATCAAATGGTTCAACGCGATTCCGTGGCAACACTGATGGAGTCGATACCGACGATCTTCGCGGAGTCGAGAATCGTCACCAGCGCATCGGTTTCGGCATCCGGATGAGATGCGATAATCATCGGCGACTTGGGTTTTTCCGCCCGCTGACGCTCCAGGTTCGCTCGGACCGCATTACGTTCCACCAGCCGGCCGTCGACCAGAATATTGCTGGATGCGTCAATACGGACCACAATCGGACCCTTGTCCTCTACCGGAGGCGGGTCATCGCTTTTCTGCGGGCGGGCGACGTCCAGGCCTTTTTCTTTGACAAATGAGGTGGTTACGATAAAGAAAATCAACATGATAAACACGATGTCCAGCATCGGTGTGATGTTGATTTCGGCCTCGTCGTCTACACGGTGTTTCCGTCTCATCTCATTTCCTCTTTGTCATGCAGCCCGCCGCATGCCAGGTTTTCACGGTATCCGGACTTGCCAGCTTACTCGACTGTAACCGATTTGGCCAGATTTCGAGGCTGATCGACATCGGTACCCTTCAGCACCGCAACATGATAGGCCAGCAACTGCAGCGGAACGGTCAGGATAATCGGTGCCAGCAGCGGACTGATGGTCGGCACGCTGAGCACTTCGCCATGGTGCGCCTTGAGCCCGTCTCCGGCCATCTGGTCCGCGATGACATACATTTCGCCACCGCGCGACCGAACCTCTTCCACATTGGACATCAGCTTTTCCAGCAGCCGGTCGTTCGGCGCGACCGCGACCACCGGCATGTCCTCGTCCACCAGCGCCAGCGGTCCGTGCTTCAGCTCTCCGGCCGGGTAGGCCTCGGCGTGGATATAGGATATTTCCTTAAGCTTTAACGCACCTTCCATCGCAATGGGGTAATGACTGCCGCGACCCAGATACAGCGCATGGTGCTTGTCGGCAAAGCGCTCGGCCAGACGCTCGATGTTCCGGTCCAGCGCCAGCGCCTGATTCAACGCCACCGGCAAATGCTCCAGATCGCTGACGTGCCGGTCGTATTGCTCGGCGTCCAGCCCGTGACGCCTGGCCAGTTCCAGCACCAGCAACTGCAATGCAACCAGTTGCGTGGTAAAGGCCTTGGTCGACGCGACACCGATTTCCGGCCCGGCCCGTGTCATCAGCACCAGATCGGACTCCCGCACGATGGACGATTCCGGCACGTTGCAGATCGCGAGCGTGCCCAGATAGCCGGCTTTTCGCGCGTGGCGCAGCGCGGCCATCGTGTCCAGCGTCTCGCCGGACTGCGAAATGGATACGAACAGCGTGTTCGGCGGGACCACCGGCCGGCGATAGCGGTATTCGCTGGCGATTTCGACCGAACAGGGCAGTCCGGCCAGTTCTTCGAGTTGATAGCGCGCGACCAGGCCGGCGTGAAAGCTGGTGCCGCAGGCTACGATGTGGATGTGCTCGGCGGCTGCAAGCAGCGGCTCGGCTTCCGCACCGAAGATATTGGGCAGTATTTGTCCATGATAAACGCGGCCCTCCAGCGTTTCGGCGATCGCTGTCGGCTGCTCGTGAATTTCCTTCAGCATGTAGTGGCGATATTGTCCGCGGCTGACCGCATCGGCCGACAGCTCGGTTTCCTTGACCGGACGCGCGACCGGTTCCCCGTCGGCATCCACGACACGATAGGAATCGACCGTGATTTCCGCCACATCGCCCTCTTCGAGGTAAATGAAGCGGCTGGTTACCGGCAGCAGCGCGTGGATGTCGGATGCCAGAAAGTGTTCGTCAAAACCGACCCCGAGCACCAGCGGGCTGCCCTTGCGCGCGCCGACCACCGCACCCGGCTCGCGTGTGCTGGTCACCGCAATGGCATACGCGCCGACCAGTTTTCCGGTCATCTCGAGCACCGCATCGAGCAGGCTGCCGCCCTGGCCCATCAGATGCTCCACCATATGCACCATCACTTCGGTATCGGTATCCGATTCGAACTCAAAACCCGCGCCTTTCAGCTCCTCGCGCAGGTCGTGGTGATTCTCGATGATGCCGTTATGCACCAGCGCGACGGAGCCGCGGGAAACGTGCGGATGCGCATTGCTGGTATTCGGCACACCGTGCGTGGCCCAGCGGGTATGCGCGATACCGACCAGGCCGGTGATCGGCGTTTCCTGCCACAGGGATTCCAGTTCCGCGACCTTGCCGGCGGTCCGCAGGCGGGCCAGCGTATCGTCCTGTATCAGGGCCATGCCGGCCGAATCATATCCGCGGTATTCCAACGCTTTGAGGCCGGCCAGCAGAATTTCCGGGATTGCGCGATGCGCCGTCGCAGCCACTATTCCGCACATAGTCAGTCCTTGTTTTCCGGCTTGGTCGGGTTATCCGGGTTATCTGGCTTGGCCGGGTTATCGGTGGAGCCCTTCGATTTAACCGGCCGGCGCCAGCCCTTGATCGCGGTCTGCCGGGGGCGGCTGACCGCCAGATGTTCGGCCGGCACATCCTTGGTGATGGTGGAACCGGCACCGACGGTCGCATCCCGACCCACCGTGACCGGCGCGACCAATTGGGTATCGGAGCCGATGAACGCACCGTCCTCGATCACCGTGCGGTGCTTGTTCGCGCCATCGTAGTTGCAGGTGATGGTCCCGGCACCGATATTCACCTCGGCGCCGATTTCCGCATCGCCCAGGTAGCTTAGATGACTGGCCTTGCTGCCGCCGCCCATGCGGATATTCTTAGTTTCGACAAAATTGCCGACCCTGACACTATCGGCCAGCCGGGTACCCGGCCTCAGGCGCGCATACGGACCGACATCGCAATCGCCACCGATTACCGCATCTTCGATCACACAGTAGGCTTTGATACGGCTGCCGCTGCCGATACGGCAGTTCTGCAACACGCAGCCTGGGCCGATTTCAACGCCATCCTCAAGCTCGACGTCGCCGATAAAAACCGCATTGATGTCGATCTTTACATCCCGGCCCACGGCCACCTGCCCGCGGATTTCAACCCGTGCCGGGTCCGCTAACTGTGCGCCGGCGGCCATCAGCCGCCGGCCGGCCCGCAACTGATAGCGCCGCTCGAGCATCGCGAGCTGAATTCGGTCGTTCGCGCCCTGCAGATCCTGCGATTCGGGCGCCTGTACGGTTTCGATCGGCACACCATCATCGTGCGCCATCGCAAAGATATCGGTCAGATAGTATTCGCCCTGCGCGTTGTCGTTGCCGAGCTGTTCCAGCCAGCCGCGCAGCCGGCGGGCCCGGGCCCGCACGATGCCGGTATTGACTTCTTTGATGGTCAATTGCTGGGCAGTCGCGTCTTTTTGCTCGACGATACCGGTCACCCGTTCGGTCCGGTCCCGCAAAATGCGGCCATAACCGGCCGGATCGGCCAAAAACAGCGTCAGCAGCGTCAATTCGCTGTTCTCCTTCGCCAACAGGTCCTGCAGCACCTCAACCGGAACCAGCGGATGATCGGCATACAGCACCAGCACATCGGCCTCATCGGGAATGTCAGGCATGGCCTGTACCACCGCATGCCCGGTACCCAGCCGCTCGGCCTGGAGCACCCAGCGAATATCCTGTTGCCCGGCAAACGCTTCGCGCACCGCATCGGCGCTGCTGCCATAGACGACATGGATGGCCTGCGGTTCGATCGCACGGGCCGTATCCAGCAAATGCGACAGCATCGGCCGGCCGCCGATGGGCTGCAGCACCTTCGGCAGCGAAGAGCGCATGCGCGTACCTTCGCCGGCCGCCAAGATGACAATGTGAAGCGGTTTCGCCATAGATGAATCCTGATACCCGATGCCGGCCACTAGCAGCCGGTAAGTATACCGTTTTACCTCTTCTACCGCCCCTTTCGCCCAACCCCCTTGTCAACGCAGAACCGCCGGCGGAAAGCACCTGCCGGGCAGCCGCGTATTGCCCGTGCTGTCGCCACAGCGCATACTGGCGCGGTTGAAGACTCAAGACAAAACATTTCGAGAAATAATAATGACCCGAATGGCCTTGTTCCTTGTCGTTGCATTGTCGCCGCCGATTTATGCCGATGAGCCGGCGAATGATGGCAAAACGATAGCCATGCCGATACCCGAGGAGCGGCAAGTCAAAAGCCGCCACCAGATTCGCATCGGCGAACAGGCGGTCGCGTATGAAGCGACTGCCGGCACCATGCTGCTGAAAAACGACGCCGGCAACGCAACCGGCAGTATTTTCTACACGGCCTATGTCAGAACCGGCGTCGGCAAGACCGGGCTCAGACCGATCAGCTTTATTTTCAACGGCGGCCCCGGCTCTTCTTCGGTCTGGCTGCACCTCGGCGCATACGGGCCGCGCCGGGTGAGCTTCGACGATGCCGAACAGCCGGCTCCGGCGCCTTATCAAGTCGTCGATAATCATGCCAGCATCCTGGATATATCCGACCTGGTCTTTATCGACCCGGTCAACACGGGCTTCAGCCAGGTCGCCGGCGAGGGCGAGGCCAAGGACTTTCTCGGCGTCGAAGAAGACGTGAAAGCGGTCGGTGAGTTCATTCGCTTGTATGTCACGCGCAATCAGCGCTGGAATTCGCCCAAGTTTCTGGCCGGGGAAAGCTACGGCACGACCCGCGCGGCGGCGTTGGTGAATCACCTGCAAGGCAAGGGCATTTTCTTCAACGGCGTGATGCTGGTTTCTTCTATCCTCAACTTCCAGACCGCGCGGTTCGAAGCCGGCAACGACCTGCCGTATATCACATTTCTTCCGACCTACGCCGCCACCGCGTGGTACCACAATGCGCTGCCTGAACGGGCTGAAGACCTCGGTGCATTCCTGGCGCGGGTGCGGCAGTTCGCGCAGGGCGATTATGCCCAGGCGCTGATGAAAGGCAGCCGGCTCAGTGCGGCCGAACGCGCTGAAATCGCCGGACGGCTTTCCGAAATGATCGGGCTCGACACCGACTATATCGAACAAGCCAATCTGCGGATCAGCATCTTTCGCTTTACCAAGGAGCTGCTGCGCGACCGGCGGCGCACCGCCGGACGGCTGGATTCCCGCTATACCGGCATCGATGCGGATGCCGCCGGCGAGCGCTTTCAGCACGACCCGAGCTATACCGCGATTCTCGGTCCGTATACGGCCGCACTGAATGCCTACGTACGCGGCGAGTTGGGCTATCAGGAAGACCGGGAATACCAGATTCTCAGCGGCAAGGTAAACCGGGCGTGGAACTGGGAGGTTCCGAACCGCACGGGCTATGTGAACGTTGCCGAAGACCTGCGCGAAGCAATCAGCAAGAACCCGCACCTGAAAATCTTTGTCGCGAACGGTTACTACGATCTTGCAACACCGTTCTTCGCAACCGAATACACCATGGATCATCTGGGGCTGGAAGCCGACCTGCAGAACAATATCGAAATGCACTACTACGAAGCCGGCCACATGATGTATATCCACCCACCGTCGCTGGACAAGCTGAAAGCCGACACCACCGCGTTTATCCGCGCGGCTCTTCGCTGACAACCTGTAAAGATCGCTGGCCGCGCCGCACTTGCTTGATCGCGGCCGGCCCACCCCCATGTTCTAAGCAAATCATATTCAGAACAGGCTGATGACAGACGCCATGGAGCGGCCCAGGTCGAAAAACCTGGGCCAGCTAAAGACCCTAGTCCCCTACATTACGCCATATACCCGCTACATCGCGCTGGCGCTGCTGTTTCTGGTTCTCGGCGCGGCGGCGACACTGTCGCTGCCGGTCGCGGTGCGGCAGATGATCGACCTTGGGTTTTCGGCCGAAAATCAGGATGCGATCAGCCGCTATTTCGGCCTGATGTTCATCGTCGCGGTCGCGATGGCGCTGTTTACCGGTCTGCGCTATTTCTGGGTTTCCTGGCTCGGCCAGCGGGTTGTTGCAGATCTCAGGGATGCGGTTTATCGCAAAGTGATGCGCATGTCGCCGGCCTTTTTCGAGACCACGCGTACCGGAGAGGTGCTGTCGCGTATCAACACCGACACCACTCTGGTGGAAACCGTGGTCGGCAGCACATTTTCCATCACGCTGCGCAGCATTTTCATGCTGATCGGGTCGGTGCTGATGATGATTATCTCCAGCCCGAAGCTGGCCGGCCTGATCGGACTGGTGATTCCGGCGATCATCCTGCCGATCGTGATTGCCGGGCGCCGGGTGCGCAAGTTGTCCAAGGCCGCACAGGACCGCATTGCCGACTGTTCGGCCATGGCCACCGAGACCATTAATGCGGTGCAGACGGTCCAGGCCTATGCCCAGGGTCCGCGCGAGACCGATCGCTTCGGCCAGGCCGTGAACAGCGCTTTTCGAACCAATGTAAAGCGCATCGGGGCCGAGACCCTGATGAGTATCGCGGTCGTTATCATGGTTTTTGGCGGTATCGTGCTGGTGCTCTGGAAAGGTGCCAGTTCGGTAATCGCCGGCAGCATGACAGCCGGCGAACTCAGCCAGTTTGTGCTGTATGCGATTCTGGCCGCAACCACCATGGGCGCGCTGACCCAGGTTATCGGTGAACTGCAGCGTGCGGCCGGCGCGCTGGAGCGCATCACCGAACTGCTGAATATGCAGGCCGATATTCGCGACCCGGCCACGCCGGCGCCCCTGGCGCTGCCGGCCCGGGGCCGTATTCAGCTCGAGAACGTGTCTTTCGCTTATCCCAGCCGGCCGGACCGACCGGTGCTGCAGGCGGTGGATCTGAACATCGAGCCAGGGCATACGGTGGCGGTCGTCGGACCTTCCGGCGCGGGAAAATCGACACTGTTCCAGTTACTGCTGCGCTTTTACGATCCGATCGAAGGCTGTATCACGCTGGACGGCACGGACATCAGGCAGCTAAGACTGGACGACCTGCGGCAGCAGATGGCGTTGGTTGCACAGGACGTCACGATCTTTTCCAGCGATGCGCTGGAAAACATCCGCTACGGTAAACCGGGCAGCTCGAGACCACAGGTCGAGCAGGCCGCGATAGCCGCGCATGCGCATGAATTCATCGAGGATCTGAGTGAGGCCTACGACACTTATCTGGGCGAGCGCGGCGTACGCCTGTCCGGCGGTCAGGCCCAGCGCCTTTCCATTGCCCGGGCGCTGCTGACCGACCCGCCTATTCTACTGCTGGACGAAGCCACCAGTTCGCTGGATGCAGAAAGCGAGCGGCTGGTGCAACAGGCGCTCGACGAGATCATGCAGGATCGCACCACGCTGGTCATCGCGCACCGGCTGGCCACGGTGCGCAAAGCGGATCGGATTCTGGTGCTGGACCGCGGCCGCATCGTTGCCGAAGGCGTACACCGGGACCTGGTGGAAACCAATCAGCTTTACCGGAACCTGGCCCGCCTGCAGTTCCTGGATTGAGTGTCGGGATTAAACCTGAGGACGGATTACTACCGTATCGTCAAGCGCTCGGCAGCGGCCTGATATCCGGGGCCAGATAGGTCGTTTTGGCCCGGGCGCTTTGCAGGCGCGTGCTGGAATAGTGCTGAAGCAGCAACCGTCTGGTGTCGCCGTACAACGCCGGGTTGGCCTGTTGAAACGCCGAATAATCCTGGCACGGATGCATTTTCATATGCATCCAGATCAACTGCAGCAACGCGCGCGTCACCGTCTCGTGGTATTTCTCCGGCGCGCCCTGCAGCGTCGCAAACCGCTGAATCTCGGTAATAAAACGTGTACTGCCCGCGTCAAATCCATCGCGACTGAGATAGGCCCAGGCAGTCTGTACATGAGCGGCATGATTGAACTCCCCGGCCTGATAGCTGCCGTTTTCAAGCGCGCTGATGATTTCATTGGGACTGGTGATTTCATCGGGGCTGGTGGCCGAATCCACTTTAATGGTGATCGCCACAATTTTCCTCCTGTCGTGATATAGAGATTGATATTTGTTATGTTGTTACCAATATAACACACTATACCGGTGACCGAAAACCTTCTGACCGCTTATTCCGATCCATTGGCGCGATTCCGCTATACTGCGCAAACCTTCGGCCCGCAGATTTTCAGGAGACGATATGAAACCGGTGATCTTGCTCAGTGCGCTATTCGTATTAGTGACGCTCTCGGGACCTGGCGCGTTAGCGGATATCGAGCGCCGGACCGCGAACAACGGCAACCTGGTGATGGAGGATATTCCGGAAATTCCGCAATCCATCGTTGCCGATCTCAACCGCTACCAGAACGTTCGGTCGGCCGGTTTTCGTGACTGGACTGAAGACGGCCAGGGCATTTATATCTCGACCCGCTTCGGCGACGTCAGCCAGATTCACCGGGTCGATCATCCGGGCGGCGCACGCCGGCAGATGACATTCTTTAACGAACCCATGGGCGGGGTACAGCGCCGGCCGGAAAGCAATCAGCTCGTTTTCACCATGGATGCCGGCGGTAGCGAATTTTCGCAGGTTTTCCTGCTGGATCCCGCCAATGCCGAAGCGGTGATGCTGTCCGACGGTGAATCGCGCAACGGTGCGGTGGTCTGGGACCGTAAAGGCGAGCGTATCGCCTATCAAAGCACCCGCCGCAACGGCCGCTCCAACGATGTCTGGATGATGCAGGTGGATAACCCGGAAACCGCCGAAGTCGTGCTGGAGTCCCCGGACGGCACTTGGTGGGGTGGTGTGGACTTTGACGAAAACGGGCAGCATCTGCTGGTCGTGAACTATGTCAGCGTCGCGGACTCCCGGGTACACCTGGTAGACACAAAAAGCGGCGAACAACGGCGTCTGGCCGGCGGCGGCGACAAGACCAGCGTCAACCTGCCGATCGCGTTCGACAAAGCCGGCGAGGGTTTCTATTTCGTCACCGACCGCGGCGGCGAGTTCCGGCAACTGGCCTGGCAATCGCTGGAAGACGGCTCGGAACCGGCGATCATTACCGGCGATATTCCATGGGACGTGGATGAAGGCGCGCTGAGCAACGACCGCAGCCGCGGCGTTTTCAGCGTGAACGAAAACGGCCGCTCACGGGTTTATCTGATTGATCTCAAAACCCGGGACTATGCGCCGATTGAGAACATTCCGACCGGCCGGGCCAGCGGATTCACTTTCAGCCCGGATGACAGCCGGGTCGCGATGACCCTGAACACCTCGAAAACGCCCAGCGATACCTTTGTGCTGAACCTCGGCAAGCAGCCGCTGGAATCCGCGCAACTGGTCCGGTGGACCACGAGCGAGGTCGGCGGTCTGGACACCGGCAGCTTTATCGAACCGGAACTGGTCCAGTTCCCGACTTTCGACCAGGTAGATGGGCATCCCCGGCAGATTCCGGCCTGGGTCTACAAACCGGCCGGCGAAGGTCCGCACCCGGTGATCGTCTCCATCCATGGCGGACCGGAAGGCCAGTCGCGCCCCGGTTTCAGCAGCACCTATCAAATGTGGCTGAACAAGCTTGGCGCGGCGGTAGTGATCCCGAATGTCCGCGGCTCGGCTGGCTACGGCAAGACCTATCTTTCCCTGGACAATGGCTTCAAGCGCGAAGATTCGGTTAAAGACATCGGTGCGCTGCTGGACTGGATTGCGACCCAGCCGGACCTGGATAAAGACCGTGTTGCGGTCTATGGCGGCAGCTACGGCGGCTATATGGTACTGGCCAGCTCGGTGCATTTCAGCGACCGGCTGAAAGCCGCGGTCGATATCGTCGGCATCAGCAATTTCGTGACCTTCCTGGAAAACACCCAGGACTACCGGCGCGATCTGCGGCGGGTGGAATACGGCGACGAACGCGACCCGGCAATGCGCGCTCACCTGGAAAAAATCAGCCCGCTGAATAACGTGGAAAAGATCAAGATCCCAATGCTGGTGGTGCAGGGCCAGAACGACCCCCGCGTACCGGTGACCGAAGCGGAACAAGTCGTCGAGGCGTTGCGCAAGCAAGATCAGGTGGTCTGGTATATGAACGCACTAAACGAAGGCCACGGCTACCGCAAGAAGGAAAACCGCGATATCTATCAGCAGGCAGCCATATTATTCCTGCGCGAACACCTGCTGGACTGATACCGGGTAACAGGAACCGACAGGCGGAGCGGTACAGGCGCCGGCATTACCAATCCGCCTTTTTCCAGTTCTCGGCACGAAAATCCGTCAGTTTCACGGTATGTACAATCGGTTTGGTCGCAGTCGAGAGATAAACTTTAATCCGGGCATTCGCCAGCCAGTCTTTACCCACCGGCCCGGATATCTTCCGATAGCCCAGGCTGTTGCGCTCGGATGGAGACCAGGGACGAACATCCGCACCAGAGCTGTCAAATTTTCTTTCATTCTGTACGCGGAAGCCTTTCGGGCGGGCGAACAACATCTCCCGCTGCCCACTCCCGCCGGCTGTGCCGCCACCACCAGGTGGGCTATAAATTTCCTTATTGACGGGATTGTAAATGAATACCCATGGAGATAAAGCTCTTCCGTAAGCAAGGCCATTGATACGAATAAGAACCTTCATCCTGTTGGAGTCCAGTATTGTGACCTGCACCTTATAGTTTCTTTTCCCATGAATCTCTATTGGATTTTCGGAAAAGGCTACGTCCACGGTATCGAATATCAAACTTTCTCTAATAGAAAGTTCCAGCTCCATCTCCGCCAGTTCATGCCTAATATCGTTATATGATCTCGCAGGAATCTCAGCCAAAGAAATATAAAGCGGATCGATATTGATATCCGATTCCGCAGCGAACCCCGATGCGTTGTGCGGCAGACTGAAAAATCCTCTATATGCCGCGATCCCAGACCTGCCAAGGTACTGTATACCATCCGGATAATGTAATCGTGCAGTACTATTGATACTTAATCCTTCAATGGAAATATTCGGTAGTTGAATCTCAGCTAGTAGCTGCACCACGGGTCCTCCGGGCATCTCCTCATCGCCTACATATCTGACAGCAGCAGAAATCGGGTAATCCGGTGGCTGCAATATTTCGGGCTGCGTTTCCAGCAGCCGCTTATACTGAGACGATCGTGGCTTCTGGAATTCATTTAGCCACCAGGGGTCCGGCCCAATCGCATACCAGGCGGACAGCGCAGCGATAACAATCAACGGTGCGGTACGGCGCACCGACCGGTAGCGGTACAGCAGCCAGAGGCCGGCCATAATCGATACCTTTACGATCACCGGCATCCATAACACCCATTCACGGTGCGGCGTCATAAAGCCGCTTCCCAGGACTGCAGTCAGCCCCGAAAAGAAAGCCCAAACAGCAACATAAATTCCGGCCAAAGTCACTACGGAAAGCGCAATACTGCCGGTCAAGGCACCTGCAAGCGCACCAACAAACACAACCAGCAGCAGCCAGGCTGCTGCCTCTGCAGTCGCCCACCATATGTCATACCCTAGCGTGTAACCCGTCAGCCACCACTGCGCCGCCGCACCGGGGATTACGATAACAACAAACAGCAAAAGCAACTTTGATGTCCAAATCCCAAACCCGGATATCGGCCGAACCCGCCAGAATGCCCGGCTATCCAGGCCGGCATCCTGAGTGAAGAAAATAACGGCTGAAAAAAGACAAACTAAACCAGTCAGCAGCGGCCAGACCGAAGAAGTATAAGTATCGGTAAGCTCATCGGTCCGAATAAAAACCTGAACCGTGCTGGCTGTCGCCGCGATCAATACCAGCCACCACAGCACGACTAACGGCCACAGGGTGAACAGATCTTTTCGCATTTGCGCGATGATGGCCTTCATTTGGCTATCTCCGGCCACCCTCGCCTGCCAGGCAGCAAAAATCTGATACAGCCACCTGACTGCCCTTCCAGTTCCGGCAATTCACCGGCACTACCAACCTGCCTTCGTCCAGTCCTCGGCACGAAAGTCCGTAAGTCTCACGGTGTGCACTACCGGTTTGGTTACAGCCTGTACGTAGACTCGAATCCGTGCATCGGTCAGCCAGTTTTCATTCACCGGGCCGGGAATCGTACGGTAACCCAGACTGTTTCGTTTGGACGGACGGTAGCGGTAATGGTCAATGGCTGCGCTGACGAAACGGTGCGTTTGCTGTTCCAGCCATCCCACAGGACGGCCGAATAACATCGCTCTTGGCTTCCAGGGATCGCTACGGCTTCGTATCGGAGGTACTAAAATCTCCTTGCTTGCCGGATTGTAAATCAGGACGCCGCAAGATAAATTCGATTCGGATTTAAGCAGGTTTGTTTCGGTACGAACCTCAATTATTTCAGGGCTCAGCACCGCCGCGTACACTTCATAGTTTCTTTTGCCCTGAATGTGCACTGGGTTCTCGGAAAAAGCGATATCCACCGTATCAAACAGCACCCTCCCCTTAACGACCAAATCCAGCTCCAGCTCTCCGGGTTTGCGCCTGACCTCGTCGTACGAACCCTGAGAAATCTCGACCAAAGGAATATAGAACGGGTCAATGTCAGATTCTGTAGCAAAGTCCAGCGCCTTAGACAGCGAGGTGAAAGGCCGGTTGGGCGGAAAACGATCGGATCTGCCGCTATACCTTATTCCGCCGGGGTAATTCAACCGTGTCCACTCGATGCTGATATCCAGTTCTTCGGCCGATATATTCGGTAACTGAATCTCAGCGAATAGCTGTACAACCGGTTGGCCTGTCGCTTCGTCGTCCTCATAACCGACATTTACGGCAACCGGATGATCAGGTGGTTGTACTACCTTTGGCTGCGCTTCTGTCAACCGCTCATATTGCTGCGGCAGGTATCCCCAGTAACTATGGAACCAATGCTCCTGGAAGCCTGCATACCAGGCATATAAAGCGGCGATAATGCCCACCGGGATAGCACGACGTAGCGATTGATAACGGTAGAGCAGCCACACGCTAACGACAGTCAACGCCATAGCTAATACCGGCATCAAAAAGATTGACCACTTGAAGTGTGGTATCGGATGAATATCAAACACGGTCAGTAAAGCCAGGGCGATATTGCATCCCACCAGAACCATAACGGAACGCACGACGCTGCCGGTTAGAGCGCCTAAAAACGAACCTGCCAGAATGACCATCAGTAACCAGGCCGCCGCCACTATAGACGCCCTCAAAAAGCCGTATCCCAGCGTGTAATCGGTCAGCCACCACTGCGCCGCCGCACCGGGGATCACAAAAACCACAAACAGCAAAAACAACTTGGGTACCCAAATTTGAGCCCCGGGAATAGGGCGCGCACGCCAGAATGCCCGGCCGTCAACGGCCGCATCTTGAACGAAGAAAATAACACCCGCAAAAAAACAAACCAAACGGGTCAGTTGCGGCCAGACCGAAGTCTCAGGAAATTCATCGGTCCGAATGAAAGTCTGAACCGTGCTGGCTGTCGCCGCGATCAATACCAGCCACCACAGCACGACCAATGGCCACAGAGTGGTCCAGTCCTTGCGTATTTGCACGGCCACCCCCTTCATTGCAATACCTCCGGACGTTCCCGGCCTGCCAGATGCCTAAAAATCTGCCGCAGTCCGGCCGGTTGAATCTGGACGTGGCTATTCGATCCTAACCGCCCTTCCAGTTCCTGCAATTCACCGGTGCTTTTAAATTCAAACAGAAAACGCAGCCACTCTCGATTACCGGCCAGCTTATGCACACCGGCATACCGGCTTGCTTGCTCAAGCAGTTCCGGCGAACCGGAAACTTCTATCACACGGTAGCCGTCCAGCAGCCGCTCGGTACTCTCGCAGCAGACCAGTCGGCCCTTGTTGATGAATGCGACCTTATCGGCCAGCCGTTCGACCTCGCTCATTTCATGGCTGGCAAAGCAAATCGAACACCCGCAATCTTGCGCCAATGCGATTAGCGCATCCATCAGATCGTCCCGAACTATCGGGTCCAGGCCACTGAACATCTCATCCATCAAAATCAGGCTCGGCTGATGCGTCATAGCAATGGCCATTCTCAGCCGGGCCTTGCCGCCTCTGGACAGAGCACCGATTCGATCGCGCCGGGATAATTGGAACTGGTCCAGTAAGGCCTGCGAATAGGCTTCATCCCAATTCGAATAATGCCCAGCGCAATAACGTAGCAGCCCGCCGACACGCATTCTGCCCGGCAGGTGCTGCTGTTCCGAAATGAACGCAATTTCATTGAAGTCGCGGGGCTTCAACAACCGGCTTTCAATGCCCAAAACCGAAACAGTACCCGAGCTGGGTCTGAGTAACCCCACTGCCGATTTCAAAAAGGTCGTTTTTCCAGCACCATTCGGTCCGAGCAGCGCGAAAATAGTCCCCGGACTGATTGCCAGATTGACATTCGAGAGCGCGGTCTTGCGCCAAAACCGCTTACTCAGCGCAGTGGCTTCGATGGCATATTTCATTTCAACTACCCCGCTTAGGCAGCATCGAGCGAATCGTCTGCTGCCTCCAGTCGCTGCCATTGCCGCTGCAAGGCCTGTAAGACATCGCCGAGCGGCACTGAGAGCTGCTTGGCCTCCACCACCAGGGCTTCCAGATGCTGGCTTAATAAACGCTGCCTACGTCGGCGTAAATCCGGTACTCGGTGGGTTATCACCGTACCGATACCAGGGTGAACCTGAAGCAAACCTTCGTCGGTTAGTGCTGTGACAATTTTCTGTGCGGTATTGGGATTAATGCGTAAGAACTTACTCAATTGACGCACCGACGGAAACCGCTCACCAGGAGGCAGCTGTCCGCTGACAATGGCCTTTCTTGCCGCATAGACCACTTGTTTGTAGACCGGAATGCCCGACTGTAACTGAACCGTAAATGGAATCATAAGTGTACTATTTCACATAGTACACCTACTGTCAAACACCCTCTACCCAAAACCACCGGCCCCCATGCTGGCCCGAGTGGTAATCGGCGGAATGTACTCTGGCGCTGGCGGCCAGCCGGTACCTGCCTGACTCAACGACACGACACCGGCATCTAGCAACCGCAACGACGAAGCCATATACTGATTTCTCTACGGCCTGAAGCTCCGGCGCAAGCCTTCGCGTCTCAGGAATTTCTGTCAACAGGTAGGCAGTCGGATGGATATTTTTGTGTTTGGCGTAGGCCGCTCAGGCACTACGATGGTGTACAGCCTGATTCAATACATGCTGGGCAAGCATTTCGATGGCCAGTACCGGTCTACCTATGAGCCTTATGTGTGGAACCGGGATATTTTCGACGCCCCGTATGAAAAAACCTTGCAGTCATTTGGCAAAACGGCGTCGGTTTCTATCGAAGGAATCTACAATCACCTGCAAACGCCGCTGTTCATCGGTCCCGACTACGAGCACCCCCTTGAGGACAATACATTTTACCGCCACTTTCGCGCCGGCCCGCCGAATGCTCCGCCGCATGTGTTCAAGCTTATTCGCGGCAATGGCCGAATGGCCTGGTTTCGCCGGCTAAATCCGGACGCCAGATTCGTGCTGGTCATTCGCAATCCGGTTGACGTGGTCAACTCGGTCAAGCACAAATTTTCGTTTTACGGGGAAGATTTCTATCCGTCGGACTTTCCGCGGTTTTGCGAAGAGCTGGAACGGGAAAGCCAGTTGGTCCTGCACCCCTCTGTCGCCACCTGGGCTCAGCGACAGGCCGAATACAGTTATCAAATGAGCCGCAGTGCGCTGGAATACGCCAAGACCGACGATGCCGCGCTGGTGCTGGAATACGATGACTTCGTTCGCAATACTGAATCTGGCGTCGATCGCCTGTGCCGATTCCTCGCGCTTGAAAACCGGCCGGACTTTCTGGAAAAACTGGCGTCGCCGACCGGGCCGGTAACCGCCAAAGTCACACTCAGCCGGTCGGAATTTACCTCAATCTGGGAATATGACACCCTTTATAACGAACTGTGTTACCGGTCCGGTCTCACCAGAGGAAAACCTAGTACCGAGCTGTTAGAGCAGTACGAAGCGCGTTTCAACGAAGCGGATTACAACCCCGAGTACGATGACTACACGACCAACCGGCTGCGCCTGATTATTCGGCAGAAAAATGATCAAATACGAACGCTGGAAGAAAAGCTCGGCACAAAGCCCGGCCGCTGATAAATCACAGACCGGTTGTTTGACGCTGGATTGAAACCCGGACCCATGTTCAAGCTGTTCAGAAAGCGATCCCAAAAACCAGGTGCTGTGCAACAATGGGAAAATCCGTTTGAAATCCCAATGCATAACACGCGTATCTTCCCGAAGAACGAAGGCGCTTCTGCCTGCCGCCTGACGGGTATCGCCGCCCGGTGCGACTGGGTGCTGATGACCGACGGCGGACTCGATGAAAGCGACGAGCATTTTCTTGGTGATCCGGCGCGGCCACCTCGAACGGTCTTTGTATCAATGCGTTCGTTCTACAACGCCATTCCGTATTTCTTCGAGGAAATCCTGCCGAAAATCGACCATCCGTTCGTACTGATCACTGGTTCCGAAGATCTGACGATTCCGAACCAGATCGACGCACGCTGGCGGCCGTTCAACGACCGGGAAAAACGCCTGATCAAGACCATCGCCGAGGATGAAAGGGTTATTCACTGGTTCGCCGAAAACCGGGACGAATTGTGGCCGGAGATGTCGACCCTGCCGGTGGGCTATGTGTTCATGGACGACGTCCCGAACAAGGTGAAAATCTACCCGCCGGAAACGCCCGTCAAAGACCGGCCGCTGAAGATGTTCTGCGCACACCGGGTCAGAGAAGGCGAGCAATGGGAAATCCGCCGGCAAGTCACCGAACTCTGCAGCACCGAACTGGCTGCGACCGCGACGGTATTAACCGGCGATGTCTCGGAAGCGGAATTCGAACGGATGGTTCGCGACCATCCGTTTGTACTGTGCGTTCAGGGAGGCGGTATCGACCCGTCCCCAAAGGCCTGGCAAACCATCGCGAACGGCTCCATACCGATTATCAAATCCTCAGCCCTGGACGACGCGTACCGCCAGCTCCCGGTCGCGATTGTTGATGAATGGAGTGCCGCGCATTTATCGGAAGAGAGGCTACAAAAGTGGATCGTGGAGCTGGGACCCCACTACGAATCACCCAAGCTCAGGAAGGCCGCACTACACCGATTATCCATCGACTACTGGTGGAATCAGATCGTTGCCGCCTATTCAAGATCAACGTGAGCGATAGCAGACCAATGACAGAGAAAATGAATCGACGAGCAAGCGCATTTCGATGACTGGTGGCGCGAACCGCATCGGTTTACATGGCTGTGGAGCTGCTGCCAGTGTTCTTTCAAGGTGACAATTGCGAGTTCAGTCAGCTTGAAGGAGCACTGGCTGACTACGATGTAGCCGCTTTCGACAACCGATGACATAATAGCAACGCTGTTCAGCACAGGCAGGCAGATTTGGATACCCCAAGAATATCACTGGTCGTTGTGAGCTATAACATGAGCCGGGAGCTACCCCGCACGCTCTACACACTGCAAACCCCTTATCAGCAATCCATGGACTCTGGAGAGATCGAGATTATCGTGGTTGATAATGGATCAACACAGGCAACCACAATTCCGGAAGATATTGAAGGCATTCGGCTTGTTCATCATCCGAACCCCAATCAATCCCCGGCATCAGCAGTCAATATCGGTATAAAAGCCTCTCGATCTGATTTTATCGGTGTGCTGGTTGACGGTGCCAGAATGGCATCTCCCGGTCTTTGCCATTTTGCACTGAAAGCCGACGCTATATCTGATCGCGCAGTGGTTTCAACCTTGGCCTACCATCTGGGTCCGGAAATGCAAATGGACAGCGTCCCAAAAGGTTACTGCCAATCGGTGGAAGATGCGCTACTGAGAACAATTTCCTGGCAAAGCAATGGCTATCGACTCTATGGAATCAGTACCTTTGCCGGATCCTGCGCCAAGGGCTTCCTCAACCCGATTTCAGAAAGTAATGCACTATTCATGAGGCGGCACTTATGGGCTGAAATCGGCGGTTTCGATGAGCGCTTTACTTCAATCGGCGGTGGATTTGTAAATCTGGAAGCCTACCGCCGGGCCTGCGAACTACCAGATTCAGAATTAATTATATTGACCACTGAAGCCACGTTTCATCAAGTACATGGTGGCATAGCAACCAATCGAAAGAGAGAGGGCCCAAATAGTCCGGAAACCTACCATAACGAATATGAACGGATTAGGGGCGATAAACTTCGAATCTCAAAGAGGCCTGCGATCTATTTAGGCGGCTATCGCCCGGAAGTCCATCATATCTGGAATGCATCCGTTGAAAACGCCAGGGGACTTCCTGATCGTTCACCCTACGCAAGACTAAATGATATTCTTCGGCAGCACACGCGATGTAAACCGTTTCGCACTCATCAGTAAGTTGCAAGCATAGCTATATAGATGATCAATAGGCGAAATAATAAATATGCCGCAGCCAGTTTACTTCTGTGAAACAGGGCGACCTTCAAGCATGCCGGAGACGACATTTGCCTTGACTATATAGCTTGAAATGCTGTGGCTAGAAGTAGCCGTGCTTTTTCAACGCTGCAAGTTACGGGTTTGAGACCGGTCACGAATAAACTCTAAGAACTGATCGCTTAAGGGACTGATGGCCTCTTGACGACCTAAAATCAATCCGCTGTAGTCAGAAATATCCATCGCCTTTAATTGATTCACAATCGGGTTATATTGATTGACCAGATACTTATTCATACTGTTCAGGCCAGTCACAATGAGTAGGCCAGTGGGCGCAGTATCCAACATGGTTAACTTCAAATCTGCCCTGAACCGCTTAAAGCACAGCAGCATCTTCCAAACATCGCCTGTCCAGACCCTGGATTTTCTTTCTCTATCAGCCTGCACTTCGTGATTAGGAAATATGTCGTCAATAACAACCATTGTATTTTCATTTGAATGGGCTTCGATGTTTATGAAATCCCGTAGTACAAACTCACATAAATGCATCCCATCGATAAATGCCAAATGAATACCCTGATTGTTTATCGCGTCCTCGTTATTTTCAAAGAAGAAGTCACTGGTGGACTCAAAAAAATCCGTATTTTCAAAACGACCAAGATCAAAGTCAGGATCTGGGTCAACTGCAATTGTAGGGCATTGAGAGAGCTTCAGACTGTTTCCCTGCCTGACGCCGATTTCTAGGTAGTTAGTGGGTTTTATTTCCTGATGAATATATTTCAGCGTCTTTAAGTAGTGTTCCACACCTCTTTTCGCTTCGATCTCAGGAGATCGTTCCTCAACCTTTGTGTTCGCCGGCAGTTTGTTTTTGATATATCGATTAATTTCATGGTCTTTCAGGTGCCGCCATATTTTCCGCTCGGGCTTTGTAACGTGCATTGCTTTGGAAAACACGCCCACCAGGTCCTGCCACGGCCCTCTGGGATCATGAATAATATCCACCACTTTGATATCGGCGTACTTCGCTAAAGCATGGTAGGCATCTGGATAGAAGCGATAGCAGTCGACGGGATAGCGATGTATCGGACCAGCAGATGGGGCTATCAGAATAATCCAGCCGTCTTCTCTTACGACCCGAACCATTTCTTCGAATAGCAGCCAGAAAAATTCCACATGCTCAAATGCTTGACCGGAAATTAATACATCAACTGAGGCATCTTCATAAGGTATCCGGTAGGGATCTTCAAGCACCAAGTCCACACCATCGCCAGGTGCGATATCTACAGCGATATAGTTGAATTTCTCCTGGGAATAAATATCCGAATAGGAGCCGTTTACATTGGCACCGCCAATATCCAATACCTGAATTTGCTGCTTGTTATCATGATAGGCGCCACAGATGTATGTTTCGTAGCACTTTTGCATGTTTTCAAGAGATGAAGGATGCATAGATATAGTCTTTTTATTTTGTCTTCACTAGAAAACCCTTAGGGTTCCACGTAATCAGAAAGGATTCTTTACTTCTGTCAATCTCGAAATCGTCTCTGCTGGAAACAAAATCTACTATTGCTTCGTACGGACCAGGTGACGGCCCTACATCAAGCCCGTAGTGGCAGATGCTGTCCTCAACAATGAAATACCCTCCTTTATCTATTAAAGCCGAGTATTTATCCAATACGTTGAAAGTATTCTCATAGGTATGGGAACTATCCTCAATGACTAATACGTTTTCATCAGCCTCGATTAGTAAACTGACTTTATCAAATGCCTCTACGGCATCAGACTCGATAAATGTAATACGGGGATGCTCCTTTACTTTTTCATGTAACAGCGAATGGTCGATATCCACACCTATCAGCCTGCCTTTACCCAAGACATCTAGATAATGTGCCATGGCCAAAGCACTTCCGCCCCACTTATTGCCTATCTCTACTATTACATCGGGCTGCTGATTAAAAATGATTTCCTGATATATCCAAAAATCTAATGGGTTTTTGAACGTTTTCACACCGAAGTAGCTGGTACCACCGACAACCCTGGCCTGCATTATTTCCAGCACCTTTTTCAGCGGTAAATCAAGCGAAGTTTCCAGGTAATTCATAACGTTCCAAAGCGAAAACCAACGAGCATTTCAAGTTACCCAAAAACCATAGTCTGTGGTTCCTTTTCACCGACCGGAACAGCGCTACTGTAGCTGGGCGCTCATTATATCAAGCAGCGCATTTATTGAATACAAAAGGAGTCTCGCACCCACCTCTTTCGTAGCGCAGGTGGAGTCAGACGGCGGTTTCGCGATAGCGAAGAAGCCTTCTGACGAAACCGTTAAGCGCGTGCAGGTGGAGTCAGACGTGCTTGACGGTACCTGCTGGCCGGCTTCTTTGCCGCTGGCAAAACCGCCAGCCAAGTCACCTACACTGCGGTTTCGCTAAGCGAAGAAGCCCTCTGGCGTAGCCGTTAAGCCCATGTGCAGGAGCGCCTTTAGGCGCGAATACCTACCGCATCGCGCAAGAAGCCGTGCTTCACGGCGCCCGCTCCGGCCGGTCGCCTGTGGCGCCACTTGGCGTCATCGTCCAGCCGTGAACCGGGCAACTTCATAAACAACGGATAGGCCTTTTAAGATCGCCCATTCAGCTCCTGGTCGGACATACTCGTGATCAAAGACCGGCCCACAGTCACCGTAACGCAATACTGAAAGGACGCTTTCAGAGTACCCGTTTCTCCAGAAGTGACTCCGACAGAGCTCTTTCGAGTTCTGCGATTTCGTCGCTGTTCTGCTGCATCTGGCCTTGCAGGAAAGCGATCTGTAGCGCTAAATTATCCACCAATAGAGCGATCAGGCACCCGTACTGGAAGAAAAACCCGGCGTAAGGCCTGGTCGCTGATAAATCACGAACCCGCATATTTGACGCTGGATTGAAACCCGCACCTATGTTCAAGCTGTTCAAAAACCGCTCTGAAAAACCGGGTATAGTCCGGCAGGAAGGGCCGCTCAAAACCCAATGCATAACGCACGCATCTTCCCAAAAAGACAAAGGTGTCTCCACCTGCCGCCTGGCGGGTATCGCCGCCCGATGCGACCGGGCGCTGATGACCAACAGGGGAATCCATGAAAGCGACGAGCCTTTTCCCGGCGAAAGAACCAACGCGGCAATTTGCGACTCTTATGACCTACGAAAAACGGCCCTGCACCGGCTTTCCGTCGACTACTGGTGGAATTAAATATTTGAAACCTATTTACGCTATGCAAATGCCAGTAGCCCCGGCCCGAATAACGGGGCCTGAAGGTTGAGCATGAATGTTCTGGTAACCGGAGGTGCGGGTTACATCGGCTCGCACACTTGTGTCGAACTGCTGCAGTCGAACCATAACGTTGTCGTGGTGGATAACCTCTGCAACAGTAAAAGAGAGGCGTTAAGCAGAGTTGAGAAGATTACCGGCAGGCGGCTTGCATTTGTCCAGGCCGATATTCGGGACAGAAACGCGCTAGATGCCGTTTTTAGCCGCCACCCAACCGATGCCGTACTACATTTCGCGGGGCTGAAAGCGGTTGGCGAATCCGTGGCACAACCATCGCGGTACTTCGAGAACAACGTACTCGGCACAAAGAACTTAATTGAAGCGATGGGCGATCATCATGTGAAGAAACTGGTCTTCAGCTCTTCCGCATTGGTGTATGGAAGCGAATACGCACCGCCCCTGACCGAGGATCTGCTGCCAAACCCCGGGAACCCGTATGCAGAAAACAAGGCCGAAATCGAGAGCATGCTGCAAGACCTCAGCGGCGCCGATGCGGAATGGCGCATCAGAATACTGCGCTATTTCAACCCGGTGGGCGCACACCCGTCCGGTTTGATCGGCGAGGATCCTCAAGGCAAGCCCAACAATATCATGCCCAATATCACACAGGCCGCGGTCGGCAGGTTAAGCTTCGTCGAGGTATTCGGGAACGACTACCCGACGCATGACGGAACGGGCATTCGGGACTACATCCATATTACTGATCTCGCAAAAGGACACCTCAGCGCTTTGCAACGATTGTCGAAGGGTGCGAACGTATTAATTTGCAACCTCGGAACCGGCCGGGGCTTTTCGGTACTGGAACTCATAAGTACTTTCGAGAAGGCGGCATCGCGCCGAATCCCCTACCAATTCGGGCCTCGACGGCCAGGAGATGTGCCGGTGTTATTCGCGAGCTGTACAAGGGCTGAGAAAGCGCTTGTCTGGCGGGCGGAAAAGAGCCTTTTTGATATGTGTAAAGATAGCTGGCACTGGCAAAACATGAATCCCGGGGGGTACTGAGCTCCCTGTGCCGGCGCCCGGCAAGTTAGCGACAAACCGCTCCGGCATTGTCCACTTGCAAGATCAAACGAATCCTTGTACATTAGTTCGTCAGCTTTACGGTCGAGTTTCATTATGAAAATCAGATACTTAGCTAGAGTTTTTGGCTTCACGATTTCACTGACGGCGGCGGGCACCGCATGGTCGAACGATGCGCTGGTGGTGGATGCCCTTGGAAATGTCGGCGTAGCCACCGATACCCCGGACGCACTATTCCACGTCAAAGCTAATGAGGCCGGTTTTCCATTCGCATTCCTGGCAGAAAATGCCGGAAGCGATTTTGCCGGATTCCGGTTCCGTACCACCGGCGGCGATATCGACTTCAACAAGGCCGGCAGCAACTTTCGGATTAATATTGTCGATGGCGATAGCTGGGAGTTCCAAATAGCGCCTTCCGGCGACCTGACCATTGAAGGGTCGTATCTGCAAAAATCCAGCCGGACCTTCAAAGAAAATATCACTCTCGTTGATACGCAGTCTATTCTGGAGAAAGTAATTTCTTTACCGATTGCCGAATGGGAGTATAAAACCGACGAATCCGATCAACGTCATATGGGCCCGATGGCTGAAGAATTTGCCGCGGCTTTTCAACTGGGACAGGACAGCCGCTATATCAGCGTTGCCGATATGGCTGGGGTAACGATGGCAGCAGTCAAGGCACTTGCCTCGCAAGTGGATACCAAGAATGCGGAACTGCAGAATCTGCAGCAGAAAATTCAATGGCTGACTGAAGACTACCATGCTGAGAACTCCAGACTAAAAGCCGAAAACACCGAGCTGCTGCAAAGAATCGAAAGGATAGAGGCCTTGCTTCAGTCGGCACATATCCCGACCAAGGTCAACAGCAACAGCGTCTTGACGAGCACGGAAGGCATGAACCCATAGACCGGGCCACCCGCTTTCGGTAGGTAACGCAGCTAGTTCAGGAAATTCGAAGATCGTTTACATGTAGTTTATTCATAGCCGACACCCGGCTTTTTGCCACGGTGTTACAGGGGCGGTGGTTCATTGACGATCTGTTTTTACACGCTACCCGGAATACGGTTTAGTGCCGGGTGCCTTTTTTCCGGCCGGTTGGCGACATCAATCCGGTCTGCCGAGTAGTTCCAGCATGAAACTTGTCATGACGTTGCTGGTCCGCGATGAGCAGGACATCATCCGGCAGAACATAGATTTTCATCGGTCGCAGGGCGTCGATTACTTTATCGTTACTGACAATAAATCGGTGGATAGTACGCCGAAGATTCTCGAAGAATACGAAAACCAGGGAGTCCTGCACCGAATATTCGAGGGCGACGATAATTACAACCAGCGTGCCTGGGTCACCAGGATGGCCAGAATGGCGTATACGGACTATGGCGCCGACTGGATTATTAACAACGATGCAGATGAATTCTGGTGGCCGCGGACAGGTACGCTGAAAGATGTTTTCAAGCGCCTGCCCGATGACTGCAACGTTGCCGAAGCAAGCCGGCAAAATTTCATCATGACTGCAAACGCTGAGCCACCGTTTTACCGGCGCATGATCTATCGGGAAAAGGAATCGCTAAACCCTCTTGGGCAGCCTCTGCCGCCCAAGGCGGCACACAGAGGCTGCGCCGGAATAAGTGTCAGTCAGGGGAACCATCGTGTTTCCGGGTTCTCAACCCCGAACGGACGTCAGGCGGATATTGATATCCTGCATTTTCCGATGAGAACCTATGAGCAGTTCATCAATAAAATCCAAAAAGGCGGCGCGGCATACGAACGAAATGTCGAATTGCCGGAAACCGTCGGAATAACCTGGCGAAACCTCTACAAGCAGTTGCAAGAAAACGAAGGCTTACAGGACTATTGCGCACAACATCTGTACGGGACGAAAAAACTACGGCAAGCACTAAGTGCCGGCACTATTCTCGAAGATCGCAGGCTGGAAAAATACCTGTCGCAATACTATAGCCACACGCTGTCCGATACCGTTGAGTGATCGGCGCCCACTCATGAACCGAAACGACTAACATCAGAGGCACTTAGATGCGATTTTGCATTATCGGTACCGGCCGCTGCGGCTCAACGCTGCTGCGAAACATGTTCAATCTTCATCCGGATATTTTCGTTTATAACGAAACACACTGGATACCCAAGATGTACGAAATGTTCGGGACAGGCGGCGGGTATCCAGCGGAGCTGGCTCGCATTCTACTTGAGACATACCACATTACCGGCAAACCCGTTACCCCGGTAGAAAAAGACAGGATACTGGCGCTTTTCCCCGATGAATCCATGGTTTCCATCCAGGGGTTCTGCAATAGAGTCGCCCTGCTTCTGGCGAATGACGAAGGCAAGCGTCTGTGGGCTGACAAAACGCCCGACTACGGCCCGTGGATGAGCGTGATCCAAAGAATATGGCCGGAATGCAAATTCGTCCATCTCATGCGCCATGGCGCGCAAACCGCCATTTCCATGTCCAGACACCCCGGATACCGGTGGATGGCCTCGGCCAGGGATGATAGCTGGACACCGGCAGCGTTTAACCGGTATTACGAAGCCGTGCCGGTTGTCGAGCGTCCGCTTGAAGATTTCGGTTCACTCTGGTATCGGCGATTCCGGCGGATCAGGAACGAATCGAAGCTGTTATCAATCGGATCCTATCGCGAATTCAGACTGGAGTCGTTTGTCGACGAGCCGGTGAATACCTTGAAATCGATCGCCAAATTCGTGGCCCTGCGTCAGCCGGGTAGCTGGATTGAAGAATCGCTCAGCCTGCTTGATCCCAATCGCATTCGAAACGCCCCGATTCAGTACGATTTTCTGGGCCAGCGCGAAAAGCAATTGCTGCAAGACCTGGGATATAGCTGTTCCGATCAGTAATTCAAACGAGGCTGAATCAGATGGGCAAGTACCTAGATAAGATTCTTCGGCACTTTCTGCCGTACCGGGAACTCCGGGCCGAGCACAGCGGTCACTTGCTGACCCGGCTGGACAGGCGCCCGATCAAAATTCGACCAACCGAAGTCCTGGGTTTTTCATGTGTTCGAAACGAACTTCTCAGGCTTCCTTATTTCCTCAAATACCATCGTGAAATGGGCGTCGACAGGTTCTTCTTTGTCGACAACGACTCCACCGACTCCACCGTCGACCACCTGCTCTCCCAAACCGATGTGCATGTGTTTCATACCGATGCGAGTTACGCGGAGAGCAAATGCGGAGTCGATTGGCTGAATGTGCTGCTCAAACACTTTGGCACCGGTCACTGGACGATGACGCTGGACGCCGACGAGCTATTCGTCTACCCGATGTGTGAAAAGGTTCCGCTACGGAAGCTGCTCGAATACCTGGAGCAGTCTGGTGCGCAGGCCGTGATGACATTTCTGCTGGATATGTATTCGGAAAAGCCCATAAAGGATTCCGTCTATACATCCGGTGAGCCTTTCCTGTCGACCTGTGAGTACTTTGACAGCGATTCCTACCATGTGCGGGGCAAGAACGGCGTGCCGGTACGGGGCGGGCCAAGGCATCGTCTGTTCTGGGAAGGCAAGAACCGTGAAAAGCCATCGCCGGTGTTGCGAAAAATACCGATGGTCAAATGGCGTGAGGATTTGTCCTATGAAGCTTCAACCCATGTCATTCCAAACGTAAAGCACGCCGAACTTACCGGCGTTTTGCAGCATTTTAAGTTTTTTTCCGATTTCCATTCCTATGCCGAAAAAGAAACCGAAAGGAAAGAGCACTGGGATAATGCAGCGCAGTACGGAACTTATTGGGATGTGCTACAGGAAGATCGGGAAATCACTGCCTATTATCACGCATCCAAACGTTACTCAGGCAGCCGGCAACTGGTCAAAAAGGGATTAATGCAATTGCCTGAGGATTATTTGGATTTCGTTAAAACCTACCTGTGAAATTTCGAAAGCGCTTCGCCAGACCACCTATTGGCGCCAGGAACAAAGCGCCATCTGACAACAGGCCATGCCCGCTTTCAATTCCACAATTTTATGATGGTGAACATCTAGTTGCCGGCTTATAAGATACCGGTTGAATTCGTCCTGGCTCCACTCTCGTACGTGTGCGCCGTTTCCCGGCGGGCCCATATCCTCCGCGCCGCGCCGTAAATCCCGTTCAGGAGTGGAAATGAGCATTCGGGTTTCGGGGTGCGACCAGCGCCTGAAATAGCGGAATAGTGTATTGGGATCAATCAAGTGCTCGACAACATCGGCACTGATAATAAAATCGAAAGGCTGCCCGAGATCTGCATAGGGCTCTTCAATATTGTCGATATGCCATTTGCCGAAATTCAGATTCTCCCGGCAAAAGCTAATAGCGTGATTACCGTCCACACCGGTAATATCGGCGCCGGTTGGATGAATGTACTTTTCGAGTTTCATCCCGCAACCACAGCCCACATCCAGGACCCGGGAATATCCGTGCTCGGCAATTTGCTGGGCAGCATAAATATATACATCCAGCTGATAGATTAATGAATCTTCCGCAGTATCATCATATTCCACCGGTTCCAGGTTGCACTGATATCCGGTTTTTATACAGTAGGATTCCATATTATCGTTCCGTAGTTCTTTATAGTATTTC
Organism: Lysobacterales bacterium; assembly: GCA_028289465.1. Lineage (GTDB taxonomy): Bacteria > Pseudomonadota > Gammaproteobacteria > Xanthomonadales > SZUA-36 > JANQPM01. The sequence goes on along the minus strand of JANQPM010000043.1, from coordinate 41,504 downwards.
AACTAACCATGCGGTTCGCTGAAGCTGGCTTATGCCGGCTGGACCGACTATGCGGTAGCCGTACCGATTGGAAATAGTATAGCGAAGCCGGTCACTCGGGCCATAATATTAATCAAACAGGTAATCGAACCAGGTTACGCGAGCTTTTTTCAGCCACCTGGCGCTTCGATCGGCATCGACAAGTTTCGCCGAAAACGACACATCGCGCCCATTTCCCTCTGTAATCGTCACTTCAAACCCGAGGCGGCCCAGGGTTTTTACCGCGATATCCTCGGACGCCCACATGAAGTGGCCTCCGGCGTTCCCCACCTGCCGGTATATGCCTACCGAGTCGTTAAGCAGCTTCATAAAGCCGTTTTCGCTGCTTGCATCGGCAACATTCATCGCCAGAATTCCACCAGGCTTCAGCATTCTCGCAGCGCTTATCCAGTAAACGAGCAATGTATGGAGATCTACATGCACCATCGCATCAAATGAATAAACGCCGTCAATCTTTCCGAACAGGCCCTTTTTAAGTACGGTGTTAACCAGCCGCAGCGGATCTTCATCAAGCAAGTAGGTTTTCAGGCGACCAGCTTCCACAAAGGGTGAACAGCGCTTTTTGAGTATCGCCTCGAACTCCGCCGAAACATCAAAAGAAAGAATCGTAGAATGTGAAAATCGCTCCAGCGCCAAAACCGTATATCGCCCTGCTCCGGCACCGAGTTCACATAGAAACTTGACGTCATCGCCCAGCCGCGAACCGAACGATTCATTGAATAGCCTTCGTGCCGTTTCCCGATCCCCCCATTCGTCCCCAGGCCATATGTACTCATTGTCCTTGGTATTGAGTACGCGCCATGGTGCCAGCTCCCGCTGAGCGAAGGGTGTGGCGGCCTTAATGGCAGGAAACCGTTCCTTGACGTATTCATCCCAGACCGAACCGTATACGCTTTGATTGGATTTTTCTTTATCAGGCAATACCTAACTCCATAATTGCACGCCGCTAGTACTCTTTGCTGTTGCAGAGCGGCTTTTATCGCATGATTACATACCACATATCCGAGGTTCAATCAGTAAAAACGGCTTCGGACAGCACGCATGTTCGGTCCTCATTTTCCGTACCGGCAAAAAACCAAGGGCCGCATTGCGGCCCTTGGTCGAACTACGTTGGAAAACTTTGATTAGTTTTCGTCTAGTAAAGCTTCCAGTCGTTCCAGACGATTGTGCAATTGCTCGATATAGATGTGCGCTTTTTCCAGCTCATTGAGCATGCGCCCGGTCTTATCGGTCAGATTAACAGGTACGCCTTCAACCGTTGGGCCGATATTCGGCAGATAACCATTGCGCCACATGGCGGCTGCATGCTCACTGATGCTCGGCATATCGTATTCCGGTGCGAATACCGCGTCACAGCCGCTACCGCAGGTCATGCCTGTGGTCGTCAGTTCACCGGAAATGGTTACGTCACCGTCACCGTTGATTTCCATTTCAACCGTGGCGTCTGAGGCCTCGTTGAACCGGAACAGACCGGTGCCCGAGTTGGTTTGATCCCAACTGACGCCTGCGCTGGTGTTTTCCAGCCGGTAGGTCACAAAACCGCTGTTCTGGATATGCAGATGGGTCGCCGGAGACTGCGTACCCAGGCCAATATCACCCGTGGTGCCTTCAATGGTCAGCGCGTTGGTCGGTGCGCTCGGGAACACCTTGAACGGCAAGGTGCTGCCGTTGGTGGCGTCGCGGACGAAGAAGTTGGCTTCGTTCCCGGCCACATCCCAGGTTTGCGGCGTGAAGCCTGACGTGCCGTCCTGCTCCAAACGCAGGGTCGGCGTGTTACCGCTCTTCACATGCACATCAACCACCGGGGTGCTGGTACCGAGGCCCAGACGGCCGCCGTCATCCACATACAGGCTGTGGCTGGGCGCGCTGGCTTCGATGGTCATCGGCGTGCGGCCACCGGTGATATCGTCGATCGAGAACTTGTTCTGACCGCCGTTGGTGGTTTCGTTTGCGGTGATCTGCCAGTCGTTTCTCGGGAAACTGGCGGAAACACTGGTATCGTCAAATTTGATACGCAAGTTGTTTTCTTTCAGCCTGATAGTATCAAATCCGAAGCTTTCACCATTCACGCAGTCGTTGCCGACACAAAGACTGAAAGTAATAATCACATCGTCAAGATGGACGATATCTGCGGATACCCCACCACTGCAGACGAGTGCTAGTCCAATAAATGTATTTCGTATGAGTTTCATGAATTTTCCTCCCCAATCAAGTCTGTATTCTCAGGTCATTCTGCAAGGCTGGAATCAACCAGTGCACCGTCTTGGATTCTGAAAGTACCGCTGATTGGCGATTTTTTTGGATCGGTCATGCCGTTGAATGCATTGCGGTCTGAGCTCAGGCGGATGCTCTGGTTTGATTCAAGACCGCCCCTTTGAATGGTAGCCGGTGCTATTGCAATTTCGTACTTGTACAGCCCATCAGCCAGACCTTTGCCACCCACATTGGTAATATCGATGAATGGCGACTCGCCCTGGGCGAAATTCATCTTGGTCTGGAAAGTACCGGGACCCCTAAGACTTAATGTCGAAGCGCCGTGCGATTCAAATGATTCGAAGAAAACTCCATCTTCCATCAATACAGGATTCATGAGGTCGTTTTTAGCCAGGAGCGGCAGCGAGACCATCATGAGTAGAAGTATCAGTCCGTATGTACGCATACGTTCCTCCCGCTTTTTTAATAATTAAAATATTGGTGTTGTCCCAAGATTTAAGGATTACACCCCCGAATAGATCGCCCCCTTTGGGGCAGTCGTAATTACTAGTATAGCCAAAGGAACTGAAACTTTCTGCTCCCGATATTTTGCCTAACCCATTTAAAGTATTACTTTATTTCTGCTCAGTACGATAATATCGGCGACTACCGCGCAGGGGAAATACAAAAATGCCGGCGTGAACGCCGGCATTGGTGAAGCGGGAAAAACGAGCTGCAGGAACAGCCGTTCAGCGCTTTCGAATGTTGCGCAGCCGCTCCAGCGCGGCGATCTGCGCCATGGCTTCGGCCAGCTTGGCCTGGGCCTCGGCCACCTCGACATCCGTCGCCCGGTCGGCCAGTGCCTTCTCGGCTTCTTCTTTGGCTTTCTGGGCCGCCGCCTCGTCCAGGTCATTGGCCCGGATCGCGGTGTCAGCCAATACGGTCACCATATGCGGCTGAACTTCGATCAGTCCGCCGGAAACGTAATAGAACGCTTCCTCGTCCGTTTCCAACTGCACCCGCACCTGGCCCGGCTTAAGCCGCGTCAGCAGCGGCGTATGGCGCGGCGCGATGCCCAGCTCTCCCATCTCTCCGGTCGCGAAAACCATTTTAACCGCACCGGAAAAAATAGACTCTTCAGCGCTGACGATGTCGCAATGAATGGTGTTAGCCATAGTTAGCCCTCAGCCACCTAGGCTGCTTTCTGCTCCATTTCCTTGCCGTTCTCGACGGCTTCATCAATGGTGCCGACCATGTAAAACGCCTGCTCCGGCAGGTGGTCGTATTCGCCTTCGACAATGCCTTTGAAGCCCCGAATGGTTTCTTTCAGGGACACATATTTGCCCGCCGTTCCAGTAAACGTTTCCGCGACGAAGAACGGCTGGGACAGGAAGCGCTGAATCTTCCGCGCGCGGGCAACGGTCTGCTTATCTTCCTCGGACAGCTCGTCCATGCCAAGAATCGCGATGATGTCCTTCAGTTCCTTGTAACGCTGCAACACCGCCTGTACCGACCGGGCCACTTCGTAGTGTTCCTGACCGATCATGTTCGGATCCAGCAGACGGGAGGTCGAATCCAGCGGATCGACGGCCGGGTAAATGCCCAGTTCGGCGATCTGACGGGACAGCACCAGGGTCGCATCCAGGTGAGCGAATGTGGTTGCCGGGGACGGATCGGTCAAATCGTCCGCCGGTACATAGACCGCCTGGAACGAGGTGATGGAACCGGTCTTGGTCGAGGTAATCCGCTCTTGCAGAATACCCATTTCCGCGGCCAGAGTAGGCTGATAGCCAACCGCCGAAGGCATACGGCCCAGCAGTGCCGATACTTCCGTTCCGGCCAGGGTGTAGCGGTAGATATTGTCGATAAACATCAGCACGTCGCGGCCCTCATCGCGGAAATATTCCGCAATGGTCAAACCGGTCAGCGCCACGCGTAGACGGTTGCCGGGCGGCTCGTTCATCTGACCGTAGACCAGGGCTACCTTGTCGAGTACCTCGGCATCTTTCATTTCGTGGTAGAAGTCGTTGCCTTCGCGGGTCCGTTCGCCAACACCGGCAAACACCGAGTAGCCGCTGTGCTCGATCGCGATATTACGGATCAGCTCCATCAGGGTTACCGTCTTGCCGACGCCGGCGCCGCCGAACAGGCCGACCTTGCCGCCCTTCGAGATCGGCATAATCAGGTCGATAACCTTGATGCCCGTTTCCAGAAGCTCGGTGGCCGAGGCCTGATCCTCGTATGCGGGCGCCTGGCGGTGAATCGGCCAGCGAGCTTCTTCACCAATCGGACCGGCTTCGTCAATCGGGTTGCCCATCACATCCATGACGCGGCCCAGGGTCTTGGTGCCCACCGGCACGGAAATGGCGGCGCCCGTATTGGTAACCGACAGATTCCGCTTCAGGCCATCGGTCGAGCCCAGTGCGATGGTTCTAACCACGCCGTCGCCCAATTGCTGCTGCACTTCCAGCATGATGTCGGTGTTATCAACGGTCAGGGCGTCGTAAACTTTCGGCATGGCGTCACGGGGAAACTCAACGTCCACCACCGCGCCAATCACCTGTACGATATTTCCAGCGCTCATGTGTTTATACTCCTAAAAATGTCCCGAACGATGCGCTATACCGCAGCAGCACCGCTCACGATTTCCGAAATTTCCTGTGTAATGGCCGCCTGGCGGGCCTTGTTGTAGACCAGCTTCAAATCGTCGATCAGGCTGGAGGCGTTGTCCGACGCATTTTTCATCGCGATCATTCTGGCCGCGTGCTCGGACGCGAGGTTTTCCAGCACGCCCTGGTAAACCAGGGATTCCAGATAGCGGGTCAGTACCGTATCCAGCAGTTCGACCGCATCCGGCTCGTATATATAGTCCCAGATTTCCCGCACCTGCTCGTCATCGGTCGGCGGCAGCGGCAGCAACTGATCCAGTGTCGGCCGCTGGGTCATGGTGTTGACGAAATCGTTGTAGGCCAGCACCACTCGGTCCAGGCTGCCTTCCTTGTACGCATCGGTCAGCACTTTCAGCGGGCCGATCAGATCGGTCACCTCGGGCGACTCGCCCAGATCCTGCGTGCTGGCGGCAATGTTTACCGCAATGCGCTTGAAGAACTGGCCGGCCTTCTTGCCAAAGGTCACCACATCCACTTCCACGCCCTGATCCTGCCACTGCTTGATATCCATCAGCAGGTTCCGGAACAGGTTGTTGTTCAGGCCGCCGCAAAGCCCGCGGTCGGACGAAATAATCACATAGCCGACGCGCTTCACTTCTTCCCGTTCCACCGTGAACGGGTGCTTGTATTCCGGCCGCGCCTTGGACAAGTGACCGATGACCTGTTTGACCATGCTCGCGTACGGCCGCGACGCGGCCATTTTGTCTTGCGACTTACGAATCTTGCTGGCCGACACCATTTCCAGCGCGCTGGTCACCTTGCGGGTGTTTTCCACGCTGCGAATTTTGGTCGTGATCTCTCTTGCGTTGGACATTTCGCTTCCTACATCGGGACCGCTGGCTAGTAGCTGCCGGTGCTGGCAAAGGAATCCAGCGCAGCCTTCATCGCTTCCGCCAGCTCATCGTTCCAGTCGCCGGTCTCGTTGATCTTGCCGACCAGTTCGGCGTAATTGTTGTCCATGAACGAATGCAGGGCCGACTCGAAATCGCCGACTTTGTTCAGCTCGACATCGTCCAGATAGCCTTTGTCCACGGCGTACAGCGAGACCGCCATATGCGCGACGGACAGCGGACTGTACTGCGGTTGTTTCATCAGCTCCGTAACGCGCTGACCGCGCTCCAACTGCTTACGCGTGGTCTCGTCCAGATCGGATGCAAACTGCGCAAACGCCGCCAGCTCGCGGTACTGCGCCAGCGCCAGGCGAACGCCGCCGCCCAGTTTCTTGACTGCCTTGGTTTGCGCTGCGCCACCGACCCGGGATACCGACAGGCCGGCGTTGATTGCCGGACGGATACCGGCATTGAATAAGTCGGTTTCCAGGAAGATCTGGCCATCGGTAATGGAAATAACGTTGGTCGGTACGAAGGCCGATACGTCACCTGCCTGGGTTTCGATAATCGGCAATGCTGTCAGCGAGCCGGTCTTGCCCTTGACCTCGCCGTTGGTGGCCTGTTCCACGTAATCGGCATTCACACGCGCTGCGCGTTCCAGCAAACGCGAATGCAGGTAGAACACATCGCCCGGATAGGCTTCGCGGCCCGGCGGACGACGCAGCAATAGGGAAACCTGCCGATAAGCCCAGGCCTGCTTGGTCAGATCGTCGTAGATGATCAGCGCATCCTCGCCGCGGTCGCGGAAATACTCGCCCATCGCGCAGCCGGCATATGGGGCGATGTACTGCATCGCGGCCGAGTCCGACGCGCCGGCGGAAACCACAATGGTATGTTCCATCGCGCCATGCTCTTCGAGCTTGCGAACCAGATTGGAGACCGTGGAATTCTTCTGGCCGATGGCCACATAGATACACTTAATGCCGGTACCTTTCTGGTTGATGATAGTGTCGATCGCAACCGCTGTCTTACCGGTCTGGCGGTCGCCGATGATCAACTCACGCTGGCCACGGCCAACCGGAACCATCGCGTCAATTGACTTCAAGCCGGTTTGGACCGGCTGATCGACCGATTGCCGCCAGATTACGCCCGGCGCAACCTTCTCTACCGGCTCATAACCGTCGTTTTCGACCGGGCCCTGACCGTCGATCGGAGTACCCAGCGCGTCGACGACGCGGCCAAGCAGTTTGTGGCCGACCGGCACTTCGAGAATACGTCCGGTACATTTAACCGTGTCACCCTCGGAAATATGCTCGTATTCGCCCAGGATTACCGCACCGACGGAATCGCGCTCCAAATTGAGCGCCAGGCCGAAGGTATTGTTGGGGAACTCGATCATTTCACCCTGCATGGCATCGGCCAGCCCGTGAATTCTGGAAATGCCGTCAGAAACACTGACGACAGTGCCTTCGTTGCGCGCTTCGGACACAACCTGGAAGTCCGCGACACGCTTTTTGATCAGTTCACTAATTTCAGATGGGTTCAGTTGCGTTTGCATCGTCTTTCCCTACATCGTCTTGCAGGTGGCCGGCTTGCGGTCCGCCTGGTTACATCGTTTATTCGGTTAAAGTATTTGCCAGTTTTTGCAGCCGTCCGCGGACGGTGCCGTCGATCACCGTATCGCCGGCATAGACGATCGCGCCGCCGATCAGGTCCGGGTCCACATCGTTTTGCAACGACACTTCGCGATCAAACCGTCTGGCCAGCGCGCCCTCAAGCCGGCTGCGCTGATCGTCTTTCAGTGCCACCGCCGAGACCACGCGAACGCTGAGGCGCTTCTCTTCCTCGCGCCGGTAATGCTCATACTGCTCGGCAATCTCCGGCAGCAGCGCCAGCCGGCGATTTTCCGCCAACACCTTCAGCAAGTTGCCGAAGCCGTCGTCAAACGTGTCGCCGCCGACCTCCATCAGCATGGCCGCCAGCTCGCCTTGGGCGACATGCGGGTTGCGAGTCAGCTCATCGACCGCCGGTTCGTCCAGCAGCCGGCTGGCCGAAGACAGCATCTTCGACCACCGCGGCATCGCCGCCTGGTCCCGCGCCAGCTCAAACGCCGCCTTGGCGTAGGGTCGGGCAAACTTGGTTAAGTCGCTCATGCTTGCTACCTGCTCTTCAGATTTCGGCGATCAGCTTTTCCAGCAATGCATCGTGGGTTTGCGAATCGATCTCTTTTTCGATGACCTTTTCCGCACCCGCCACTACCAACGCTGCGACCTTCTGGCGCAATTCCTCACGGGCATGATTCGCGCTCTGCTGAATTTCCGCTTCGGCCGCAGAAACCTGCCGCTGTTTTTCAGCGACTGCTTCCTGTTTCGCGTCATCGAAGACCTGTGTGCCACGCTGGTTGGCCTGATCAACGATCTGGCTGGCCTGATTGCGCGCATCTTTGAGAAAGCTCTCAGCTTCGGCCTTCGCAGCCGCCAGGGCCTTTTCCGCTTCATCCGATGCGGCCAGCCCTTCGGCGATCTTCGCGCGACGCTCTTCCAGCGATTTCAGCAGAGGCGGCCAGATGAACTTCATACAGAACCACACGAAGATCATCATCGCGATTGATTGCAGGATAAGTGTGAGATTGATATTCACGTCCTGTCCTCTTGAAATACTTTAACGGGCTGAATTGCCGGTGTTATCCACCAACCGCGTTTTGCAGCTGGCCGATGAACGGGTTGGCGAAGGTAAAGAACAACGCAATACCGACACCGATCATCGCAACCGCGTCCAGCAGACCGATGGACAGGAAGAACTTACCCTGCAGCATCGGGGCCAGTTCCGGCTGGCGCGCTGAACCTTCCAGCAAACGGCCGCCCAAAATACCGACACCGACGCCGACGCCCAGAGCGCCAAGGCCGATCAGCAATCCAACGGCAATTGCGGTCATACCAATTACAAATTCCATGATTAACTCCTGCTACTTCCAGGTTGATACCAATTCAAACTCTTATCATCCGCCCCGCCACTCAAAGACCGGGAACGCACTCAACTCTTCTCGCCAAATGCCGTCCTGCAAAACGGCACCGAAACATCTTTTCTCATCTTTGCCGGGTGGTTCGCGCGGCGAATCAGAAGCAAAGATCAATCAACCAACGCCGTCTTGTCGTTGCGGTTTTCACGCAGTGAAAGAAGCGACTTCAAAACAACTTTTTCCCATCTTTGCTGGTTGGTTCGCGCAGCGAATCAGAGGCAAAGATCAATCAACTAATGCCGTCTTATCGTTGCGGTTTTCACGCAGTGAAAGAAGCGACTCCAAAACAACTTTTTCCCATCTTTGCCGGTTGGTTCGCGTAGCGAATCAGAAGCAAAGATCAATCAACTAACGCCGTCTTGTCGTTGCGGTTTTCACGCAGTGAAAGAAGCGACGACAAGACACAACTAATGATGCTCATGAGCCATGCTCAGATACACAATGGTCAGCATCATGAAAATAAATGCCTGCAGGATGATCACCAAAACATGGAAGACCGCCCAGCCGAAATGCATCAACTGCCCGCCGGCAAATGCCAGGCCGCCGATCAGCAGCAGTTCGATCGCCAGCAGCAGCACCGTGCGCTTGGTCGGCAGTTTGCCTTTCAGGTTCAGCCACAGCGTAATGGCTACCGCCAGCGCCGCACCCACCCAGTAGAAAGCCGGGATGTGCTCGCCGAACAGTGCCTGCAGACCAGCACCGATATAACCGGAACCGGCAGCGAAAACCAATGCGATCAGAATAAAGATAAGCTCGCCCGCATACAGATTGCCGAATAAGCGCAGGCCCAGCGAAACCGGCTTGGCGAGCAGCGAAACGAGCTCCAGAATCAGATTAAAGGCCATCACAAACGGCCAGAAAATCACCGGCATGCCCAGATCTTTCGGGTTCAGCGGATTCATAATCAGTTCGGAGATGAATCCGCCCGGCCCCTTCATTCGAAGGCTGTAGAAGATAATCAGCGCGAATACCGCGACAGACATGCCCAGCGTTGCGTTGACATCGGTGGTCGGCACCACTTTCTGATGGCTGATGCCGGACTGGGCCGCAATCCAGGGCAGCCAGTCAACCGGGATCAGATCCATCAGGTTCATAAAGAAAATCCAGACGAACAAGGTCAGCGCCAGCGGCGCGACCAGCTTGCTGGTACCGTGAAAAGAATCCCTGACGCTGGCATCGACAAACTCGACGATGGACTCGATAGCCGACTGGAACCGGCTGGGCACGCCCGTGGTGGCTTTTTTGGCGACACTGCGGAACAGAAAGAAAAACACCATGCCGAGCAGCAGCGACCAGAACATGGTATCCACATGGATGGCCCAGAAACCCATGTCGGCCGCTTCCTGAGCGCTGTGTGCAAAACCCCAGTGACCATCCGGGTGCTTGCCCCAGGTCAGGTTTTGCAGATGGTGCTGAATATACTCGCTGGCCGTCTGTTCAGCTTCGTGTCCTGCGTTTGTCTGGTCACTTGCCATCGTCTTCCCAATCGTCCGCGGCAGTCGGTGTCTGCACTGATTCAGTGCGGTCTCTGCCTAAAAAATCAAGTCTAAAAATCAAGCCGATCCAATTCATTAAGATGCAGGCTGCGAAGCCGATAAACAGCGCCGGAGCGTGCAACGGTTTCACCCTGACAAATACCAGGGCGAAAAGTGCTGCGGTCATGATCAGCTTGACCGCCTCACCCACATAGGCCGCGCGTAAAAAAGCGCGTGAATCACCCCGTCCGGCCTTCAACAGAAGCCGGCTTGCAAACCAAGCATTGGGTATCACGCAGATCAAACCGCCCAACAGAGCGGAGTACGCCGCAACCGTATTGATCGCTAACATGGCCAGCGCCACAACGACCGCCATCAGTGCCTGCCATACGACCAGCCAGATAGCATTTTTCACGGCCTGACGCCTCCCGAAAGCCTGCGCGGAAATACGAACCACGGCCCGCTATTTCGCAGTGTGGTTCCGCCATCATTCCACAGCCGCCGGAACGGCAGCAGGCGGGAGAAGGAAAACCCGCGACCAAATCAGCGGAATTGTATCATCGGTAATCAGTTAGGGGCAATCCGGATGGCCGATAAATTCAACCCGGTGGCGGTACTGAGAAGCGAGCCATTCCCGCTGAAATCCGGTGCCGCTCGCGTTGCTCGCTTACCCCACCGGGAGAGCAAGCCAGGGAAGCGTGGCGGTTTGCGCAACGCGCGGGAAGCCGTGCTTTCACGGCGCCCGCTCCGTCGGGTCGCCTGCGGCTTCCCGGAACCGGCGTGCGGACCGGCGCCAGAAGCCTATTTGATCCGCTCGAGAATGCCATCCAGTTCGTCGACGCTGTTGTACTGAATGCTCAGCGTGCCCTTGCCGGACGATTGGTGCCTGATCGCAACGCGTGCGCCAAGCTGCTCCGTCAGGCGATCCTGCAGCCGACGGATATCGGCCGACAATGCCGGCTGCGGTGTACTGCGGGTCGCACCGGCCGCCAGACGCTTGATCCACTGCTCGGTCTGCCTGACCGACAGTCCCTTGTCCGCAATCTGTTTCGCGATCGCCGGCTGCTGTGATGACGGCAGCGCCAGCAACGCGCGCGCATGGCCCATATCCAGGCGGCCCTGATTGACCAGCGCTTTGGCCGCATCGTGCAAATCCAGCAGGCGCAGCAGATTACTTACCGCCGCACGCGAACGGCCGACGGCATCGGCGGCTTGCTGATGGGTCATGCCGAATTCTTCGGTCAGACGCTGCAGTGCGATGGCCTGTTCCAGCGGGTTCAAATCCTCGCGCTGAATGTTCTCGATCAGGGCCATCGCGATAATGGCTTCTTCCGGCACCTGCCGGATCACCGCCGGAATCTCCTCCAGCCCGGCCAACTGAGCTGCACGCCAGCGCCGCTCGCCGGCGATCAGCTCGTACTGCCCGCCGTCGATGGCGCTGACCACTACCGGCTGCACCACACCCTGTGCGCGGATGGAATCGGCCAGCTCTTCGAGCCGTTCGCTGTCAAACACCGAGCGCGGCTGATAGCGGCCCGGTCGAATAAGATCCACCGGCAGGGAGCGTAACTGACCGTCCGCCGGTTTTTGCAGCCGCTCGGCTTTCGCTGCACCGCCGATAAGGGCATCCAGCCCCCGCCCCAATGCCTTTTTTCTCGTCATCATTGATTACCGTTTCATTTTTTGCTGCTCGCGCCGCACCAGTTCGCCGGCAAGCCCCAGATAGGCGATGGCGCCGCGCGAGCGCGGATCGTACTTCACCACCGGCAGGCCATAGCTCGGCGCTTCGGCCACGGTGACATTGCGCGGTACCAGGGTACGGTAAACCTTATCGCCGAAGTGCGCCACCAATTGCCGGGAGACTTCGCCGGACAGATTATTGCGGACATCGAACATGGTCCGCAGCAGGCCTTCGATCTCCAGGTCCGGATTGATCCGCTGCCGAACCTGCTCGATGGTGCTGATCAGTGCCGACAAGCCTTCCAGCGCATAATACTCGCACTGCATCGGAATCAACACGCTGCCAGCCGCTGTCAATGCGTTCAGAGTCAGCATATTTAGCGATGGCGGGCAGTCGATCAAAATATAGCGATACCGGTCGCGTATACCGTCCAGCGCGCGGTCCAGCGCGCGCTCGCGGTCCTCGGACTGCATCAGCGCGACTTCGGCAGCGGTTAAATCGCCGTTCGCCGGCAACAGGTCAAGACCCAGCGCGTCGATCGGCTGAATGGCGTCCTGAATGCGGCATTCGCCGAGCAGAACTTCACAACTGGACCACTGCAGTTCGCCCGGCAGCAGGCCGCAGCCGGTGGTGGCGTTTCCCTGAGGATCCATATCCAGCAGCAGCACGCGCCGCTGCATTTCCGCCAGCGCGGCCGCCAGATTGACGCATGTGGTTGTCTTGCCAACCCCGCCTTTCTGGTTCGCGATTGCGATGATTCTGGTCGGTCCCTGATTCGGCATGCCGTCTGCGTCTATTTCGTTCGTACGTCGCTGGAACGCCGCATAATGACCAGATGTCGCGCCGCAGGCAAGTCCGGAACCGCCAATTCCTGCACTTCGGGTTCCAGCCAGCCGTCCAGCGCCAGCGACCGGCAATGATGGACATCGCGGCCCCGGGCCGCCAACAGCACTCCGCCGGGCTTGAGCACCGGACAGGCCCAGGCCGCCAGTTGCGGCAGATCGGCAACCGCCCTTGCAGTCACCGTATCGACCGGCGACAACGGCAGCACAGACTCCAGCCGTGTGTGCAGCGGCTCGATGTTGTCCAGCGCCAGCGAGCGGCGAACGTGGTTCACAAAGCGAATCTTCTTGCCGACGCTGTCGACCAGCAGAAAATGCCGCTCCGGCATCGCGATCGCGAGCGGAATACCCGGCAATCCGGCGCCGGTGCCCATATCCAGCACCGATGTGCCCTCCACCCAGCGCGACAAAGCCAGCGAATCCAGCAGATGTTTCGCAATCATCGCGTCCTTGTCGCGCACTGCGGTCAGGTTATAGCTGCGGTTCCAGCGGTGCAGTAAGTCAATGTAGGCCAGCAAGCGGCATCGTTGCTGTTCGGTCAGAGCCATACCCATTGCAGACAGGCCGGCCTGCAGCCTGGATGCCCGGTCCTGCGCCATCAGTTCATTCTTCTTCGCTGCGGGCGATGGACAAATCGAAGTTTTCCGCTTCATGGCAGGCCACCAGACCATCGTCGCTCAGTGCCCGCAGCGGCGGCACGTCGGCTTCGCAGCGCTCGACGGCATACGGGCAGCGGGTACGAAAAACGCAGCCGGACGGCGGGTGCAGCGGCGACGGCACATGGCCGGTCAGCCCGGTTTCCCGCTTGCGCCGCTCTTTTACCGGATCGGGTATCGGCACAGCCTTGACCAGCGCGCTGGTATACGGGTGCAGCGGCCGGCGGTAGATGGTCCCTTTACACGCGATCTCCATCGCCCGTCCCAGATACATCACCATAATGCGGTCGGAGATATGCCGCACCACGCTCAGATCGTGCGCGATGAACACCAGCGACAACTGCAGTTTTCGCTGCAGGTCCTTCAACAGGTTGATGATCTGGGCCTGGATAGAAACGTCCAGCGCGCTGACCGGCTCGTCGCAGACGATCAGCTTCGGGTTCAGAATCAGCGCCCTGGCAATGCCGATGCGCTGGCATTGCCCACCGGAAAATTCGTGCGGATAGCGGTTGATCTGGTTCGGCAGCAACCCGACCATTTTCAGCATGCCTTTGACGCGCTCCCGAATCTGCACGCGCTGCATACTGGGATAGAAGGTTTTCAGCGGTTCGGCGATGATCTCGCCGACATTCAGACGCGGGTTCAGCGCGGCCAGCGGATCCTGAAAAACGATCTGCAGTTCCTTGCGTTTCTGGCGCAGAGATTCCGGGTCCAGACTCGCCATGTCCTCGCCCATCCAGACCACCCGGCCACGGGTCGGCTTGATCAGCCCCAGAATCGCTCTGGCCAGCGTGGATTTTCCACAACCGGATTCGCCGACCACCCCCAGGGTTTCCCCGGGCTGCAACTCGAAGCTGATACCGTCCACTGCCTTCAGTACCTTTTTTTCGCGCTGGAACCAGCCGCCGGTTTCGACCGGAAAATGGACCCGGACATCCTGAACTTTGAGCAGCGGCTTACTCATCGGCGGCCTCCAGATGACAACGCTTCAGGCCGCCGCCCGGTAGCTGCTCCAGTGGCGGCATTTGTACGCAGGATTCGAACGCGGATTCGCAGCGGTCGCGGAACGGGCAGCCGGCAGGCAGTTCCAGCAGATTCGGCGGATTGCCCGGAATCGCATGCATGCCGGATTCGTCGCCCCGGTCCAGGCGCGGAACCGAACGCAGCAGGCCTCTGGTATACGGATGCTGCGGCCGATAGAAGATATCTTCCACCGAACCGAATTCCATGACCTGGCCGGCATACATCACCAGCACCTTGTCACATAAGCCGGCAACCACACCGAGGTCGTGTGTGATCAACAATATGGCCGTATTGGAATTGGTGCGCAGATGCCTCATCAGCCGGCTGATCTGGTGTTGAACCGTGACGTCCAGCGCGGTGGTCGGCTCATCGGCGATCAACAAGTCGGGTTCGCACAGCAGGCCCATCGCAATCATCACCCGCTGCTGCATACCACCGGAATACTCATGCGGGTATTGGCGAATGCGCTGCTCGGGGTCCGGTATCTGTACCTGGCGCAGCATTTCAACCGCGCGCTCGCGCGCTTCCGCCTTTTTCATCCGTCGATGCCGGTACAGTACTTCCAGCATCTGCTGCTCAATGCTCATATAAGGGTTCAGGGAAGTCATCGGGTCCTGAAAGATCATCGCGATCTGCTCGCCGCGGATTTCGTTCAGCTCGGTCGCGGTCATCGACAGCAAATCGCGGCCGCGATACCGGGCCTCGCCCACCGCTCTGCCGTTCTCGGCCAGCAGCCCCAGCAAGGACAGCGCGGTCTGGCTTTTTCCGGAGCCGGACTCACCGACGACGGCCAGCGTCTCGCCCGGCTCCAGCGAGAAATCGATACCGTTGACCGCATGCACCTCGCCTTCAGGGGTATCGAAGCTGACGGTCAGATTGCGCACCTCTAGGAGACTCATCTCAATCGTCCCCGTACTGGCCTGGTAACCGGCGCCGGCCTCATAAATGGTCCTTCGGGTCCAACGCATCGCGCAGACCGTCGCCGATGTAGTTCAGACAGTAGAGCGTGACCGTCAGAAACAGTGCCGGGAACACCAGCATCCACGGTGCCGACTCCATATCCTGCGCGCCGTCGTTGACCAGCGCGCCCCAACTGGTCATCGGCTCCTGTACGCCAAGGCCGAGAAAACTGAGAAAGGATTCCACCAGGATGACCTGCGGAATGGTCAGCGTGACATAAACCATCACCACGCCCAGCAGGTTCGGCAGGATATGCCGCCGGATAATAGCGGCCGGTTTCACGCCGCAGACCTTGGCCGCTTCGACGTAATCGGTGTTTTTCAGGCTCAGCGTCTGGCCGCGGACGATGCGCGCCATATCGAGCCAATTCACCGCGCCGATGGCCACGAAGATCAATACGATATGCCGCCCGAATACGACCATCAGTAAAATCACCAGAAACATGAACGGCATCGCATAGAAAATATCCACCAGCCGCATCATCGTCTGGTCCAGCCGGCCGCCGAAATAGCCGGCCACTGCGCCATAGGTGACGCCGATCAGCAGGCTGACCAGCGTCGCGACCAGGCCGACCAGCAACGAGATTCGTCCGCCGACCAGGGTACGCACGAACAAATCGCGGCCGACCGCATCGGTGCCGAACACATGTCCGTTGGCCAGTGACGGCGCGTGATAGATATTGTCCCAGTCGGTGTAATCGAAATCGTACGGGCTGAGCATCGGCCCGAAGATGACCAGCAGCAGCAGGATCAGCAACAGCGTACCACTGACTACGGCTGCCCGGTTTTTCAGCAGCCGGTGCCACGCGTCCTGCCACAGCGACCGGCCCTGGACTTCCGGTTGCTCCAGCGCTTGCGCAAACGCGTCGTTGGCCGATTCCAGTGCCGGATTGTCAGCCATGGTCTTCGTACCGAATGCGCGGATTGAACCAGGCATAGATCAAGTCCACCAGGAAGTTGAACAGGATGATCAGAATGCCGTAAAACACCACCACGCCCATCACCAGGGTATAGTCGCGGTTCATCGCGCCCTGCACAAAGTAGCTGCCGATGCCCGGTATCGCGAAAATGCGCTCGATCACCACCGAACCGGTGATCAGCCCGGCAGTCGCAGGCCCCATAAAGGAGATGACCGGCAACAGGGCGGGCTTCAGCGCGTGGCGCCGAATGACTGTGGTCTCGGGCAGGCCCTTGGCGCGCGCGGTCCGGATGAAGTTCGAATGCAGCACTTCGATCATGCTGCCGCGCATCAGGCGGGCGATGTACGCGATCATCGGCAGTGCCAGCGTAATCACCGGCAATACCATGCGCTGCCAGCTCCAATCCCAGCCGCCGGCCGGCAGCCAGCCGGCATAGACGGCTACCAGCAGGATCAGCAGCGGCGCCACCACGAAATTCGGAATGGAGATACCGATCATAGCCGTTCCCATCGCGCCATAGTCCACCGCGGTATTCTGACGTAACGCCGCCAGGGTGCCTATCGAGGTCCCGGCGAAGAACGCCAGCAGCATGGCCAGCGATCCAATGGTCAGCGAAACCGGAAAACCATCGGCGATCAGCTCATTGACGGTCCAGTCCTTGTAGGAAAACGACGGCCCGAAATCCAGATGCAGTATTTGGCCCAGGTAGCGAAAATATTGCTGGACCAGCGGCTCGTCCAGATGGTATTTGGCGTTCAGGTTGGCCTCGATCTCCGGCGGCAGACTTTTTTCGCTGTCAAACGGCCCGCCCGGTGCGACCCGCATCATAAAGAAAGCCAGGGTAATCAGCAGAACCAGCGTGGGAACCGCCCACAGCAGCCGTCGCAGCGAATACTTCAGCACCCGGAGATTCCTGCGCCGGACTCCCCGGTTCGCCGCAATGAGGCTATCGCTTGCCCGGCCCGGAGCCCAGCCCTGAGCCCGGCTGGCGATCCGCTACCGCCCCGCCGCATCTCCGCCGGCCTCGTCGAGTGTCTCGCTGCTGTCCGCTGGTTCATCGGTTTGCGTCTCAAAGTACAGGTGTTTGCTGTAGTGGTGGTCCATTATATTGTTTTCCCAGCCTTTTAGCTGCGGCTTGACCAGACGCTTGGTGACATAGGCGTAGATCGGAATAATCGGCTGGTCCTGAAGCAGTATTTGCTCCGCCGCGGCCATTAGCCGGCGCCGGCGAATAGGAATCCGTTCCTTCGCGATATCGGCCAAAAGCCGGTCGTAAACGGGGTTGCTGTAGCCGAAGTCGTTCCGCCCGTGCGAAGAATGAAACAATTCCAGAAAGCTGAATGCATCGTTGTAATCGCCGATCCAGCCGGCGCGGAAAACCTGGGTGACGGATTTCTGTTCCCGGTTTTGTAAAAACACTTTCCATTCTTCGTTGACCAGGCCGGCCTCGACGCCGAGCACCTGTTTCCACATGGATGCGATCGCCAGCGCAATCTTCTTATGGTTTTCGCTGGTGTTATAGCGGATTTCCACCCGCAGCGGCGCTTCGGACGAATAGCCGGCATTCTGATACAGGCGCCTGGCCTCTTCTTCTCGCCGGGCCTGGTCCCATTCGGCCCATTCAGGCACTGACCGCGGATAATCCGGCATACCGGGGGGCACCAAAGAAAATGCCGGTTGTTCGCCGAACTGCGTGACTTTGCCGGTAATGATTTCACGATCGATCGCCAGCGCCAGCGCCCGTCTCAAGTCGGGGCTGTCGATAAACGGCTCTTTGGTCAGATTAAAGCCGAAATAGTAGGAGCCGAGCCACGGGGTGACCACTAACTGATCGGCCATGTGCTCCTGAATCCAGCGAAACAGGTTGTTTGGCACTTCCTCGGTCCAGTCCAGCTCTCCGGACCGGTAGCGCTTGAGTTCGGCCGACTGATCCTCGATTGCGTGATATACCACCTTGTCGATAGCGACATTATCCGCGTCCCAGTAGTACGGGTTCTTCAGCAGAGAGACCTGTGAGCGAACCACCCAGTCCTGAAGCCGATAGGCGCCGTTGGAAACCAGATTGCCCGGTTTGGAAAAATCGCGCCCGGCCGCCTGCAGGGACGCCTGATGCACCGGATAGGTCGACGAGTGGGTCAGCAGCCCCAGGAAATAAGGCGTCGGTGCGTTCAGGGTGATTTGTACCGTATAGGTATCCAGCGCGTGTACGCCGAGTTCCGTGACCGGCATTTCGCCCGAAATCACCGCTTCGGCGTTTTGGATCGGCGCGAGGACATGGACATAGGAAGAGGCCGTTTCCGGGTCCGCCGACCGCTGCAGGCCGAAAACGAAATCCGCGCCGGTTACCGGGTCGCCGTTCGACCAGCGCGCGTCGCGGCGCAGGTGAAAGGTATATACCGTACCGTCGTGCGAGATGTTCCAGCGCTGTGCAGCGCCTGGAATAATACGTCCGTCCGGCGATTCGCCGGTCAGGCCTTCAAACAGGTCGCGCAGAATATTCGAGGCCGGCACACCGCTGGCCAAGTGCGGGTCCAGCGTCTGCGGTTCCTGCCCGTTGCCGCGGTTCAGGGTTGTCAGAACTCCCTCGTCACGGCGCAACGAATCATTGGCTGCTGGCGCCGCATCGGTTGTCGGCGCCAGCGCCGCGGCATCCACCGGCGTATCGCCGTGCCGACCGACATCGCATGCCGCAAGCAGCAGGAACAGTAAGCTGACCCAGCAGGTTCTCATTGCGTGTTTCGCTCTCCGACCGTTAGGTAACGAGATAGATGAACATCCATGACATTCGGCACGAAACCTTCAACCTCGGGCTTAACCAAATGTCTGGAAACATAATAATAGAGTGGAATCAGCGGTAAGTCGTTCATCAATAGCTGCTCGGCCTGCTGCAATACCCGCCGGCGCTGCCGGTTGGCCGGCATTCGCCGGGCAGTGTCCAGATATCGGTCGAGCTCGGCCGACGCATAGCCTGACCAGTTTTGTTCGGACCGGCTGTCAAACAAATCGAGAAAGTTGCTCGGGTCGGCAT
The DNA here is from genome assembly GCA_028289465.1 of Lysobacterales bacterium. Taxonomy (GTDB): domain Bacteria; phylum Pseudomonadota; class Gammaproteobacteria; order Xanthomonadales; family SZUA-36; genus JANQPM01. The sequence continues at coordinate 22,170 of JANQPM010000043.1, read as the reverse complement.
AGTCGGCTATCCAGCCGCCACGAAATACCTGGGTCACGACGCCGTGCCGCCGGTTGTTGACATAGACTTTCCATTCCTCGTTGACCAGCTCGGTATGCACGCCCAGCACCTGCTTCCACATCGCGGCGACCGCTATCGCCATGCGCCGGTGGGTGCTGGAGGTATTAAACCGCAACTGCAGCCGCAGCGGTTTCTCGGCGGAATAACCGGCGGCGCGGTAAAGCGACCGGGCCTCTTCTTCGCGCTCGGCCTGAAGCGTCGCCGACAAGGCCATGGCCTGCGGCTGGTACTCGCCAAGACCCGGTGGGACCAGGCTGAAGGCCGGCTGCTCACCGGAGGCCAGCACCAGATCGGTCAGCTTGCCGCGGTCGATCGCCAGCGCCAGTGCCCGCCGGAGACCGGGTTGTGCAACGAACGGTTCCCGGCGCAAATTCAAGCCGAGGAAAAACGTTCCGAGATACGGATGTACCTGCAACTCCCTGCCGAGGTTGGCCACCAGCCAGCGGTAGCGGCCCGGCGGTATGGTTTCGGTGATATGCAGCTCTCCGGCGCGGTAGCGGGCCAATTCCGAGGCCGGGTCTTGCACCGGAAACCACTTCACCGTCGGCGTGAAAGCGGCCGAACGGTGCGGATTGGCCTGCAGCACCAATTCGGCGTTAGGCACCCAGCTTTGCAGCATATAGGCGCCGTTAAACGGCCCTTGCCGGTGATCGTCCGAACCGTTTTGCGACAACGGATAGCTGACCGGGTGGGTCAGCAGGTAAAGCAGCCAGGGCACCGGCTGTTCCAGCTCGATCTTCAGGGTCTCATCATCGACAGCTTCGATGCCCAGCATTTCGGGCTCCACCGTTCCGGCCAGCACTGCCCGGGCGTTTTTGACCGCGGACAAGAGCTGTGCATTGGCGGACGCGGTTGCCGGATCCAGCGCACGGCGCCAGCCGCGGGCGAAGTCGTCGGCGGTCACCGGCTGTCCATCGGACCATCGTGCGGACGGATCAATCTCGAAACGGTAGCGGGTACCGTCCCGCGAAACTTCCCAGCCGGCTGCTGCGCCGGCGACGGCCTGACCCTGCGCATTCACGGTCAGCAGGCCTTCCCGGATATCCCGCAGGATGTTCAATGACGATACCCCCTGGCCGTGATGGATATCCAGGGAGTCCGGTTCGGGGCCGAGACCGCGCATCAGCGGCGCGGTATGAACCAGACTGCTCAGCAGCGGCGCGACGAGTAGAACGACAATGCGCGACAAGGTCTTCAAAATAAGTGCTGCAAAAACATGTTCTTCAGGAGCCGTCTGTTTCCCGGAAACGCCAACGTGTATCCTAGGCAATCGACGCCCCTGTGCCAAGCAAGGAGCCCCCGTTGCCAGCGCCAAACAATGCCCCGGTTACCGACCGGGGACAACTGATCGAATACCTCGAATCCGGCAGCAAGCCGGAATCGGACTGGAAGCTAGGAACCGAACACGAAAAGTTCGGTTTTACCCGCGACGATCTGCGGCCATTGGAATACGATGGCGACAGAAGCATTCGGGCTATTCTAAGCGGACTGCAGGCTTACGGCTGGCAGCCGGTCGAAGAAAACGGCAAGTTGATCGCGCTGGGCATGGACGACGGCTCATCGGTTACGTTGGAACCGGGTGGGCAGGTGGAACTGTCCGGCGCGCTGCTGGACAATCTTCACCAGACCTGCTTCGAGGTCAATACACACCTCAAACAGGTCAAAGCGGTCGCGGACCCGCTGGATATCGGTTTCCTCGGCATGGGCTTTCAGCCGAAGTGGCCACGCGAAGCGATACCGTGGATGCCGAAGGGCCGCTATCGCATCATGCGCGACTACATGCCGAAAGTGGGTTCGCTGGGCCACGACATGATGAAGCGCACCTGTACCGTACAGGTCAACCTGGATTTTTCCGACGAGGCCGATATGGTCCGTAAATTCCGGGTATCGCTGGCCCTGCAACCGATCGCAACCGCGCTGTTCGCCAACTCGCCGTTCATCGAAGGGCAGCCCAGCGGCTGGCTGAGCTACCGCGCCAATATCTGGAGCGATACCGATCCCGACCGCACCGGCATGCTGCCCTTTGTGTTCGAATCCGGCATGGGCTTTGAGCGCTATGTGGACTATATGCTCGACGTGCCGATGTATTTTGTTTACCGGGACGGCCGCTACCTGGATGCATCGGGACAGTCCTTCCGCGATTTCCTGGCCGGCAGGCTCCCGGCGCTGCCCGGCGAGATGCCGACCCTGAAGGACTGGGAGGATCACATGACTACCGCCTTTCCGGAAGTCCGTCTGAAGAAATTTCTGGAAATGCGTGGTGCCGACGGCGGCCCGTGGCGGCGACTATGCGCGCTGCCGGCCTACTGGGTCGGCTTGCTTTACCATCGGGACAGCGTGGATGCCGCGCTGGAAATGACCTCCGACTGGTCGATCGAACAGTTGCAGCAACTGCGTCTGGATGTCGCCCGGCGGGGTTTGAAGGCGGAAATCGCCGGTCGGTCGGTGCAGGAAATCGCCGGCCACAGCCTGCGCTGGTCCCAGGCCGGTCTGGCCGCGCGCAACCGGCTGAATGCATCCGGCGACAATGAGTCCGGATTTCTCGCACCGCTGATGGAAATCGCCGAATCCGGCATTACGCCGGCCGAACGGAAAATCCGGTGTTTCTATGACCGCTGGGGGCAGTCGGTCGACCCTGTTTTCGAGGAGTGCGCCTACTAGCCCTGCCAGTGCCGATGGCGCGGCTGCTTAACGCGTTTTCCAGACGACCAGACGCCAATCCTTCTTTCGGGCAGGTTTGGCATCCAGCCCGATATGATACTGCCGGCCTGGCAGCACCTCGATTTCCAACGGTGGTATCGGCTTGCGGTAAATATCGTGCCGGCTGCCGCCGCAGCCGTTCAGATTGACCACCGCCGACGCACGAAGTACATGCCTGCCCGCCGGCAACTTAAAGCTCAGCCGGCCTTCGGTATCGATGCTCTTGCCGTCGATCTGATAAACCTCCACCGGGAAAATGCACTGCGCCGCCACGCCGCCGGATTGAATAATCGCGCCCATGCCACGCAGTTCCTTAGGCCGTTCCTGGTCGGCACTGGCCGCGGCCACCGAAAAGCCGGTTACAACCGCTGCAAGAAGCCACTTTTTCACGTTCACCGTATCACCCTTGCCCTATCATCTCTGCCATACCACCGCTGCAGATCGAATCCGCCGAATGCCGAACCCGTGCACGGCACCAAACAGCATAGTACACCGCGCTAAACCTACTCTGAACCACCCTCTTTGAGCGATTTTCGCGCGGCGCCCGCATCGGCGGGCCGCCCCCGCGATTCGTTTTCAGCATACGCCGTTCGGGGCGCTTCGCAAGCGGTTCCGCAAAGCTCATGTGGAAAGAAATCATTCCGTTCCGATCAAAGACGCCAAGGAGTCTCATGGCCGGTTTCGATTCGCGCCTAAAGGCGCTCCTGCGGCGGGCGGGTGTAACGAAAGACCGTGCAATAGCCGGTTTCGTCACCCGGGGACACGCCTTTCCGTATCCTCGGTACGCCATTGACCCGGTTGCAGGTCGCCCAGGCGGTGTGGGCCGACGGCCTGCCGAATCAGACGCAGAGTGGGCAGACCGACCGCGGCGGTCATCCGCCGCACCTGCCGGTTGCGTCCCTCGGTAATCGTCAGCGTTAACCAGTGGGTCGGGATGGTTTTGCGGTGCCGTATCGGCGGTGTGCGCGACCAAAGCCAGCCCGGCTTTCGCGCCAACACGTTGACTGCAGCCGGCCGGGTGCGGCCGTCCTTAAGTACCACGCCGGCCTCCAGGCGGGCCAGCGCGCTGGCCGTCGGTACACCCTCGACCTGTACCAGATAGGTCTTCGGCCACTTATGCTTCGGGTGGCTGATCAACTGCTGCAGCCGGCCGTCGTCGGTTAACAGCAACAAGCCTTCGCTGTCGCGGTCCAGACGCCCGGCCGGGTAGACCCCGGGCATATCGATCAACTGGGAAAGCGATTTACGCTGTTCGGCATCGGAGAACTGGCTTAGAAAACCATAGGGCTTGTTCAGTAGTATCAGCACGCCCGCACGGTAGCCCCGGTGATCTAGAACGGCAGCTCCAGATCCGGATTGACGGCCAGCATCTGGGCCCGGAACACATTCTGGATGCGCTTTAGGGCTTGTTCGTTATCCGCATCGAAACGCAGTACCAGCACCGGCGTGGTATTGGAACTGCGTACCAGCCCCCAGCCATCCGAGTAGTCCGCTCTGACGCCGTCAATGGTCGTGATGACTGCGCCGTCAAAGCTGGCCTGCTCCTTAAACGCCTGCACATAAGGGTGGGTTTCGCCCTCGCTCATATAAACCTTCAGCTCGGGCGTACTGACGCTGCTGGGCAGGGCCTTCAGCACTTCTTGCGGCGATTCTTCGTGCGCGGCCAGAATTTCCAGCAGTCTGGCGCAGGAATAAATGCCGTCATCAACGCCGTACCAGCGCTCCTTGAAGAAGAAATGGCCGCTCATCTCGCCGGCCAGCGGCGCACCTTCTTCTTTCATTTTGTTCTTGATCAGCGAATGCCCGGTTTTCCACATCAGCGGTTTGCCGCCCGATGCTTCGATAGCGGTCTTCAAATGGCCGGTGCATTTCACGTCATAAATCACCGTGGCGCCGGGATTGCGCGACAACACATCGGCCGCAAACAACATCATGATACGGTCCGGAAATACGATTTCGCCGTCCGGTGTAACCACGCCGAGGCGGTCGGCATCGCCGTCGAAAGCCACACCGATATCCGCGTTCAGCGCCTTCACGGCAACGATCAGATCCTCAAGATTTTCCGGCTCACTGGGGTCGGGATGATGATTCGGAAACTCGCCGTCGACCTCCTCGAACAGCGAATAGACATCCGCACCGATAGCCCGCAAGACATCCGCAACCGCGACGCCGCCGATGCCATTGCCGGTGTCCGCGACAACTTTCAGCGATCGCTGCAAATGGATATCCGACGCGATCCGGCCCTTGTAGGCACTCAATACCGGCTGCGTGGTCTTGGTGCCGCTGCCGCTGGCCAGCTGCCCGGCCTCGATACGTTCAAACAGCCCATAGATATCCGGACCGTATAGCGTCTTGCCGCCGATCATGATCTTAAAGCCGTTGTAGTCCGGCGGATTGTGGCTGCCGGTCACCATGACGCCGGTCCCATCGGACAGTTCGTGCGCCGCGTAATACAACACCCCGGTCGGAACGGCGCCGACGTCGATCACATCGCAGCCGCTCTGCGTGACGCCATTGACCAGACCTTCGACTAGCTGCGGCCCGGACAGCCGGCCGTCACGGCCAACCACCACCGGGCCCGCGCCCTGCTCCAGCGCAAGGCTGCCGATTGCCCGGCCGATCTGCACGGCGACACCGGCGTCCAGCGTCTTGCCGATCACACCGCGAATGTCGTACGCGCGGAAAATGCTGCCGTCCAGCGCCACTGACGATTCCTGAACGAAATCTGGTTTGATTGGCTCCATATCCTGCCTGGTCTCAGTTTCCGAAGGCGGTACATTATCCCATGCAATGGATTCCTGAACAGGCTCGCTCGGTATCGTTGGCTCAACCGCCGGCTGGAGTTCCTCCGGCGGTGGCGGCTCCACAGTCGTTGGCGGTAGCGGTTGCAACGATGGCGGATCCGGCGGCGGCGGTGATGGGCGCGGCGCCCGTAGCGGCGATGGAGGATCTGCCTGCAGGTCCATAAACTGCAGCGGTGTACGCCGTTCGCGTTCTCCGCGCCGCTGCCAGATAAAGCCCGCCGCCAGCAGCAGCATGCCGAGCAGCACGGTCAGCAATGAAGTTTTCTTCGCGTCCTCCGCCGTCTGCACGCTGAGATACGGGTAGGCGATCTGCAGTTGCGTTCCCTCCACCGCTAAACGCTCGGCGCCGACCCATCTCGTCGGCGCATCGCCATAGGTCTTGATGCTGACAAACTCGCTTGGACCCACCGTCTGTTGCAGGCCGAGAAAACCGGCGTCATTAAAGCGAGGCCGGAACGATTCCAGAATAGCCGTGCCATCCCATATGACCAGCAGGAAACCCAGCGTCTCCCCGGCTTCGCCGGCAACCAAATGGCCGCTGGTCAACTGGTATTCCTGGCCGGGGACCGGGATCATCTGAAAGTCCGACTGTCCTTTCTCCTCTGCCTCCAGCAACATGTCCAGAACCATAAAGCCATCCGGTTCGGTCACATCGAACTCGGTCAGATCGGCTGGATAGGCGCTCAGCGATTGTACCGGCGCCTGACTGTTTGACAGCAAGCGGAGCAGCCGGTCGGTATCCGGTACCGGACTATCCGTGAACAGCTCCACGGCCAGGTTGCGAAACTCCCGGCGCTGAATCAGCGTCCGCATCAGGTTGACTTGTTTTTGCAGCGTCGTCTGCATCTGCCGGGCATGCGTTTGAAGCTGCCTTCCCTGGTTGAGCTGGTCGTGCTGGCTAAACAGATACCAGGCGCCGCCGATGCACAGGAGAAATCCGATGATCAGCAGGCCTACCCCCAAGATGGACCAGTTAATGCCCCCCCTAACATAGCTGCGCCCGGAAAATGCTTTCCGGCTCATAGTTAGTCCCCGCTTAATATTTTAAATATTAGATTTTCACCGTCCCGGACCGATATGCTGAAATATCGGTCGTTTAGCGACGTATCGAATAAGACCGCTTTCTTACTGCCGGCCCGTATGTCCAAAACCGCCCGCTCCCCTACTGCTGCGGTCAAATTCTTCAACCACTTCCCATTGTGCCTGAACTACCGGTACAAACACCAGTTGCGCCAGACGTTCGCCGACAGCAAGAGTGAACGCTTCGGTGCCGCGGTTCCAGCAAGACACGTACAACTGGCCCTGGTAGTCACTGTCGATCAGACCAACCAGGTTTCCGAGCACGATGCCGTGTTTATGGCCAAGCCCCGATCTTGGCAGAATGACGGCAGCCAGACCCGTATCGGCGATATGCATTGCAATGCCGGTCGGTATCAGTTTAGTTTCGCCGGGTTGAATTACAAGGTCGTCTTCAATACAGGCCCGCAAATCCATGCCGGCGGAACCGCCGGTCGCATAGTCCGGCAACGGAATGCTTTCGCCCAGACGCGGGTCGAGCAGTTTAAGCTGTATCGGTTTCATTCCGGTATCGGTCCACAATCAGTTGCAGCAGTTGCGCGGCGGCTTCGCGCTTGGACGTGCGTTCAATTTTGTGCGTCGAATCGGCGGTAATCACCAGCAATTCGTTCTCATCCGCAGCGAAACCGGTGCCGGCCCGACCGACGATATTCGCCGCGATCATATCCACCTGCTTTCGCTTGAGTTTCTCTTTCGCATAAGCTTCGAGATCGTGGGTTTCGGCCGCAAACCCGACCGAAAACGGCGCCGATTGCCGGTCCGCGACAGCCGCCAGAATATCCGTTGTCCTTTCCAGTGCGATCTGCCGCTGAGCCTGATCTTTCTTGATCTTTTCCGCCGCAACGGTGCTTGGCCGGTAGTCTGCGACGGCTGCCACCGCGATGAAAATATCGGCATTATCGACTTCGTTCATGACCGTACGATGCATGTCCGACGCGGATTCGACGTCAAGCCGGCGAACGCCGGGCGGTGTCGCCAGGGCCACCGGGCCGGCAACCAGCGTTACCGCTGCACCCAGTGCGGCAGCCGCTTCGGCGACCGCGAACCCCATTTTTCCGGAGCTGCGGTTGCCGATATAACGAACCGGGTCGATGGCTTCCCGCGTCGGACCGGCAGTAATCAGCACCGCGGTACCCGGCAACGGCTTGCCGGCAGCCAATGCTCCGGTGATCTGCACCGGTTCCCACATGCGCCCGGCCCCGGTTTCCCCGCAGGCCTGATCGCCATCGCCGGGACCAAGCACCTGTACGCCCCGAGACGCCAATATTCTGACATTTTCCCGGGTCGCGTCGGCTGACCACATCACCCGGTTCATCGCCGGCGCTACGGCAATCGGGGCTTCGGTCGCCAGGCATAACGTGGTCAGCAGATCGTCGGCAATGCCGTGCGCCAGTTTCGCGATGCAATCGGCGGTAGCCGGCGCAATCAGAACCCGGTCGGCCCAACGGGCCAGTTCGATATGCCCCATGCCCGCTTCGGCCGACTCATCGAGCAATCGCGTATGCACCGGATGGCCGGACACGGCCTGAAAAGTGAGCGGGGTCACAAAGGCCTGAGCACCCCGGCTCATCACAACTCTGACCTCGGCACCGGCATCGCGCAGCCGACGCACCAGATCGGGGCTTTTGTATGCTGCGATGCCGCCGGTAACCGCCAATACGATGTTTTCGCCTGATAACCCTGACAACTTACGGAGTCCTTAGCTGTACGGCTCTTTGTAAGATACCAATCAATTCAAAAAAAGCGGCATTAGCTTACAGGGAAACGGGCACCTTGTCCGTACCCCTGGTTTCGATTTGCCGGCATTCTCAGTGACTACAGCGATTTCGGTAAACGAGTATGGCGATAAAGGACTGGCCGGCTGGCGAGCGGCCGCGCGAGAAACTACTGCAACGAGGCGCAGCGGCGCTGTCCGACGCGGAACTGCTGGCCATCTTTCTGCGCACCGGCTGCCGCGGCCGGTCGGCTGTTGATCTGGCCCGAGAGCTGCTGGCGAAATTCGGCAGTCTGAGAGTTCTGCTGCGAACCGGTCACCGTGAATTTACCGGCATCGCCGGGCTGGGAACCGCCAAGTACATACAGCTTCAAGCCGCATTGGAAATCGGCCGCCGACACTGGCGGGAACTGCTCGACCGCGGTAACGCAATTGACCGGCCCGATGAATCCAGGCGCTACCTGCAAACCATGCTGCGTGACCGGCGCCGCGAAATATTCGCGGCATTGTTTTTAGATAACCGTCACCGCGTGATTGCCTACGAGGAACTTTTCAAAGGCACCATAGATGCCGCCGCCGTCTACCCCCGGGTGGTCGTGGAAAAGGCGCTGGGCCACCACGCATCCGCAATCATCATCGCCCACAACCACCCCAGCGGTGACACCGAACCCAGCGCCGCCGATCAGGCGATCACCTACCGGCTGCGGGAAGCCCTGGCGCTGCTGGAAATCCGGCTGCTCGACCACTTCATCATCGGCGACGGCGACCCGGTGTCGTTAGCGGAGCAAGGACTGATATAAGAGGGGCTGATAGGGCTTTAGACCGAGCGGCCCGCGCCGTTGATCCGAGCGGCATCCGGTGGAGTTCGCTGCAGTGACTCTTGTCGGTTGATTATAGATCGTGGACGCTTCACACTTCATACTTATCTTGGTACGAATCATAAGGATGCTAGACGATGCGCAATACATGGCTGGCGATAATCTGCCTGATAGCAGGGGGTGCGCTTTCAGTAACACAAGCCCAAATGAATGAAGCAGCCACGATGGAACAGGGGCGCGAGCTGACCGCATTGTTCTATGCCGGTGAGCTGGCAACGGTCTGGCAGAGGTTTGACCATCGAATGCAGGGCGCACTCGGTTCCCAGCAGAATTTGGCAGCGTTCCGGACCAAGGTCGATCAAGAACTCGGCCAGGAAAAGGAGATCATCCGCGAGAGCGCCGGCCAACAGCAGGGTTACAACGTCTACGTGCGGCTGAGCAAGTTCGACAAAATCAACGCGCCGATCGTCGTTCAATGGGCCATGACCGAGACCGGCCAGGTTGCCGGCTTCCAGATTCAGCCGCAACCGGAAATCAGCGATGCCTTCGAGGACTACCGGACGCAAACCTCGCTGCGCCTGCCGTTTGATGGCCCGTGGTATGTCTTTTGGGGCGGACGCCAGGTTGAGCAAAACTACCACGTGACCAATAAAGCCCAACGCTACGCCTATGACCTGCTGGTTTACCGGTCGGGCCGGTCGTTTCGGGGCGGCGGCACCGCAAACGAGGACTACTACTGCTGGGGCAAAGATATTCTGGCGCCGGCTGCCGGTACGGTCGTCACCGCCGAGGATGGCGTGGATGACAATGTACCGGGGGAAATGAATCCCGAGCAGATTCTCGGCAACCATGTGATTATCGATCACGGCAACGGCGAATTCTCGCTGCTTGCGCACCTTCAGAAAGGCAGCGTCGCGGTAAACGCAGGCGATTCGCTGGCTTCCGGCCAGAAGCTCGGACGATGCGGCAATTCCGGCAACAGTTCCGAGCCGCATCTGCATTACCACCTTCAGAATGCAGCGGAATTCGGCCAGGGGCACGGCCTTCCGGCCCCGTTCAACGGCTATCGGGCTGACGGTCAGCATGTCGATCGCGGCGAACCGGTCAAGGGGCAAACCATCGAGGCTGTGCCGGCCGAATAATTCCGGAGTCAAATTTCCTGCAGATCGTTGATTTGCAGCCGCTGAGCCACCGCTGATTCCGCCCGCGGCGACAGCCGTTTTATGGCTTGCATCACCCGGTTAATTACGGTATAAAGTGCGGCTCTTTATCGTCCTTCGACAGAATTCAGGAAAGTTTCATGGCCAGAGTATGCCAAGTGACCGGAAAGCGCCCGGCGACGGGTAACAACGTGTCACACGCTAACAATCGAACCCGGCGACGCTTTCTGCCGAACCTGCACTCGCACCGGTTCTGGGTGGAGAGCGAAAACCGCTGGGTGAAGCTGCGCGTCAGCACCAAGGGTCTGCGTATTATCGACAAGAAAGGCATCGACGCGGTGCTCGCCGATTTGCGGGCTCGCGGCGAGAAAGTCTGAGGAGAACCGGCATGCGTGACAAAATCAAAATGGTATCCAGCGCTGGCACCGGCCACTACTACACCACCAATAAGAACAAGAAGAACACACCGGGCAAACTTGAAATGAAGAAGTACGATCCGGTGGTTCGCAAGCATGTGATGTATAAGGAAGCCAAGATTAAGTAATTAATCGGTGCTGTCCGACACCCGAAAGCCCGCCGTCTGGCGGGCTTTTTTGTGGTGCCGGCCGGTTTCGCTTGAAGCGTTCGGAGTGGCGGGGCCATGAGCCTGTAGGAGCACCTTCAGGCGCGAATGTCTTTCGTTTGGTGGAAAGCCCGGAAGTAGACCCAACTAACCGTAATTCCGAATAATCGCGCCTGAAGGCGCTCCTACGGTGCGAAGACAGCCGGCGAAGGGCTTCTTTTACCCGCTCAACGTCAGTATCAAATGACCCTGTGCGTCCGGTTTCACGCACCACTGCGGTGCAACGTAGGTGGTCGTGGTGGGTTCGGCCACAATCAGCGGCCCGCGGTACGTCTTGTCCGAAGCCAATTGCCGGCGCCGGTAAACGGGGACTTCCATACCGAGTTCATCGAAACGGCGGTATTGACCTTCGCTCACCTCCTGCCGACGCTCCGACGGCAGCCCGGGCAATGCCGGTGCTGCGGTGATTTTCACGCGCAGTTCGGCAAGCTCGACCGGCGAATCCAATCGGTAGCCGTACCTGTCGGCGTACCGCTGGTGAAAACGCTGCTCGAGCTGGGCCAAGCCCCGATACGCGATCACCAGGCCGGAACTCTGACCCCGGTAGCGCAGCACGGCTTCTTTGCGAATCCGCCATTTCTCAGAGCCGAGAGATTCGCTCTCCATCGCTGCACGGCCGCGGTCCGCCAGCGCGTCGAATAAGCCGTCCAGCGTCGTACTATCAAGCTCATCCAGCGTTCGCAAAACCGCGTGGTTGAGTACCCGGCCGGGCCTGCTGGCAAGCATACCCAACGCGGACAACACACCGCCATACTTGGGTACCACCGCCTGGCGAATGCCCAACTCCTGAGCCAATTCACACACATGCAGCCCGCCGGCGCCGCCAAAGCTGAACAGTTGGAAATCACGCGGATCGTGCCCTTTTTCCACCGAAATGACGCGCAACGCCCGAACCATGTGCTGGTTGGCCACGCGAATCACGCCCTTGGCCGCTGCCAGCGCATCAACTCCGATGACCTGACCGAGTGCGGACAACGCCCGATAGGCCGCCTGATAATCCAGCGCAACGGATCCGGCCAACTGCGCACCGGCCGGAATGCGGCCCAGCACCAGATGGGCATCGGTCACGGTGGGTTGCTCACCGCCCAGGCCATAACAGACCGGACCCGGTTCGGCGCCGGCGGAATCGGGTCCGACTTGCAGCATGCCGCCGCTGTCGACCCGGGCAATGGAACCGCCGCCAGCACCAATGGTGTGCATATCCACCATCGGCACTGCCAGCGGATACCCGGCAATGGTTGCTGAATCAGTCAGTTGAACACCGCCGTCGATCAGCGCCACGTCGGTGGAAGTACCCCCCATATCCAGCGTCATCAGCCGGCATGACTGCCGCTGTCTTCCGATCATCTCGGCCGCCGCCAGCCCACCGGCCGGACCGGACAACAGTAACCTGACCGCGTCGTCAGCGGCCAGTTCGGCACCGATCGTCGTTCCGGCGCTCTGCAATACGCTGACGGGTGTCCCGGGCAGGTGTTCGGTCAGGCGTTTCAGGTACTTGTCCATCAGCGGCCCAACATAGGCATTCAGCCAGGTCGCAATGCCGCGCTCGTATTCGCGAATCACCGGCAGCACCCGATGCGAGCTGCTGACGAAATAGCGATCCGATAACGCCGCGTGCAGTTGTTCCTCGGTTGTCGGATTCGAAAACGAAAACAACAGATTGATCGCCACGGCTTCCGGCCGGCGTGCGTCAACCGCATCGACCAATTGCGCGATGTCTTCGGCTGTCAGCGGCTCAACGATATTGCCTTCCGAATCCGTGCGCGTGGCCGCTTCAAGACAATCCGCTTCGGCGATCGGCGGCGCTTCGGGCAGCGGGCACAAATCGTAAATCTCGCGGCGGTTCTGCCGGCCGACGGCCAGCAGGTCTTTAAACCCCTTGTTAGTGACAAAGACGACCTTCACGCCTTTGCCTTCCAGTACCGCGTTGGTGCCGACGGTCGTGCCATGTATCAGCAGCGCCGGGGCAGACCCCAAACCCAGCGCTTTGATGCCCTCCAGTACGGCACGAGATGGATCCTCAGGTGTCGACAACAGCTTTGCGCTACGCAACCCGTCGGGTGTCAACGCAACAAAATCGGTAAACGTACCGCCGGCATCGACACCGACAACGCAACGGGTCTTCATGGCGCCATGCTACAGGCTTCGCGACCGATCTCAAAGCAGCCTACAAACAGCCCACCGGGCAGCCGATACGGTGGCTACGCGCGGACCGCTGCGCGTACAATGCGCCAATGCCAGAACTACCAGAAGTGGAAACTACCCGACGCGGCATCGAACCCCATCTGAGCCGGCGGCGAATCGCTGCGTTGGACATTCGCCAGCCGCAACTGCGCTGGCCGATACCCCGCGATATTCAGCAAGCTGTCGGACAGCGGATCGACGCGATTCAGCGACGGGCCAAATACCTGCTGCTGCGCCTGCAGCAGGGCACGATACTGATGCACCTCGGCATGACGGGTTCGCTGCGGATACTGCCGGCCGATCGCCCGCCGGGCAAGCACGACCATGTCGACATCCATCTGGACAACCGCACGCTGCTGCGCTTCAACGACCCCAGACGTTTCGGTGCGATGCTGTGGTGGACCGATGCGCCCGAGACGCACCCGCTGCTCAGGAATCTGGGCCCGGAACCGCTAACGCCGGCTTTTGACGGCAATCACCTGTGGGGCCGCTCGCGCGGCCGACGCAACGCGGTGAAGAACTTTCTGATGGATGGGCATGTCGTCGTCGGCGTCGGCAATATTTATGCGTCCGAAGCGCTGTTTCTGGCCGGCATCCACCCGAACCGGGCAGCCGGCCGGATCGCCAGACAGCGTTACGACAAACTGGCCGGTGCGGTTAAGCAGATTCTATCGGATGCGATTACGCTGGGCGGCACCACGCTGCGGGATTTCACCAGCGCCGACGGCGAACCGGGGTATTTTGCGCAACAGCTACTGGTTTACGGTCGAACCGGGCAGCCGTGCGTACATTGTGGCAACACGGTCAGGCAGCGGCGTATCGGACAGCGATCGAGTTTCTATTGCGGCCGTTGTCAGCGGTAGCGGACAACCCGTCAGAACAGTGTATTCGCACTGTCGGCTGTACCGGCAGCCCCGGGCTTTTTCTCGATCGCCGTTTTAAGGTCGATCATATCCTGTTCCATTACCTTGACTACCGATTTCAGCATCATCGGCGCCATCAGAAAGGACGTGAGCCGTGCAAACAGGGAAACCGGTGTGGCTTCGAAATCCATCGTGACCCGGGTTCCGCCGTCGTTCGGCACAAACCTGAAGGCCGACCGGTAATGCGCCCCGTTCGATTCGGCCTCGGCCACATACTGCCGAGGCGGTTCGAATTCGGTCAGCCAGATCTCTTCTGTCGCTTCCTTTTTAAACATGATGCGCGTTTCGCGCCAGCGCGTACCCACGCGGACCGCGCCGGTGGTCAGCATCTCAATCCGGACAATACCCGTGATAAATTGCGCGGCATTTTCGAAATCGGAGAAAGCCCGAAATACATCCTCCGGCGCTGCGTCAATTTGTTGTTCTACCGACACCGATGCCATGCTTTCGCCCTCCGTGCTGTCAGCGGGTGATTAAATCGCTTTTTCCCAATAGTTCAAAATAACAGGTGAAGTTTAAAACAACGGCCAGGGTTTAATACAACGGCCGATCCAGCCGAACCAATATGAGTTCCGTGTCGTCAGGACGCGCTGCCTCGAGATGCCGTCCGACGCTGAACGGGTAATTATTGTCGTTGATCACCGCGATGGTATGGCGGTCCACGACAACCACCCCTTCTATCGTGACAAACGGAAAGCGGAACACCCCGTCGCTGGCCAGACGAGCGGGATCCCGCAGCGCCAACAAATCAACCAGCAGCGTTTTCTTCACGGTAGTGCCGTTGTTCAGGCCGCGAGTATCGACAATAAAGATGCGTTTAAACCGCGCCGTGTCGCCTTGCTGCCGGTCGCGTTCGATCACCAGAAAACGGTGCGCATCAACGGTTTTCAACGCACCGATTCGGTGATCCGGGTCGGACAGCGGGTACCGCCAGACCGGCCGGTCGCCGGTAAAAGCGCCATTGAGGAGCGAAAAGCGGTATGCGTTGAGCAGGTTGTGCTGGCCGGCCAGCGGTTTTTCCAGCAGGCCGATCAGGCTGCTGGCGTCCTCGCTGAGGCTCATACCCTCAAAACCGCCGCTGGCCGCAACATTGGGTGTGCTGTCCCCGAGGAACGGGTTTTGCGGCGCAAACAGCCCCGGCACCGGTACCGGCGGTTCGAGAATTCTTCCGCCGCGATCGGTATGCACCAAAAACGGACCGAACTCATCGCCGAACCAGAAGCTGCCGTCAGCCAGCCTGACCATGGATTCCGGGTCCAGGTCCGCCCCTGTCAGCCAGCGGTTTTTTCGAATCGCCTGAGGAACATGCCAGAAGTGGCCGTCAATGCCGGCCAGCGCGCCGCGTTGCGCGGTGATCGGGACTCTTAGAAAGCCCTGCGGATCGGAGAGCAAAAATGCCGTTTTTGCGCTCATAAGGCCTGAACCACCGACTGCCGTTTTAAACTGTGGGCGCAATTCCACGACCCGCAGCAGATAATCCGCCGAATTTTCCCGGCTGCCAAAACCGTTGTCGATCAGGCCCAGCCAACGTCGACGTTCGGGGTCGTAATCCAGTGCGGAAATCCCCTGTATCGGCTGTTTCGCGGAAAACGGCGGCACCACACCGTTAGCCGGCTCGATAAAATGTCCCGAACCCGGCCCCGGAACGAACTGTTCGGCATCCATCACAGCAATACCGACCAATTCGGCAGCCTGGCCGTACATTGGCAGCAGAACGCATAGTGCAGCGCCGCAAAGTCTGCCGACGCTGAACGTGCCGGACCGCATGAAACGGGTCCGGTAAAATCGCCAAAGCTCAGCGAACCGCCGATTTCTGTACATGTTCCATAACCTTTGCCGCTCGACCCCCTAATACTCGACCCTGATACTCGGGGACTATAAAATCCAAGGCTTTCTGCGAATGGAATAATGACATGCGGACATGGATTTTCATATTGCTAGGGATGGTTCTGGCCGCGTGCCAGGAAACCGCAGATATGCCGGCGGATGTGACATCGGAGGCGGACCACACCGATCAGCAGGCATCGCAGACTGGCGCTGCGGAACCTGCGGGTCACACCGACGATGGCCACCCGTTAGGCCGGCTTCCGCATACCGTCATACCGCTACATTATCACCTCGCGCTGACCGTGCTCCCCGATGAGGCCGGATTTTCCGGCACCACCCGGATCGACCTGGACTTTACCGAGACGACAGATACGTTCTATCTGCACGGCCAGGACCTGACCGTGGCCCGCAGCGAACTGCGACTGGCCGACGGGCAATCGCTGAAAGCCGAATACGAGCAGGTCGACGAATCGGGCGTAGTCCGCATCCGGCTGCCGAAGCCCGTCGATGGCCGCGGCCGTCTGATTATCGACTACCGGGCACCGTTCAACGGTTCCCTGGAGGCGTTGTACAAAGTCAGCGCCGGTGGCGAAGACTACGCATTTACCCAGTTTCAGGCTATCTCGGCCCGCCTGGCTTTTCCCGGATTCGACGACCCGTCATTCAAGGCCCCGTTTGAATTCGAACTCACCGTCCGCGAAGACCACACCGCCATCGCATCAACGCCGGCGGTATCCAGCGAGCCGCTGGAAGACGGGCTGAAACGCGTACGCTTTGCCCGCAGCGAACCGTTGCCGACTTATCTGGTCGCGTTCGCGGTCGGCCCGTTCGATGTCGTGGAATGGGAAGCGTTGCCGAGAACGCCGGTACGCGACCGCACCGTGCCGCTGCGCGGCATCGCGGTAAAAGGCAAAGGGGAGCAGCTAAGCTATGCATTGCAAAACACCCAGGGGATACTGGAATCGCTGGAAGACTACTTCGGCATCCCGTACCCGTTCGCCAAGCTCGATATCATTGCGGTGCCGGATTTCAATGCCGGCGCGATGGAAAACGTCGGTGCGATTACCTACCGGGAATCCATTTTGCTGGTCGACGACCAGGCCACGCCGCAGCGCCGCTGGAATTTCCAGCGGGTCCACGCCCACGAGCTGGCCCACCAGTGGTTCGGCAACTATGTCACCCCGGTCTGGTGGGACGATATCTGGCTGAACGAATCATTCGCCACCTGGATGGCCTATGCATCGCTGGACGCGTGGAATCCGGAAGGCAATTTCCGGCAGGACATGACCTCGCGCGCGCTCGGCGTGATGGGCCGCGATACGCTGATGACCGCCCGCCAGATTCGCCAGCCGATCGAAAGCAATCACGATATCGCTTCGGCTTTTGACAGCATCACCTACAGCAAGGGCGGCGCGGTGCTGACCATGTTTGAAAGCCTGCTCGGCCGGGATGCATTCCGGGCCGGCGTTCGCGAATTCATGCGCAATAATGCGTTCGGCAATGCGACCTCTGACGACTTTATCGGCGCGCTGTCCCACCATGCCGCCGACCGGGAACCGGCGGTCGTGGCCCGGGCCTTTCGCTCCTTTCTGGAACAGCCCGGCCTGCCCCTGGTGCAACTCACCTCGCAGTGCGCGGCCGACCGGGTCAGCGTAACCCTGACCCAGTCGCGTTTCATCCCGCTGGGTTCGGAAGGATCAAAGGACCGGCAATGGCAAATACCGGTGTGTCTGAAGTACGGGGACGCCGAAGAAAGTCGCAAAACCTGCGTAATTCTCGATCAAGCGGAACAGACTTTTGAACTGCCGGCCAATCGCTGTCCGGCATATGTCATGCCGAACGCAGACAGCGCCGGCTATTACCGCTGGTCGCTCAGCCAGCACGACTGGAACCGGCTGCTGCAAAACACCGCGCTACTGTCGACCGAGGAAATGATGAGCCTCAGCGACAGCCTGGACGGCGCATTCAATGTCGGCGCGGCAGACGTTTCCACCTATATGAGCGTGGTCTCGCAACTGGTCACGCACCCGTCGTGGCGCATTGCAACAGACCCGATGGGACAGCTCAGGTTTATCGAAACAGAACTGGCCAACCCCGGGCAGCTGCCCCGGTTGCAGGCGTACTTCACCCGCCTGTATTCGGCGCGCGCCGATCAGGTCGGGATGGAATCGCATTCCGACCGCGACGCCGCGCAGTTGCAGGCCAGCCTGATCAGATTCCTGTCAGACAACGCGAAAGTGCCGGCGCTGCGCGAAACGCTGGAAGCGCTTGCGATCCATTACACCGGATACCAGGCCGGCGGCCAAATCGACGCTGGCGATCTCAATCAGAACCTGGTGGGACAAGCGGTCAAGATCGCGGCAGAGTCCGGCGGTCCGGCGTTCATCGACCATCTGAACCAGCTGCTGGATCAGACCGACGACCCGGTGGTCCGAAGCCGCCTGCTTAGCGGTATCGGGAGAAATCAGGACCCGGCGAAAACGCCGGAACTAATGGACCTGGCGCTTTCAGAACGCCTGCATGACAACGAAATTTACACCGTCGCCGTCGGCCAGATCAGCGCCCCGGCCACCCGCGAAGTGGCCTGGCACTGGCTCCAGCAGAACCTGGACGCGTTTCTGGAACGCATACCGAGCTGGGGCAAGGGCAATGTTGCCGCGTTCGGCGGCGGGTTCTGCGATGTGGAAAGGCTGGCCGAAGTGGATGCGTTTTTCGGCCCCAGGGTGGATGCGCTGCAGGGCGGGCCACGAAGCCTGGGACAAACACTGGAGCGCATTCGGCTGTGTGCGGCCAAGGTCGAAGCGCACAAACCCGGTTTCGACGCGTTCGTGGATTCGCTGAACAGTACCCCGTAGCGTTGGCGCCATAGTTTTGGCGCTGCCGTTCAGGGGCTGAATTCCAACGCCGCCGAGCGAATAAAATTGCCCATGCGGCCCTGCAATACGACCCGGCCGTCAGCCAGCTTCACGAATGCCGCCGTGGCCACCGGATCGTCCGGCCGACGGAACTGCCGCTCGGTGACCGGCAGCAGCGGCAGCCAGCGACCGCCGGACTGGCGGGTCAGCAGGCGAAATCCGTCCGCGCGAACCTCCAGCCCCTCCTGTTCCCAACCGGGATAAGGAAAGCGCTTCGACGCCCGGCGGTAGTTTCCGGCCAGGTTCGCCAAACGTCCTTCCGGCAGGCGTATCGCCGGCGGCGGGGCCGGTTTTTCCAGACCGTCGACCAGCCAGTCGCGCAACACGCGGCGAATCTCGCGCAGCGGTTGATGGTTAAACGCATTAATCACCGCAAAGTAGCCGCGTTTCGATGCCAGGCTGTACTCATAGTGCGCCAGATAGCCGTCCGCATCGCCGCCGTGACCGTGCAGCACATGGCCGCGGTACAGCGCATGATAATTGCCGAGCCCGTAGCCGAATTCCAGCCCGGTCCGCGCCGCCAGCGTGTGGCGCGGATTTTCCAGACGCCGGATCTGCGCCGAGGAAAATACCGCGCGGCCGTCGAGCGCTCCCCGGTTGACCAGCATTTGCAGGAACCGCGCCATGTCCTTCGGCCGGACATTCATCGCCCCCGAAGCCGGGTAGACGATATGCCAGTAAGGGATCGGGGTCCGGCCGTCACGGTCATAGCCGGCCGCGAGCCGCGCTTTGACCGAATCGGTCGGCAGCAGGGTGGCCGACGCCATGCCCAGCGGCTCGAACACATGCCGGTCCATATAGGCTCCAAACGGCTGACCGGTCTGCCGCTCCAGTGCGTAAGATGCGACACCCGGGCCGATATTGGAATAAGAAGAATGCCAGCCGGGCGGCCAGTGGCTGATACGCGATTGGGGCGCTATCGCCAGTGCATCCTTCAGGCCGACCGGATCGTTATGGTCGAATTCCGGTTTGCTCATGTCATACCAGCCGGCCGAATGCTCCAGCAAATGGCCGACCCGCACCGGGTCGGTCCCGGCATAGGGATTTTCGAACGGCAAGTCAGGCAGCAATTCGCGAAGCGGCTGATCCAGTCGCAGAACGCCCTGCTGTTCGGCCCGCAGCAGCGCCAGACCGGTAAACGCCTTGGTCACCGAACCGACCCGGAAATAAGTGTCTTCCGAGACCGGGCGGCGCTGCGCCCAGTCAGTCACTCCGGAATAGTGCGCCAGGCGCGTGGTTTTGTCCTCGACCAATATCACCGCGGCCGCGGACACGCCATGGCGTTGCCGAATGTCGTCGATCTGCTGTTGCAGCACCGGGAAATCGGTGGCAGCGGCGCTGCCCGCCCACAGCACGACAGCGGCACAACAATACCAGAACGGACATTCGAGCTTCATGCAGAAGAGGACCGCAGCGGCTCGCAAACCGCCCGCTGCTGTCGACAAAGAGAATGGAATTCGCGGCCGGTGTCAGGCATTGTCCGAAGCGCGCCACTGCGCGACAACCATCGCGGCCAGCATTAACGCACAGCCGGCGGCCATGCGCGGGGTCAGCCACTCGTTCAGCAGCAGCCAGCCGCCGAGCACCGCAAATACGCCCTCCAGGCTCAGGATGATCGCGACATGGGCAGGGTGGGCTTCCTGCTGGGCAATCACCTGCAGGGTGTAAGCCACGCCGACGGACATGACACCGGCGTAAAACAGCGGTACCGCCGCCGCCCGAATTGCGTCCCAGCTTGCCGTTTCCAGTGCACCGGCAACCATGATGCTGAGAACGGTGCAAACGGTAAATTGGGTGACGGCCAGCTTTAACGCATCGACGCGCAGTACAAAACGGTCGATCGCCAGCACATGCAGCGCCCAGAACACGGCGCTGAACAACACCAGCGCATCGCCCCGCTCCAGCCGCATCGAGTCCGTCACGCTCAGCAGATACAGGCCGGCCGCCGCCAGCAGCGCGCCGAACCAGACCTTGGCGCCGATCATGCGCCCGAGCAACAAACCGAAAAACGGCACCAAAACCACATACATACCAGTGATAAAGCCGGCTTTGCCGGCAGTCGTATACTGAATTCCGATTTGCTGAAAAGACGCGCCGGCGAACAAAAACAGGCCGCAGATCAGACCCGGTCCGATCGGTGACCCGGCCGGCCCCTCGAGAGCCGCGTTGCGGCGGCCGAGCAGATAAGCCACCGGCAGCAGGGACAAGGTACCGAGCAAAAACCGTATGCCGTTGAATGTGAACGGCCCCAGGTATTCCATGCCGGCGCGCTGCGCCACAAACGCGAAACCCCAGATCGCGGCGGTGATCAGCAGCAGCAGATTGGCTTTTACCGAAGTGTTCTGACGCATCAGCTTGCCAAGATCAAAATAAACCGGCATTGTGCTGCCAGGCGATGCGCCATTCAAGCGCCAATAGCAAGGATTCAGTGTGACCAACAAAGCAACCTTAAGCGTACACGCCGGAACCCGTCAGGATACCGTCAGCGGCGGCGTTAACACTCCGCTAATCGCTTCCTCAGCCCATGATTACCTGAACCAGCCGGAAGTCCGCTACCCTCGTTACTTCAACACCTTCAACCAGCAAGTCGTGGTGGAAAAACTCTGTGCGCTGGAACAGGCCGAAGACGGCCTGCTGATGAGTTCGGGCATGGCGGCAATCTCGCTGCTGTTGGTGGGCACTTTGCAGCACGGCGACCACGCGGTGTTCGTCGAAGGCATCTACGGCGGTACGCAGGACTGGGCTATCGGCGAGCTGGCCGCGCGCGGGATCGAGTTCGATTTCGTGCCGCTGGACTCAAATGCCATTGACGCTGCCTGTACCGATCGCACCCGGCTGATTTACGTGGAATCGCCGACCAATCCGCTGATCGACGTACTGGACCTGGCGGCCGTCGCCGGCATCGCGCAGGCGCGCGGAATTCTCAGTGCGATTGACAATACCTTCGCCAGCCCGATATTGCAGAACCCGATCGCTCTGGGAATAGATTGCGTAATCCACAGCGGCACCAAATACCTCGGTGGGCACAGCGATCTTTGCTGCGGCGCGATCCTCGGAAGCCAGGAACTGATCCGCAGCCTGCGTCCCAAGGCCTACCGCTATGGCGGGTCGATTAACGCCCAGTGCGCCGCGCTGCTGGAACGCAGCCTGAAAACGCTGGCGCTGCGCGTGCAGCGGCAATCGGACAACGCACTGCATATCGCCCAGGCGCTGGATACTATGGATGGCGTGGACCAAGTTTACTATCCCGGTTTGACGCACCACCCGGGGCATCGAATCGCAGCCCGCCAGATGTCCGGTTTCGGCGGCATGCTGAGCTTCAGGCTGGCGCCGGACATTGATCCGGAAGCTTGTCTAAGGCGCCTG
>JANQPM010000040.1 GCA_028289465.1 Lysobacterales bacterium | reverse complement strand
CGGCCTGGCCTCACGCAAGGCCTATCTGCCGTCCCAGTTGCCCGGCGGCCAGCAGCGGCGTGTGGCAATCGCGCGTGCGCTGGCCGGCAACCCGCGCTTTCTGCTGGCCGACGAACCGACCGGCAACCTCGATTCGCTGATGGCCCGGCAGGTGATGGACCTGCTGGAGTCGATCAACGGCGAGGGCACGACTATCATCATGGTGACCCACGATCAGGAACTCGCGCGCCGCGCCCACCGCAATATTCAGATTCTGGACGGCCAGGTCAGCGACCTGGATACCATCTATCAAGCGCAGGTGGACCGCGCGGTCGCCGGAGAAGCCGGCCATGCTTAGCTATTATCTGAAACTGGCGTTTAAAAGCATGCGCCGAAACCCGGTGCTGACCGGGTTGATGATCGTCGCGCTGGCGCTGGGCATCGGTGCCTTCATGACCACCTTTACCGTATACCACCTGATGTCCGGCAACCCGATTCCGCATAAAAGCGATGTACTGTATGCGATTCAACTGGACAACTGGGACCCCAACAACCCACCGACGGAATCGGCCGCCGATGTACAGGCCCAGCTCACTTATCTGGATGCACAGTATCTGATGCGCGGCGATGCACCGGCCGACCAGCAGGCGGCAATGTATCGCATTACGGTGGTGATTCAGCCGGAAGATGAAGCCGAGGCTCCGTTTCGCGGCATGGTCCGGACCACCTATGGTACGTTCTTTGAGATGTTTGACGTGCCGTTTCTATACGGCCGCCCGTGGAACCGCGATGCGGATGATGCCGACCGAAGAGTGGTTGTACTGAGTAAAGCGCTTAACGAACGGCTGTTCGGCGGTCAGGACAGTGTGGGCCGAACGCTGCGCATGGGCGACAATCTGTTTGAAATCGTCGGCGTTCTGGATGAATGGCAGCCAACGCCGATTTTCTATGATCCCCATACTCGGTTTTCCGACGTGGAAGACCTGTTTATGCCGATGAACACAGCGGTAGACCTGACCCTGCAGCCGGTTGGCATGGTCAATTGCTGGAAACCAATTGACGGCGACGGGCTGGAAGGATTCCTGCGTTCCGAGTGTGTCTGGCTGCAGTTTTGGGCGGAAATTCACGATGCTGAACAGGCCCGGGAATATCAGGACTATCTCAACAGCTACACGTTGGAACAGCGAGAGCTCGGCCGTTTCCCGCGCCCGATTAATAACTTCATGAACCCGGTCATGGAGTGGATGGATATCAACAACGTGGTCAGCACCGACAATAAAGTCCTGGTGCGGCTGTCCGCGTTGTTCCTGCTGGTCTGTATCTTGAATACGGTCGGTATTTTACTGGCCAAATTCACCGGCAAAAGTTCGGAAATCGCATTGCGCCGCGCGATGGGCGCGGACAAGAAGGCGGTATTCGTTCAGAACCTGTTTGAAGTCTCGACCATTGGCCTGGTCGGCGGCATCGTCGGTATCGGTATGGCATGGCTGGGCCTGCGCCTGGTCGAGAGCCTGTATCGCGGCTATCAGCACCTGGTGCATCTGGACTGGGCCATGCTGGTGACCGCCATCGCCGTTGCCGTCGCAGCCAGTATCCTGGCCGGGCTCTACCCGGTCTGGCGTACCGCGCGCCTGGCGCCGGCCGGCTACTTGAAAACGCAGTAAGGAGACGGGTATGGAATTCGGTCCGATACTCAGTGCGTTGACCCGAAACAAAGCGGGCGCGCTGTTAATTGCATTGCAAATTGCGATCACTCTGGCCATCGTAACCAATGCGGTCTATATCATTAAGCAACGTGCCGACTTAATGGCCCGGCCCAGCGGCATGGATGAAACCAATACTTTTTTTGCCTTGACGGTGGCTTTTGCCGAGAATTTTGATGTGAAGCAGACCTGGCAGCAGGATCTGGAGCAAATTCGGGCATTGGACGGCGTGGTTGCCGCAACGTCGATTGCATCCATTCCGCTCAGCGGCGCCGGCTGGGGTGAGGACTTCTATCTGGACCCGAAGCATCCGTCCAACGAGACGGTTGGTTTTGGGAATTTCATGACCGACGAGCACGGTATAGATGCGCTGGGAATCCAGTTGGTCGCCGGCCGCAATTTCAGCGCTGAAGAAATCACCTACCGGGGCATCAACGATACCGTATATCCGCCGGTGGTACTGGTTAGCCAGGCGCTGGCGAATTCGCTGTTTCCGGACGGCGACGCGCTGGGCCAGTTGGTTTACGACGAACCGAATTCGCCGCACCCGACCCGGATCGTCGGTATCTATGAAAAAATGCAGCATGCCTGGCCAACGGTGCGCAGTCCCGATCCCGACCACAGCGCGATTATGCCGCAGCGGTCGCTGGACAAGCAGATGAACTTCCTGGTTCGAGCCGAACCCGGAATGCGTGATCAGGTTATGGCCGAGGCGGAGGTGCTGCTGGCCGCCAATCACAACCGTCTGGTACGTATTGTGCGCAGCATGGAAGAGATGAAGCGGCGCTATTATTCGCGCGATATCGCGATGGTTAAATTGCTGTCGGGAGTGATCGGTCTGCTGATTTTTATTACCGCGCTCGGCATTGTTGGACTGGCCTGGTTCAGTGTCAATCAGCGCCGCAAGCAGATCGGCACGCGCCGTGCACTGGGTGCAAGAAAAATCGACATCCTGCGTTATTTCATGGTTGAGAACTGGGTGATTACCACTATCGGGCTGATCTTGGGCGTTGCGTTGTCGCTGGTGCTGAACTACCTGCTGGATACGCATTTCCAAACCGGCAAGATCGAGTGGTACTACATTCCTGTCGGGATGGTCTTTCTGTGGCTGCTTGGTCAGCTCGCGGTGCTTGCACCGGCCCGCAGGGCGGCCGGTATTCCCCCGGCACTGGCTACCCGCAGCGTTTAGAATACTACTGGCGGGACAGATACCGGGCGCCGCGCCCGATTTGTCCTGCATATGACTCAAACCGGGGTGCCGGCGTGCAACGTGTACTGATTATTGACGACAATTCGGATGTCGCGAAAGCACTGGAAGTGCAGCTTGGCCTGCACGATATCCAGGCCGATCATGCGGCCGGTCCGGAAGACGGGCTCGCCGCGATCGGCCGAGGCGTCTACGATCTGGTCATACAGGACATGAACTTCGACCAGGATACGACCTCCGGCCGGGAAGGCGTACAGCTATTCCATCAAATCCGCGACCGCGACCCGGACCTGCCGGTTATTTTGCTAACCGCCTGGGCCGATCTGGAAACGGCGGTTGATCTGGTCAAGGCCGGTGCTGCCGACTATTTGAGTAAGCCCTGGGACGACCAGAAACTGGTCGCCACGGTGACCAACCTGCTGGAGCTGCGCGAATTGCAGCGCCGGCAGCGCGATATGAGCCGGCAGCGGATGCAGGCGCACCGCCGGCTCGCCGCCGAATACGATTTATGCGGCGCGGTCTATGCCAGCGATGCGATGCACCAGGTATTGAGTTTGGCCACCCAGGTTGCGCCGGCCGACGTATCGATCCTGATTACCGGACCCAACGGCACCGGCAAGGACGTTGTCGCGCAGATTATTCAGGCCAATTCCAACCGCAGGGATGCGCCGTTCGTCACGCTGAATGTCGGCGCGCTGCCGAACGACCTGATGGAGGCCGAACTGTTCGGTGCCGAGCCCGGTGCGTATACCGGTGCCAGCAAAGTCCGCCGCGGGCGTTTTGAGGCGGCTGACGGCGGCACGCTGTTTCTGGATGAAATCGGTAACTTGTCCGCCGAAGGACAGATGAAGCTGCTGCGGGTGCTGCAGACCGGCGAATACGAGCGCCTCGGCAGTTCGGCAACGCGTTCGGCGGATGTCAGAGTGATCAGCGCGACCAACAGCGATCTGACCCGGGCGATTGCCGACGGGGAGTTCCGCGAAGACCTGTATTACCGCCTGAACGTGATTGAGATTCGTCTGCCGCCGCTAAGTCAGCGACGCGACGATATTCTGCCGCTGGCATACCATTTCCTCGGCGAAACCGCGCGGCTGACGGCGGCGGCCGAAGAATCGCTGTTGCAGCATCCGTGGCCGGGCAATGTCCGGGAATTGAAAAACATAATCCAGCGGGCGACCCTGCTGTGCAAAAACAACAGGGTCGCGCCGGCCGATCTGGGCCTGCCCGGCCGTTCCGGTCCCGGCCTGGCAGAGCCCGCCGGCGATCCGATGGAAACGGACGAGCCCGGTGAACGGGAAATCCGGGATGTGCTCGAACAAATGGACGGCAATGTCTCGCGCGCGGCGCGTCACCTGGGTTTAAGCCGCCAGGCACTATACCGCCGGATGGCCAAATTTGATATCCGTTCTTGACGGAAAACCGCGTTCTGGCGCCGGTCAATCTCATCAGGCACAATGCCAGGCGGCTTGCCGAAGAACGAAGGCGTGAAATACTCCCTGCAAGGTCGTTTTATTTTCCTGCTGGCGGCGGTGATTATTGCCGCGGTGTGTTTTGCGGTATGGCTGACCCATATCTGGGACGTTTGGCTGATCGTGATTCCGCTGGCATCAATCTTCGCCTTGGTGGCTGCGATCTCTTTGGTCAAGGGCTTTTTTCGCCCGATTAACGATACCTTAAAGGCGCTCAGCAGCGGCGTTGCCAGCTTTCGCGATCATGACTACAGCGTCAGCATTGCCAACAACCGTGACGACGAACTCGGTGCGCTGGTAACGGTGTACAACGACCTGGCGGGTACCCTGCGCAAAGAACGCTTTGATCTGTTTCAGCGCGAATTGCTGCTGGACACTGTGATTCAAAGCAGTTCGGTGGCCGTAATCATCACCAATCTGAACGACGTGATCGTGTTCAGCAACCGCGTCGCCCGTGAATTTCTCGATCAGCAGGAAAAGCTCGAAGGCGCACGCCTGTCTGCGCTGGCAGTCAATCGGTCGCAGGTACTGTCTCAGGTGATTGCCGGCCAAGAAGACGGACTGTTTACGCTGGACAGCGACCGGCAGCCGGAAGTGTTTCATATGACGTTCAGACGCTTCAATCTGAACGCCCAGATACATCATCTTTTTCTGTTCAAGCAACTGACACGGGAAATTGCGCGCCAGGAGGTGGAAACCTGGAAAAAGGTCATTCGCGTGATCAGCCACGAATTGAATAATTCGCTGGCGCCGATTGCCTCGCTGACCCGTTCGGCGCGGATGATCGTATCCAGCGGCCGCAGTGTGGAAAAACTGGATGAGATTTTCGCCAGCATCGGCAACCGCACTGAACATCTGCACCAGTTCATCGAGCAGTACGCCCGTTTCGCACGACTGCCGAAACCGAAAGTGGTCGCGGTGAATTGGCCATCTTTTCTGGCCGGACTGCAGAAGCTGTGCCGGTTCAGCCTGGTCGGCGAACTGCCGGAGCGCTCCGGCAGCTTCGATCCGGTACTGATGGAGCAGGTGCTGATCAATCTGGTCAAAAACGCGCATGAATCGGGGTCCGCGGTGGAAGCCGTCTGTCTGCGGGTGATTCAGGATCAGTCGTATTCGCTGATCGCGGTGGAGGACCGTGGCCCCGGAATGAGCGCCGATCAGATGGAACTGGCGCTGCTGCCTTTCTATTCCACCAAGCGCGCCGGTTCCGGTCTGGGCCTGCCGCTGTGCCGCGAAGTGGTTGAACTGCATGGTGGTACGTTTCAATTGTTTAATCGCGAGGGCGGCGGTATCGCCGCCACTTGCAAATTGCCGTTGATCGGTATGGATTAACCGCAGCGGTGTTCTTTCAGTGCGGGCCTGTCCAACGGTCACTGCGGGCCGTGGTTTACGATAAAATGGGTCGGCAGTGGAGCCACAGGCGACCTGCCGGAGCGGGCGCGGTGAAGCATGGCTTCTTGCGCGTTGCGCAAACCGCCATGCCTTCACTGGCTTGCTCTCCCGGTGGGGTGAGCGAGCAATGCGGGCGATACCAGAGGGGTCGCGCCTTCGTTCTACGCCGTAGCCCCGGCTGGACAGTCTGGCGGTTTTCCGAAGGAAAGAAGCTAGACTGGGAAGCCGTTAGGGTGTGCGGTTGCGGTTTTCGTCCGCACGCGCTTAACGGCTCCGTCAGGAGGCTTCTTCGCTTAGCGAAACCGCCGTCTGACTTCACCTGCGCTACGAAAGAAGCGGG
>JANQPM010000039.1 GCA_028289465.1 Lysobacterales bacterium | reverse complement strand
CCCGCTTCTTTCGTAGCGCAGGTGAAGTCAGACGGCGGTTTCGCTAAGCGAAGAAGCCTTCTGACGGAACCGTTAAGCGCGTGTAGGCGAAACCAGACGTGCTTAACGGTGCCTGCTGGCCGGCTTCTTTGCCGTTGGCAAAAACCGCCAGCCAAGTCACCTGCACTGCGGTTTCACGACAGTGAAGAAGCCTTCTGGCGCAGCCGTTAAGCGCGTGCAGACGAAAACCGCAACCGCACACCCTAACGGCTTCCCAGTCTAGCTTCTTTCCTTTCGGAAAACCGCCAGACTGTCCAGCCGGGGTTACGACGTGGAACTAACGCACGACCCCTCTGGTGCCGCTCGCCCTCTGGTATCGCTCGCGTTGCTCGCTCACCCCACCGGGAGAGCAAGCCAGGGGAAGTCTGGCGGTTTGCGCAACGCGCAAGAAGCCATGCTTCACAGCGCCCGCTCCGGCGGGTTGCCTGCGGCTCCCTTGAACCCGATGGCCTGATACACAACCGCTTCCACGATCGCTACGCTCTGATTCCGGGTTATTGCGCCTACTATTTCAGGGCCCAGCTGCGAATCAGCAATTTCACCCGGTAGTCATCACGGCGCGCAACCAGCTTGGTCGGCATCGCCGGTTCCGAACTACGATCCCAGCGCTCGAAAACCACCTCCCAGCCGGCTTGCTTCAGCACGGCAGGCAGACCATCCTGATGCCAGTCCACCTGCGCGGCCCGGTCCGGTGCCGGCAGTCCCCTGATCCAGTACGACAGCGAGTCCACCGGTACCGGCCAGCCGACATACCGTTCGACCAGGTAGCCGACAGACGGGGATTGAAACCGTTGACCGTCGCCGGTCTCCAGCAATGCGGTATTCGGTGCCATCTTCAGCCGCCACGCACCACGGCCCAGCGCGGCCCGGAAATTCAACTCGGCGGATTCTCCGTGCTGCTCCCAGCTTAGACGGCCGCTGCCGCCGTCCCGGCCATCCGACAGTGCCACCCTGCCGCTGAGCGACCAGCCCGAGAAGCGTTCCAGCGCTGCCGCGCGTGCGAATGCTCGCTGATCGCCGGCACTGGACGAAATCAACGCGGGTCTGGTCGCGCAGGCTGACAGAATCAATGATGCCAGAACGGCCGAAATTAGCAGCCGCAGCCAGCCCGGCCCACTACTCACAAGGGAACATTCAAGCGTTTGATGGTTTCTGTCAGCACCGGGTGCTCGGGGTCGCTCTCATGGGCCGTGCGGAACACTTCCAGCGCACTGTCCTGCTCGCCCTGCTTCCATAGCACTTCGCCCAGATGCGCTGCAATCTCTGCATTGTCGGCCATTGACAGGGCCTGCTCCAGATATCGGCGGGCTTCGTCCAGGCGCCCCAGCCGGTACAGCACCCAGCCCATGGAGTCGATAATCGCCGGATCGTTCGGCTTCAGCACCAGCGCTCTTTGAATGTAGTTCAGTGCTTCCTCGTGCCGATCGGTCAGATCGGCCAGCGTGTAACCGTACGCGTTCAGCGTATCGGCATTATCCGGTTCCTGATTCAGGATGCTGATGAAATCTTCTTCGGCCAGTTCGACTTCCTTTCTGGCCGCCAGCACCAGGCCCCTGGCGTAGCGCAGCGGCGCAGATTGACCGACCTTGGTCAGGCCGAGCGTCAATGCTTCGGTTGCTGCGACCAGATCGCCGTGGCGCTGAAATAGCTGGCTTTCGGCCAAATACCCCTGCTCGACCACCGACGCTCTGCTGTCCGTCTTCAATTCACTCAACGCATCACGTGCCGCTTCGATGCCTTCAGCATCTGCCAGCAGGATGGCCCGTCGCAGCCGGGAGTTCATCCAGCGCTCGCCTTCCTCGACTTGCTGGTACCAGCCGATGGCCTCTTCAGGTCTACCCAGTAGCTCGGCAGCCTGAGCGGTCAGATAGGCATGGTTACTCGGATCCTCGTCATCGAGCTGCTTCAGCCGCTCGAACAAAGCCGCAGCACCCTCGTCAAGGCCGGCATCCAGCGAATAGACGACCCGGGTAAAGACCACCGGTGCCGATTCGGGCAGTTGCGCGAGCACTGCCTGAGCCTGAAGTGTCTGATCGGTGCGATGCAGTAATTCCGCATAGGCCAGCGCGATATCGCGTGCCGAAGTATCCAGTTCGTAGGCGCTGCGATAAAACCCGAGTGCAGCTTCCCGGTCGTCGTCGTTCAACGCCAGTTGCCCGGCCCAGATCAACAGGTCGGCGCGCTGAGGCGATTTTTCGATCGCCTGTCGGGCCAGATCGGTAGCCAGGTCGGCATCGCCCAGACGGACCGCCAGCTGGCTTTGAGCCAGCAAAGCATCGGCATCGTCAACGTCGCCGTGCTTCTCGATCAGCTCGTGCAGCATATCGGTGGCGTTTTCGGAGCTGGGGCTGCGCGCCAGCAACTCCGCCAACTGACGCCAGGCCTCGCCCGGTTGTTCGGACAGCAACTCATATAATGCGCTGGCATCGTCCGTGGCGCCGGCGAAATCGCCGACCTGCAGACCGGCGATGACCGATGCGCGCCACGCATCCGGGTCTTGCGGTGCCAGCACCGTCCAGCGATCCGCACCCATCACCGCCTGCTGCCAGCTGTTGGCCCGCATTGCGAGCTGGGTTACCCGCTTGGCGACTTCCGGGTCGTCCGAGTTGAAGGCTGCTTCGAGGTAGTGATTGATGGCTTCCATCACCTGTCCGTCACGGCCCAGCAACTCGCCGGCAAGGACGTTATACAGTACCTCGGGATCGGTCGGCGGCAGGTCGGAACGATCGGCCTCGGCCGGCGTTTCAGCCGGAACCGTTGACGAATCGGGTGTTTGCGGTGGCTGATCCTCGGCAATCACGAGGTCCCGTGGCCCCGCGCAGCCGGCCAGCCAACACCACATCAATACCGTGGTTAATCCTGAGATTAGCCCTGATGGCCCTGTTTTCACATGAATCTCCAAACTGATCTCGCCAATTCCGCAAACCCCTGCGATACGTGCATTGGATCAAAACAAGCATACGCGGTTCCGTTGGCGTTCTGCAATTCCTGCCATTGCCTCCGTGCAGCCGGCATCGAAAGACGGCCGCCAATAACAGGCCGGGGTCCAAAGCCATTTGACGACCCCGGCGGCAGCTTCACTTGATATTCTCGATACCCACCCGCAGAATCAGGACGATTTTGCGACTGCTGACCAACCGTTTGCCGATGCCCCTGCTGATTTTGGGATTAAATCACCGAACTGCTCCGATTGCCGTGCGCGAACGGTTTGCCGTCGGCGTCGATCGGGCCGACCCCATCCTGCAGGACCTGGCCGGCCTGCCGACCGTCCGCGAGGCGGCACTGCTGTCGACCTGCAACCGGACGGAATTTATTTGCCATCTGGACGAGGCGGATACCTCTACC
Organism: Lysobacterales bacterium; assembly: GCA_028289465.1. Taxonomy (GTDB): domain Bacteria; phylum Pseudomonadota; class Gammaproteobacteria; order Xanthomonadales; family SZUA-36; genus JANQPM01. The sequence continues at coordinate 25,112 of JANQPM010000039.1, read as the reverse complement.
CTGCATCAGTGGGCCGACCGGGGCTTCGCTGCGAATCGCGGTGCATTGCGTCAGCACGGCTATGAATTGTGGGGGGAAGAGGCCGCTGCGCATTTGATCCGGGTCGCCTCGGGTCTGGATTCACTGGTACTGGGCGAGCCGCAAATCCTCGGACAAGTGAAATCAGCCTACGAACAGGCGAGCGCGGCCGGGACACTGGGCCGCCTGCTGGATCGGTTGTTTCAGCAGGTGTTCGCCGCCAGCAAGTCGATTCGCAGCACGACGGCAATCGGCAAAAACCCGGTATCGGTCCCGTCGACCGCGATTCTGCTGGCCAGACAGATTTTCGGCGAGCTGCAGCAAAAGACGGTACTGCTGATCGGCGCCGGCGAGATGATCGCGCTTTGCCTGCGGCATTTGCAGCAGCATGGCATTCATCGGCTGCTGATCGCCAATCGCAGCTTTGACAAGGCCTACGCGCTGGCCCGGGAGTACCGCGGCGAAGCAATCACCCTGGATACGCTGCCGGACCGGCTGTCCAACGCGGACATTGTCTTTTCTTCCACTGCCGCTAATCATTTTGTGATCGACAAACCGATGTTGAAAGCGGCGATAAAGCGACGCCGCCACCGGCCGATTTTCATCGTCGATATCGCGTTGCCGCGGGACGTGGATCCGGGCGGCGGGGCGCTGGACGGTGTGTATCTTTACAGCATTGACGACCTGCAGCAGGTGGCGGAATCCAACCGTGCCGCCCGACAGAGGGCGGCGGGCGAGGCGGAATCCGCTGTACAGCAATCTGCGGCCGAATTTATCCGCTGGTGGCGCGGCCTGAGCGCAGCGGAACATATTCGCAGAATTAAACAAGAAGCCGAAGAGGCCGGCTTCTCGCTGACCCGCCAGGCGGTCGGTGCGATCCAGCGGGGCGAGGATCCGGCCGCGGTCATCGAACGCCTGACCAGAAAGCTGACCAACAAAATGCTGCATACGCCGACCGTACGTATTCGGGAAGCGGCTGAACGCGGCCATATGGCCATGCTGGACGCGGCAGAACACCTGTTTACGCAGGCGCTCGATAACGACGACAATCCGCCGGAGTTGGGTATAGTGGCGAAACCGGAAAGCGAAGAAGAATGAAAGCATCGATCCTCACGCGTTTGCAACAAATTGAAGTCCGGCTTCAGGAAATCGCACTGTTGCTGGCCGAGCCCGAGGTCATGGCCGACCAGAACCGGTTTCGGGATCTGTCCCGCGAATACACCCAGATCGACCCGATTGTAAAGACCTTCAAAGATTGGCAGCAGGCGGATACGGCACTGGCCGAAGCGCAGGAACTGTTGGAGGAAGGCGACCCCGAGCTTCGCACCATGGCCAGCGAAGAGATCGCTGTCGCACAGGAAAACCTCGCCACCTGGGAGCAGCAATTGCAAATACTGCTGCTGCCGCAAGACCCGGATGACGATAACAACATCTTTCTGGAAATCCGTGCCGGTACGGGCGGCGACGAGGCGGCGCTGTTTGCCGGCGATCTGTTTCGGATGTATCACCGCTACGCGGAACGGAGAGGGTGGCAGATCGAAATCCTCAGCGCGAGCCTCGGAGAGCATGGCGGGTACAAGGAAATCATTTCCCGGGTCGTTGGCCAGGGCGCCTATGCCAGGCTGAAATTCGAGTCCGGCACGCACCGCGTGCAGCGGGTTCCGGAAACCGAGTCGCAAGGCCGTATTCATACCTCGGCCTGCACGGTGGCAGTGCTGCCAGAACTGCAGGAAGTCGATGCGATCGACGTCAATACCGCCGACCTGAGAATTGATACCTACCGCGCTTCCGGGGCCGGCGGCCAGCATGTGAACACCACCGACTCCGCCATTCGAATCACCCACATGCCGTCCGGCATCGTGGTTGAGTGCCAGGACGAGCGATCGCAACACAAAAACAAAGCCCGCGCACTGTCGCTGCTGCAGGCCCGGCTGCTGGAACAGGAGCGTGCGCAGCAGGCCGCGGCCCAGGCAGAATCCCGGCGCCTGCAGGTCGGCAGCGGCGACCGCTCGCAGCGTATTCGGACCTACAACTACCCGCAAGGCCGGGTCACCGACCACCGAATTAATTTAACGCTGTATAAACTGGGCGATATTCTGGAAGGGGCGCTGGACGAGGTCATCGATCCGCTGATCCAGGAACAGCAAGCACAACTGCTGGCAGAGCTGGGCGAATGAGATATTGGAAGACCCTGTGCATCGCGGCGGCCGCAATGCTGGGCGTAGCCTGCCAGTCGCTGAATGCGCCGGATGAGTTTCAGATTTACCTGATTCGGCATGCGGAAAAGCAAACAGGCGGCCCGGATCCCGAATTGTCGGCGGCCGGGCTGGCGCGGGTCGAAAGGCTGCGCGGCTGGCTGGCCTCCAGGTCCATTGATGCGGTCTACAGCAGCGACTACCGCCGTACGCGCGATACCGCTGCACCAATCGCCGAAACGCATGGCCTGGACCTGTCGCTATACGACCTGCAGCGGCTAGAGTTGTTGGCCGAACGCCTGGTCGCCCGGCGGCAGCATGCCGTGGTGATCGGTCACAGCAATACCACACCGGCGCTGGCAAGCCTGTTATCGGGTCAGCCGGCCGAACCGATGGACGAGTCTGTCTACAATCGCAGCTACATCGTGCATTTCGATCGAGACCGGGTGCGGATGGAAGTATTGAACCAGGATCGTCTGCCGGTTCACCGATGAAGTCTGACTAAGTCTCCGGTTCGACGGAACTCAGCGCCATCGCGTCCAGCGATCCGAAAAACCGGTGCCAGCGCGGCTTCCAGCGTTGGCCGGTATCCACCGATACCAATACTCTGCTCGCGCGACCGAGGATCAAATGCCGCTCAACCAGACCGAAAACCCTGGAGTCCCGACTGTTATTGCGATGATCGCCCATCATGAAATATTGCCCGTCGGGAATGGTGAAGCTGCCGCGGTACGGTAAGGGGTAGCGCCCGTCCAGCAGAATGGCATGTTGCTGGCCGTTGATTTCCTCGATAGCGCCGCGGTGGCTGGACTGATCGTCCACCGGCAGACCGGACCAGGCTTCGGCGCTGACCGGTTCGGTCGGCAGCAACTCACCGTTCACCCACAACCGGTCGCCCGACAGCCGAATGCGGTCGCCGGGAGTGCCGATTACCCGCTTGACCAGACGGGTTCCGTCTTCGGGGCTGCGAAATACAACGATATCGCCGCGTTGCGGATGGCCCCATTCGGCCAGATGCCTGGTGGTAAACGGAATCTTCAAATCATAGGCCGCCCGGTGCACGATAATTACATCGCCTTCCAAGATGGTCGGCTTCATCGACCCGGTCGGCACCGGATTCCAGTCCGCGATCACCGAGCGTGCAGCAAACACGGCCAGGATGATCAGCCCGAAAAAGAACCAGGAGCGGAGATTTTCCTTTAACGATTGCGCCATAACCTAAAATCTAATCGATTCATTCGCTATTTTGAACCTCAGTTTTGACAACAGACAGTGACTGAAGTCACAAGCCCGTTACCCTTCAACCCTTGTTACCCGCACTCCGGTTGCGCGCAGTTCGCCGATAGACAGCCAACAGCATAGCGCTTAATAGCACCGGCGCCGCGGTTAATGCAACTGCCGCGAGATTGTCTTGCTGATGCCAGACCGGCAGCAATTGAATCGCGGCAACGGCCCAGCCCAGTATAAGCAGTGACATCGCCCAGCCGGCAACCCGCCCGGATGGCCGAAACAGCAGCGCTGCGGCAACCAGCAGCAGCAACGGGTTTAGTATCCATAGATTCCAATTCCGATAAGCCGCCTGGTGGTCGGTAAAACCCCATAGATAGGCCAATACCAACCCCGTTGATCCGGCCAGCAGGCTCCAGATCACCGCCGGCAGGCACAGCCACTGTGCACCCCGGCCTTGTCGCCAAGCCAGCATTCCGATCAACGACAGCAGCATGGTCGGCACCAAACCCCAAAGAATATACCGCAGCGCGCTGGACCACACGGAAACCTCAACGGTATTGGCGCCTGCCAACAGCTCCCGGCGCTCCAGTACCAGCGGGCCACCGGCGAGCGAATTCACGGACTCGTCAACCAGGCTTTGCAGAACTTCCGGCAGAAAACTCTCCTGCCAGCGGCTGATTTTCCGGTCGGTCGGCGAACCCAGACCGATAGACAGGCCCAGATACAGTCCGGGGTCAACGGCGGTCACCCGGTTTACATGCTCGCGAAAATTCCGCCGCGCCGGGTGTTCGGACCACTGTGCTTTCAGCCCACCGTCCAGCGCCAGATCCAGCACGTCCCGAACGCGGGTTGAACAATTGGACAGGAAATAGTCATAGCGGTAATTGCGGTTTTCCGGCTGTACCTCGCGAATCAAATAGTCTTCCATGCGCCGAATCTGCGCGTCGTTCAAATCCAGGCGCTGGGCGGTAATCGACCGCCCTGCCTGCCGGTATTCGAGAAATTCTTCCTCGGGGCTGCGGGCGATTGCAAAATACAGCATCTTGCCGTGAATGAAGCGGCCGATGAAATTGGCCTGGTCGAAATCGAAGTAGCCGAAATTAAACAGATGGTCGATTTGCCGTTGCGGGTCGCGTATCCAGATCGCATTGTGGCCGAAACGCTGCCAGTAAATCGCTCCCGGCCCATAGGTCACCAGCCACGCCTCGGGCCGATCCAGCGCCGGCGGCATCTGCTGAGCGTTTACCGGCCACCACGGCAGCGATACGGCAATACCGATTACCAGTGCCAGCGCATAGCGGCAGGCGCCGGGCCTGGTCAGCGCAGTCCGAAGCACATTAGGCCAGCCGCACTTCGAGCAAGTGCAGGCGGCGATTATCCGATTTGACGACTTCGAATTCGAAACGGTTGATGGACACCGTTTCGCCGTCGCTGGGCAACCGTCCGAATTCGGCAACCACCAGACCGCCGATGGTGTCGTAGTCTTCGTCCGAAAAGTCGCATTCGAAAGTCTCGTTGAACTCTTCCACCGGCGTCAGCGCCTGAACCATGTAGCGGCCCTCGGCAAAGTGATTGATATTGGCACCCTCTTCGACGTCGTGTTCGTCGTCGATATCGCCGACAATTTCTTCCAGCACGTCCTCGATAGTCACCAGGCCCGCAACACCGCCGTATTCATCAACGACGATGGCCATATGGTTGCGGCTGGCGCGAAAATCGCGCAACAACATATTCAGCCGACGGCTTTCGGGTATGGCCACCGCAGGCCGCATTACCGCAGTCAGTTCGAAGGGTTTGGCCGGTTCGGCAAAATAGCGCAGCAGATCCTTTGCCAGCAGAACGCCTTCCACTTCATCCCGGTCTTCGCCGATCACCGGAAAGCGGGAATGGCCGGATTCGAGAATCTGCGGCAGAAATTGCTCCAGCGTAGCATCTTTCGGGACGACGACCATCTGCGCACGGGGCACCATCACATCGCGTACCTGCATTTCGGAGACCGACAGCGCCCCCTCCATCATGGCCAGCACTTCCGGATCGAGCAGGCCGCGCTCCTGGGCGTTGGTAAGTAGTGCTTTTAGATCATCTCGGTCCCGGGGCTCGCTGGAAAACGCCTTACCCAGTTTGTCCAGCCATGACTTTCCAGAACCGTTACTACTCGAGTCGTCGTCGTTCATATTGGTGATTAATCGCCACGCATATGCGCGGGCTGTATATAGGGCCAATCCGCCCCAATACCAATTTAATCAGAAATGACGCGGTTTTTCATCCGCCGGAACAAACTCAGCGGTAAGGGTCGTCGATACCGAAACCGGCCAGCAGCCGGCGCTCCAGGTCTTCCATCACTTCCGCCTGCGTATCGTCCAGATGGTCGTAACCCAGCAGGTGCAGAACGCCGTGGACGGTCAAATGCGCCCAGTGTTCCAGCGGCGGTTTGCGCTGCCGCCCGGCTTCGGCTGCGACCACCGGTGCGCAGATCACGATATCGCCGATAAACCGGCTGCCGATTTCCGCCGGCAGTTCGGCCGGAAAAGACAGTACGTTGGTGGCATAGTCCTTATTCCGGTACTGGCGGTTGAGGCGTCGCGCCTCCGTCTCGGCAACGATGCGGATGGTCAATTCCGCCGAACGCCCGTCCAGCGCCGCACCGACCCATTGCTGAAATTGTCGGTCGCTCGGCAGATCGGCAGACAACGCGCTGCCCGCCTGATCGTCGCCGAGCACACGCTGAATGCACAGCTCCATCACTGATCGTCAGCCTGATCGTAGGCTTCGACGATACGCTGCACCATCGGATGGCGGACCACATCGCGCGACGAGAAAAAGGTAAAGCTGACACCGTCGACATCGCTCAGGATTTTCAGTGCCTGTTTCAGGCCGGACTGCTGCCGCGGCGGCAGGTCAATCTGCGTGATATCGCCGGTCACCACAGCGGTAGAGCCGAAGCCGATGCGCGTTAAGAACATCTTCATCTGCTCCGGTGTGGTGTTCTGGGCCTCATCCAGAATCACGAACGCATCGTTCAAGGTGCGGCCCCGCATGAAAGCCAGCGGTGCGACCTCGATCACATTGCGCTCAATCAGCTTGCCGACCCGGTCCAAACCGAGCATCTCATACAGCGCGTCGTATAACGGACGCAGATACGGATCCACCTTCTGCGCCATATCACCGGGTAGAAATCCCAGGCGTTCACCGGCCTCGACCGCCGGGCGGACCAGCACGATGCGCTGTACAACATCGCGCTGCAACGCATCTACGGCGCAGGCAACGGCCAGAAAGGTCTTGCCGGTACCGGCCGGACCGACGCCGAAATTGATGGCATGCTGAGTAATCGCATTCAAGTAATGCCGCTGATTCGGCCCGCGACCGCGAATGGTGCCGCGCTTCGTGCCAATACTCACCTGATCGGTTTCATCGGACTCACCGGTGGCCAATTCATCGACGCCGGAATCCTGTAAATGCAGATTGACGATCTCCGGCGTCAGCACTTCCTCTTCCGATAAACGGTAAAGCCGTTTCAGCAGTCGGCCGGTTGCACGCACGCGGTCCTTTTCGCCTTCGACGGAGAAAACCTGGCCGCGGCAAAAGATGCTGACGCCCAGGCGTTTTTCAATCTGTTGCAGGTGCTGATCAAACTGGCCGCATAGGTTGGCCAGGCGAACGGTGTCAGCAGGTTCGAGTTCAAAGGTCAGTGGTTCAGACATACCGCAGGCAGCGCATCTTGTGTCGATTCAGGCCGCAGCGACGTCATCGGCAAGCCGCACCCGGCCGCGAAGCGAATGACTCAGGGCTTCGGTAACCGTGACATCCGCGAAATGTCCGATCAGTCGGGGCGGGCCGTCGAAGTTGACTACCCGGTTGTTTTCGGTGCGGCCGGCGAGCTGGTTCGGGTCCTTCTTGCTCGGGCCTTCGACCAGTACCCGCTGTACGCTGCCGACCATGCTGCGGCTGATTTCGGCTGCCATTTCATTGATTCGCGCCTGCAGCGCTGCAAGGCGTTCCTTTTTGACTGCCATCGGCACCTCATCGGGATAGTTCGATGCCGGAGTTCCGGGCCGGGCCGAGTAGATAAAGCTGAAGCTCTGATCGAAGCCGATTTCCTCGATCAGTTTCATCGTGTCATCGAAATCTTTGTCCGTTTCGCCGGGAAAACCGACGATGAAATCGGATGAGAGGCTGATATCGGGCCGCCGTTCCCTCAGGCGGCGAATTTTCTGCTTGTATTCCAGTACCGTATGTCCGCGCTTCATCATCGCGAGCACACGGTCCGACCCGGACTGCACCGGCAAATGGAGATAGTTCGCGAGCTCGGGAACTTCGCCAAAGGCGTTGATCAGACTGTCGCCGAACTCTACCGGGTGGGACGTGGTGAAACGAACGCGTTCGATACCGTCGACAGCTGCCACATAGTGAATCAGCAGCGCCAGATCAGCCGTACCGGCGTTCCCGCCGGTGTCGTCCAGCATCGCTCCGCGGTAGGCGTTCACATTCTGCCCCAGCAGGTTGATCTCCCGAACGCCCTGCCCGGCCAGCTGCACGCATTCCGCAATGATATCGTCAAACGGACGGCTGACTTCCTCGCCGCGGGTATAGGGAACGACGCAGAACGTGCAATATTTGCTGCATCCCTCCATAACAGACACAAACGCACCGGGCCCGCGCGCACCCGGTGCCGGGAGATGATCGAACTTCTCGATTTCAGGAAACGAGATATCTATGCGGGACTCGCCGCCACGGCGTACTTGATCGAGCAATACCGGCAGGCGATGCAATGTCTGCGGTCCGAACACCATATCCACATACGGTGCCCGCTGAACGATACCTTTGCCTTCCTGGCTGGCGACACAGCCGCCAACGCCGATCACCAGTTGCGGGTTGTCTTTTTTCAGCGTTTTCCAGCGCCCGAGCTGGGAGAAGACTTTCTCCTGGGCTTTTTCCCGAATGGAGCAGGTATTGATCAGGATGACATCGGCCTCGCGTTCGTCATCGGTCAGTTCAAGGCCATGGGAAACCGCGAGCACATCCGCCATTTTATCGGAATCGTACTCGTTCATCTGACAGCCGTGTGTTTTGATATATAACTTGCCGCTCATCGTTCGAACGCATCAGCTTAAATCGAACCGGTTAGAATACACGCCGAGAGCCTGTTGTGCCAAGGCTTCTGAAGCCCAAATGGAACGCCGTATGATCCAGCTACCCGCTGATATGATTGACAGCCTGGCTGCCGCCGAATCGGTTCTGGTGCTGACCGGCGCCGGCGTGTCGGCAGAGTCCGGAATACCCACTTTTCGCGATGCCCGACACGGTCTTTGGGCGCGGTTTCAGCCACAGGACCTGGCCTCGGCAGACGGATTTCTGCGCGACCCCGAAACCGTCTGGCAATGGTACCAATGGCGGCGGCAACTGGTGCGAGACGCCAAACCGAACCCCGCACACACCGCATTGAAGGACATGCAGCGACTGTATGCCGATTTTACCCTGGTAACTCAGAACGTCGACGGCCTGCATCAGCGCGCCGGGTCCGGCGATGTCATAGAGCTGCATGGCAATATTCTGCGTAATAAATGCAGTGTCACCGGCAGACCCATTGACGACCCGGCCATCGATCAGGACCAGCCGCCGCCGTCTCCACATCATCCGCGCGGCTTGTACCGGCCCGATGTGGTCTGGTTCGGCGAAGCCCTGCACGCAACCATTCTGACGCGTTCGTGTCAGGCAGCGGAGCAGTGCGATATCTGCCTCAGTATCGGTACTTCGGCGGAGGTCGAACCAGCCGCTTCCATACCGCGGCTGGCTCAGGAAAACGGTGCCCGGCTGATTGAAATCAATCCGCAAACCACAGCATTGAGCCGCCATGCCGACTGGTCTTTGAGAGACACCGCCGCAACGCTGATGCCGACCCTGGTCGAACGGATAGCCAGCAGCAAGGGCAGGCCGCTAATGCGTTAGCGCTAACAAATTCACTGACCACCCCCTTGCCCGCTCAGGAATCCGCTAGGCGTGATTTTCGCACGGGCAAGAGGACGTTAATCGCCCTGTCACCCGATGATCTGGTTGGTCCGAAAGATCAGAAGATCATCGTTTTAACCGACGCCATCGATGGGTTGCGGTTTCCCGCCAGGGAAGAAGCGGCCAATCGACACCGCCACCCGCCGGCCGGGTTGGTCCGAAGGATCAGAAGGCCGGCGTTCAACCCAACGCCATTGCGTCGTTGCGGTTTTCGCACAGCGAAGAGGACATTGATCGGCCTGTCATCCGATGATCTGGTTGGTCCGAAGGATCAGAAGATCATCGTTTTAACCAATGCCGTCGATGGGTTGCGGTTTCCCGCCAGGGAAGAAGCGGCCAATCGACACCTTTTATACTATAATTGCCGCGGCTGCCGACGGCTGACAAACACACCATCGAGGCAAATCAATGGCCGACACTATGCGCGCGCTGGTAAAGCGCGAAGCCGCACCGGGCTTATGGATGCAGGAAGTCCCGGTTCCGACGACCGGACCCAACGACGTTCTGATTAAACTGGAAAAAACGGCGATTTGCGGCACCGATTTGCATATCTACAAATGGGACGACTGGTCGCAACGCACTATCAGGACACCGCTGATTATCGGCCACGAATTCGTCGGCCACATTGCGGCCGTAGGCAGCGCGGTCACCGGCTATGAGGCCGGCCAGCGGGTTTCCGCCGAAGGTCATATTAACTGCGGAAAATGCCGCAACTGCAGGGCCGGGAAACGCCACCTTTGTCCGAATACGATCGGCATCGGCGTGAATCGCGACGGTGGCTTCGCAGAATATGTCGTGGTTCCGTGGGAGAACCTGTGGCCGGTACCGGACGATATTCCGTCCCGGCTGGCGGCATTTTTCGACCCTTTCGGCAATGCCGCGCACTGCGCACTGCAATTCGACCTGGTCGGTGAAGACGTCCTAATTACCGGCGCCGGACCGATTGGCATCATTGCCGCCGGCATCTGCCGGCATGTCGGAGGCCGGCGTATCGTGGTCACAGACGTGAATGACTACCGCCTGAGCCTGGCCAAGGCCATGGGCGCGACGCGGGTTGTGAATGTCAGCAAGGAATCGGTATCCGATGTAGTGCGGGAGCTCGGCATGGTCGGTTTCGATATCGGCCTGGAAATGTCAGGCCACCCGGGCGCTTTTAACGATATGCTGGAGAACATGTACCACGGCGGCAAGATCGCGCTGCTCGGATTGCTGCCGAAGAATACCGGTATCAATTGGGATCAGATCATCTTCAAAGGTTTGCAGTTGCATGGTATATACGGCCGCCGCATGTATGAGACCTGGTACAAGATGACGCAGATGCTGTTGACCGGGTTTCCGCTGGAAAAAGTGCTCACTCATGAAATTCCGATCGAGGATTTCGAACACGGATTCGAACTAATGGCCTCCGGTCAATGCGGTAAGGTCGTCTGTGACTGGAGCGGTAATATAAGAAGCTAGGGAAAGCGAATATGCTGTATTGGATCAAGCTCGGTGGCATCTACTTCATGCTGTTCGGTCTGTTCCATCTGGGCTTTTGGCGCTTATTCGGATGGCGCTGGGAGTTAAGAAAGCTGTCAAATGTGAATCGGGGCATCGTACAAACACTGAATGTCTGTTTGAGCTTTTTTTTCTTCCTGATGGCCTGGGTGTTTTTTTTCCATGCCGAAGACCTGGTTCAGTCGCAGCTTGGGCACGTGCTGCTGGGCGCCAGCGCACTGTTCTGGTTTTTGCGCATGCTGCTGCAATGGTTGTGGTTTCCGAAAAATGATCTGACCTCGCAGCTCTTTGCATTATTTTTTCTGGCCGGCGCTGTGATTTTCGCGTTACCGCTGTACCAATCACTGCAGCAAGCCGCCTGAAACCGATAGATGGAAACAATATGACTGATCTAAGCCGTTTGAACCAAACCCTGGACGAGATCCGCACTGCCGGGCTCTACAAGCAAGAGCGCGTCATCACTACGCCTCAACGGGTGGAGATCGCCGCGAACGGGCGCGAAGTACTGAATTTCTGTGCCAACAACTATCTGGGCCTGGCCGATCATCCGGAAGTGATCAGAGCCGCCCATGACGCCCTGGACCGGTATGGCTTCGGACTGGCCTCGGTACGGTTTATCTGTGGCACCCAGGAGCTGCACAAGGCACTGGAGAACACCATATCCGGCTTTTTCGGAACGGATGACACCATTCTATACACCTCCTGCTTTGACGCGAACGGCGGCTTGTTCGAGACTCTTCTGGGCCCGGAAGACGCCATCATTTCCGATGCGCTGAATCACGCGTCCATCATCGATGGCGTGCGTCTGTGCAAAGCCGAACGGCACCGGTACCCGAACAGCGACATGGAAGCGCTGGAATCGGCATTGCAGAAGACACAGCATTGCCGAACCCGGCTGATCGCGACCGACGGCGTGTTCTCCATGGACGGCTATCTGGCCAAGCTCGACCGAATCTGCAAACTGGCCGAACAGTACGACGCGCTGGTAATGGTGGATGACAGCCATGCCACCGGTTTCGTCGGCGCCACCGGGCGCGGTTCTGCCGAACAGCACGGGGTCATGGACAAGGTCGATATCTTTACTTCCACGCTGGGTAAGGCCTTAGGCGGAGCGTCCGGCGGTTTTACCACCGGCCGCAAGCCAATCATCGAACTGCTGCGCCAGCGCTCCCGTCCTTATCTGTTTTCTAACACTGTGGCGCCGGCCATTGTCGGTGCAAGCCTGAAAGTGTTCGAAATCCTGTCGTCCACAACCCGGTTGCGCGACAAACTGGAACGCAACACCCGGTACTTTCGGGAGAAAATGACCGCCACCGGCTTTGATATCAAACCGGGCGGCCACCCGATTACCCCGGTAATGCTGTACGACGCGCCGCTGGCTCAGGAGTTCGCCAGGCGTTTGCTGGATGAAGGCATATACGTTATCGGCTTCTTCTATCCAGTCGTGCCCAAGGGCGAGGCCAGGATTCGCGTCCAGGTGTCGGCAGCACACGATACTGAGCACCTGGACAGAGCAGTGGACGCCTTCGTGAAAATCGGCAGGCAGCTAAAAGTCCTGGAATAATTTCTCAGGTTTCGGCCCAGCGTGCGAAATGACCGGCACCGGTGATCCGGGTGGCCGGGCATTCGCAGGGATGTTCAGGCCACGGCAGCGTGGAGCAGTGACAACGCGCATTTAGCAGCCGCCGCTGCTCATTCCATTTATCACGCGGACTGGCCAACCCTTCGATACCGGCCAGCATTCCGATCAGGCGGTTTTCCGAATCTACTACCGGCGCACCGGACAAGCCACCGAAACAAGCCAGCGCTGCGCGCAGGTAAGGGCTATCCGCGTCGCTGTTCGCCATATACCCGTCAAAACGGACCAGCGCATCACCGGCGGGATGGCCGAAGACCGAGATTGGCGACCCGGGTGCCGCCGACGATGCCGGCGCGACAGGAAACGGCCGGTACCCTTGCACCGGTCGCTCCAACTCGACCACAGAGTAATCTACGGTATCACCGGCCATCGGACTGTATTCAGCATGGATAACCCGGCGAATACCATAGGTATCCCCAAACCGCGGACCGTAGTCATCGTTGCTTGCAGCGCTGCCGTAGTAGCCAAACACTACTGCGGCATCTTCAGCCTCCAGGCTACCGCCCAGGCTGCCGCCGCCGCTTATTACATGGCCGGCGGTGACTAGATATCTGGTTTCGATCAAGAAACCGCTGGCAATACCTAAAGGACCGCTGGTGGCACACGGGAGCGCCACATCACATATTTCCGACAAACCACCGGATTCTCTCTCACATAATAAGCCAACGCCAAAGCCAAACCGCCGTGTATATTGCGCCTTATCGCTAGTACGGAAGATAGTTCCAGTCAAAAGCAAAAGGCCTGCTAGGGTTCACTGCCCCCACCGCCGCCCCAACTGCTGTTGCCATTGCCAGAGTTGTGTGAATTGGCTCCGGATTTGCCGGAAAACTGGAAGTAAATATTCTGCTTGTCTTTGTCTGAAAAACCGACCTGCAGTTGAACTCCCGGGGTTACGTTCTTAGAAACCAGATAACCACCTTCATATACAAAGTGGAACTGCTCATAGCTATTAAAAGAGAAGTCATCGTCACCAAACATACACACTCTGTCATAAAACCTGAATAGCGCTATTCGATGATCTTGCCGGGCCCAGGTATCGGAAATATTAATACTGCCATCATTGATTGTTTCCACTCGCCATACACCCAGAAAGTCTTCCACACTATCTCCCGGGTATATATTCATGTCGGCCTTCTTACCAATTGCCATTGTCGTGACCTCCCTTCATTATCATCAATTAAGTATTGTCCTTAGAAAACCTCACACCGCTTCCATGCAATGCGAAACCTGACCAGTAGTACGGATCTTTAAATCGTGTATCGAGCTTCATTTCCCGGGCAGCGTTGGCTAAAGCAGCCGCTGCATCCCCTCCCGATTTCACATATCGTTCATAAAAACTGCTAACGAACGCCAAGGTCCCCCTATCCGATACTTTCCAGGTACTCGATACAATATTTTCTGCCCCCGCATATTGAAATGCCCGAGTTATACCTACGACACCCTCACCCCTGATTTCCTCTCCTTTGGCCGTATCGCAGGCACTCATGAAGACAAGCTCAGCCGGCAAGTCCAGGCCCAGAATATCCTGTGGAGAAACAAACCAATCCAATTCGGCGCCTTGCTCATTAAACCGAGATAAAGCCAAACCGCCAATGGTTGTAGCCGACTGGCTAAACAACCCATGCGTTGCGATATGTAAAATATCCGGAGATTCCCCATTAAGCCGTAAAAGGTTACTGCGGTTAGCAAAGGACCCTAACTTAAGCTCCGCGTCCACCCCATCCATCGAAGCTATCCAGTTTGCCTCCCTCAATGTACCGGGAAGGCGGCCGAGACCCATTTGGCTGCTACTTGCAGGATTTACTGTTGAGGCAGATACGCGAGAATCCGATGGACTGAAAATCGGGTCCGCAAATACTATTGCGGACAGTCTTGCCGATTCACGGATGTTCCTGGATGTCTTTGATATATTCGACAGGAACAGGCTGGGCGTATAGACAATTCGAAACTCATCTATCAACTCTTTCTCATTATCTGTTTCTGTTTCGAGCTGTAGAACCGAGTATGGAATAGACCATAACCAGCCATCCGCAGATATTCGCAACTGTTTCGTGCTTTGGCTAAATAACTCGGCAGGAAGAAGCAGGTCGCTCAATCTATCCCGTGCTTCCCGGTATTCCCTGGTGCGGTAGCCTCCAGGCCTGCGCAGGTACTTCAATAATTTTCGAGACGACAGCTTGCCGTCTTGAATTGGGATCGACGCCACAGATAAACCGTTGCCGGACTTTTCAAATCTAAGCAGGTTATCGCCTAGTAGGAAATAACTTAAGACAACCTCGTCTTTCGACCCGTCTAACTGAATCGAGTGCAAATCCGGCTTGCCCGACGAGTTCCTGGCGTTAACAACCAGGCCATGTTCTCGATCAAAGGACTCAAGCTCACGTAATAGCAGGTAGTAGTTCTTGCTGATTTCTGCAATCACCGCTGGCTCGTGACGCCGGCCGATACTTGTATGTAGTGACATACTGGCGCCGTTTAAGGCGGCACTGAGTTTTTCCCGTTTTTCCCAAACCGAGCGGGTAATACTCTTCCGTTGCTTTCTCTCCTTGGTTTCTTCCAATAAAGTCTGAGCTTTGGATTGTTCTGCAAAAACGAAAGCAGCCAGCAGATACCGATGTTCATTTGTCTCCTGCCAGGCCTGCAGGTTCACCGTTACCGCGGCTTCGAATATCTGCCGTTGCTGTGCACTGTAACCTGCCCTCAGGTCAGGATGGAGAAGCTCAGATCGTATGTTTCCGGCCTGGTTTATCGCCAGCTCCACCAACTTAATCGCTTGTTCATATTTGCCGGATGAAGCATTAACCCTGGCCAGCCAGGCGGTACCCACAGCCGCCCAATAGCCATCTTCACTTTGGTTAAACAGCTCTGATGCTTTGTCAAACGACTCAGTAGCGGAAAAATAGTCGTTTAGATGAAACTCAATGCGTCCTTTTAACAAACTCCGGTAAGCAAAGGTGCGTAAATCATAAGCTTCAGCTTCTTCTGTTGTCCGCTCCAGCAACTCTCGCGCCTGATCATAATGGCCGGCGGCGAGCAGCGCTTCTACCCAGCGGAGCAGTCTGCCATCAGTATCGGATATCTCTAGCTGCTCATCTGTAATCACCTGCTGAGCTTTCTCAAAATAAGCCAAAGACTCCTCAATATGACCTAAAAAGTTGCGCAATATAGCCTTTTGATAAAGCGCCCTGTGCTTCCATACGGGAGAGTCCAGCTGTTCCGCGAGCGTTTCGACTTCGTCCAGCAACAAATTGGCTTTTTCGGGCCGGTTCAGATCCGAATACACTCGCGCCAAGAAGTAGGTGCTTCGCATGTATTCGTAATGATCTTGTATTCGATGCCGTACTTCTCTGGCTTGTTCAAACCAATTAATCGCATCGCTTAGCTTTCGCTGCCGCCAACTGGCCAGTCCGGCGTTGTTCAGGTAGAAACCTCTCTGCTCGTCGTTAATCCTGTCGCCTTCGGCCAGAAGTCCTAGCCAAACGGCTTCGGCCTCACTGACCTGGCCGGACTGGTACATTAAGCCGGCTTTGTTATTTCTCAGCTCATTGCGTAAATGGTCCTGCCCCTCAGGAGTGGCCGCCATGACCTTTTCGTAGCATTCCAGCGCCTCGGCAAAGCGGTTCTTCAGATGGATATGAAGACATATCGCCGTCCGATTGTCTCGCCGGTAATAACGAAGCCCGATATTGGAGGGATCGTCAGCGATCAGGGTTTCCAGGTCCCGATCAATGCCTTCAAATATCTCCAGATCGCGTGAGCTTTCCTTGGCCTTGTGGATTGCCGCATAGCCGGACTTGGCCATAATCCCACCCACACTGGCATCGCTCCCAGCACTGATTGCCTGTTGATAGTACTGCTTGGCCTTATCCGAATTCCGCTGGCGATACTCGAGCTGGCCGAGCAAATACATGATATATGTGGACAAATTCCGATCGCCTGCATCGGCCAGCAATGCTGCTGCCTGACCCAGGCACGCCGATTTCCAGGCGTATTCCGATGCGGTATCCGCACCCCGACACATGCCGCTGATCGCGCTTTTGTCCTCCAGGGTTTCAAGGTCGATCGCGCCGGCGGTGACTGCCCGCAGGGCGTGCCAGTAATCTGCGTTGTCCGCTTCAAGAATCCGCAACCGGAACGCAGCATGTGAATTGGTCGGACGGGCAGAAGAAACGGTAACCTTCTGATCACTCGCTTCTTGCGGCGTCAAAGCCAGATACTCCCAACCAATGGTGGTGTCACTTAAGTCAATTGACGATTCGAGCCCGGCGATGCCGTTGGTGACGAGTTTGAGATCGAAACCTTGCTCTTGTACCGCCACCACCAGCGGAGCGGTGCCGGAATGGCGGATTCGAAAAGTCACTTCCTGCGGCGAATGCCACTCGTACTCCTGATCCAGCCCTGAAGAAACCTCGATCGCTTCCTGCGAGAATGACGCCTGCGCGGCGATACATAAAAAAAGGCCGGCCACAGTGGCCAGCCTTCTATTTGAAAATCTCCCGAATCGAACGTGTCGAATCGGAGTCACCACAGACTCCCGACTACTCTTCAACACCCTCCATGACGCTAAAAGCATAAGTTGCTATCAGTTGTTCTCGGTCCTCGCCGTCATGATAAACCACTCTCGCCAGGTAATCACCTGCCTGCACTTTACTGGTGTGCAATGCGAAAACCAGATTGTCTCTATGATCGGGTTCTAAATCATTTATCCAAAGCGCCGATTGTTCCTGAGGCAATGTGAGTATCTCAACATCATACTCGCCGTGCTCGGGAAAGCTCAGTTCCAGATTCAGCACCATCCAACCGCCATCGGCCGTCCGCTGCAAGGTTCCCATGGGCTCGTAATCGCCACCGAAACCGGAACGAACCATCGGCAGGACCACCGAACTGACTGACTGCGGCATTTGCAATTCACCCAGTTCGCCCTGCAGGCGGTTGATGGTCTGGTTACTGGAAAACAGCAGCCCCAGGGTCAATACAGAAACGGCTGCGAACGCGCCGGCCGCCACCCATGATGGCCCGCTGGCCGTAGCGCGGCTGCCCGGCAATAGCCGCTGCCACCAACCGGGCTTGTTGTCCTGTATATCGGGACGGGTAACCGCAGGGCCGAGTTTCTCCAACCCCTGTTTCAGTACCAGGGCCGAATAAACTTCATCCTGCAGCTCACGGCTGTCCAGCAGGAACTCCTCAAAATCCTGCTGGTCCTGACCCGCCAGCTCGCCTCGCACATAGCGCTCGACCAGCCCCTGCCGGATCAGTTGTTCAATTGTCATTTTATTGATTTTCATGATTCCCACATCATCAGGCATCAATTTGTCGCCTTATAACTGTCATATACGCCCGAATTCCCTCACCTTGGATCAGGTCAACTACTGTAAACGAACCATAAGTATCTGTTTTAACCGCTGTTTTGCCCGATAAACCACGCGATCAAAGTGATGAGGATCCAGCGCCAAGTCGCTGCAAATGCGAGTTTTCTCCTCTCCGCTGATGAAATACCGGTACAGCACCTCACGATCTCGTTCCACCGGCAGGCTTTGCAACGCCTCCCGAACCACATCGGCGGACTGCTCCGACTCCATCTGACTGAGTATGTCCGCGCCGCTGTCTTCCATGAAATTAAACCGGTCGCTATCGGTCCAGGTATTGCGCCGCTTCTGCTTGCGATATTCGTTGATAAACAGGTTATTGGCGGTTGCCCAGATAAACGGCTTGATCTGAGCGGGGTTCTCTATACCGTCGCTGCGCAGGCGATTGAGTACCACGATGAACGTCTCCTGATGCAAATCCGCCGCGAGTTCGGTATCGCCGGAACGATTGACCAGCATCAGCAGCAAACCGCGGCTGAAATGGCGCACCAACGCTCCTTCCGCTGCGGTATCCCCGTTGCGGATGCGCCTTAGAATATCGACGGCGTCAAACAACTGATTTTGCTGCCCCGAAGATTCGTCCATGGTTATTCTTTTTAGCGAGAGCACCTGTGATGCTAGTGATTTGCACAGAGGCTTGCAAGTGATTGCCGCAGGCGGGTCCACAGGCCATACCGGTGCGGTTGTGAATTGAGAATCGGGACAGAGCGGTTTTGCCGCCATTCAGCAGCAAAACCTTAACGTCCGTCAATGAAACCGGAAGCCGGCAGCACCGGCTATCGCGCTAGCCTTCGTCCAGCAGCTTGATCTCCCGAAGGCGTTCGACCAGGTAGTCATGTGCCAGAATCGGCTGCGGATAGCGGTTGGGATTGTCTTCGGTCACACAGGAATCCAGTGACTGAATCAGAAAATCCGGATTGGGGTGCAGGAAGAACGGGATGGAATAGCGCGGCTGATCCGCCTTCATTCCGGGCGGATTCACCACCCGGTGCGTGGTCGACGGAAACACATGGTTTGTCAGTCGCTGCAGCATGTCGCCGATGTTGACGACCACCGTACCGGGAATGGTGGTTACCGGTATCCACTCGCCGTCCCGCGTCAGAATTTGAAGCCCTTCCTCGTTAGAGCCCAGCAGCAAAGTAATCAGATTGATGTCTTCGTGCTGTGCGGCCCGAACCGCCGGCGTTTCCCGGTCGACGATCGGCGGATAGTGAATCGGCCGCAGAATGGAATTTCCGAGATTCACTTTGTCATCGAACCAGCGCTCATCGAGGTCCAGGTAAAGCGCCAGGGCGCGCAAAATGCGGATACCCAGTTCGTCAAGTGCATGGTAAAGACCATAGCCATAGCGTTTGAAATCGGCGACCTCATCCGGCCAGAAGTTCGGATAGAGGATGTCCGGGTGCGGATTGTTGCCTTCGACTTCGCGCCCGATGTGCCAGAATTCCTTCAGGTCCGGTACATCATTGCCTTTGGCCTGCTCGACGCCGAAACCGGTGTAGCCGCGAGCACCGCCCTTGCCTGGCAGAACGTATCGGCCTTTGACGTCACCGGACTGCGCAAACAACTGCTTGAAAACACGGTATGCGTTTTCGACCAGATCGTCATCAATGCCATGATTGACGAAACCGACGAAACCGAAATCGCGGTATCCCTGTCCGATTTCCTGTACCACGGCATCACGGTCAGAGCCGTAGCGCCCGAGATCAATAATTGGAATTTGCTTTGTCATAAATCTTTCCTTACCGGTTACGCGGACAATTCGTCGGCAACCACGTCCGCCAGCTGTTGTGCCAGGCGGTTGATGTCCTGTTCATTGTCGCCCTCTAAAGTCACTCGTATCAGCGGCTCGGTACCGGACGGTCGCAGAATGACCCGGCCGCGGCTGCCCAGCGCCTGCTCCACATCCTCCAGTGCGGTTTGAATCCGCGCCGAGTCGGACAGCCGCTTTGCGGCGCCGTTGGCAACGCGCACATTAATCATGGTCTGCGGAAATTTCTGCATGCCGGCGGTGAGATCTCTCAAGGTTTTGCCGGTGCGCGCCATGATTTCCAGAACCTGCAAGCTGCTGATGATACCGTCACCGGTGCTGGTGCGGTCCAGACAGAGTATATGGCCTGAGTTTTCGCCGCCGAGCGTCCAGCCGTTTTCGACCAGGCGCCGATGCACATAGCGGTCGCCGACCTGAACGCGCTCGAAGCCGATCCCCTGTTCTGCGAAGGCCTGCTCCAGGCCAAGGTTGGACATTACCGTACCGACAACTTTGCCGGCCAATTCTCCGCGCTGCTGGCGCGCTCTGGCAATGACATAGATCAACTGGTCCCCATCGACCACCCCACCCCGTTCGTCAACCATAATCAGGCGATCGCCGTCACCGTCAAATGCGATGCCGGCATCGGCGCCGACTTCGAGCACCTTCTGCCGCAATGCGTCGGGCTTGGTGGATCCAAAACCATCGTTAATATTCAGACCGTCCGGCTGATTGCCGATCGGGATCACCTTCGCTCCCAATTCACGCAGGACGGCCGGTCCTACTTTGTAAGTCGAACCGTTGGCACAGTCCACCACGATCTTCATCCCGCGGAACTGGGTGCCGAACGGTACTGTTCCCTTGCAGAATTCGATGTAACGGCCGGCTGCATCGTCGATCCGCTTGGCCTTGCCCATATGGGCCGAATCCACGGTTTCCAGCACACCGTCGATAGCTTCTTCGATGGCGATTTCCGTGGCGTCCGGGAGTTTCTCGCCGTCAGCGGAAAAGAACTTGATGCCGTTGTCGTGAAATGAGTTATGCGACGCGCTGATCACAATACCTGCACAGGTATACAAGGTCCGGGTCAGATAGGCGACCGCCGGCGTCGGCATCGGGCCCAGCAACGCAACATTGGCACCGGCGGAAGCCAGACCCGCTTCCAGCGCCGATTCGAACATGTAGCCGGAAATACGCGTGTCCTTGCCGATCACGACCGCGCGCGGGTCGTCCCTGGCCAGTACCTTGCCGGCGGCATAGCCGAGCTTGAGGATGAAATCGGCGGTAATCGGGGCTTGGCCGACCCGGCCTCGAATTCCATCGGTTCCGAAATACTTACGCCCCGTCATTCCTGTGGTCCTGCTGATCGAATAGTGCCCGGCATATCATAACTGCCTGTTGCGTTGCCGCAACATCGTGCGTACGGATTATTGTAGCGCCTTTTAGCATCGCGATGGTCGCCGCGGCCAGCCCGGCCGGCAACCGCCGGTCTACCGGTGCCCCCGTGATCCTGCCCAGCATGGACTTTCTCGATATGCCGATCAGCAGCGGACAGCCAAAACGCCGAAAATCCGCCAATCGGTCGAGCAGCGTGATATTGTGTTCCAGCGTTTTACCGAACCCGAAACCCGGATCGAGAATCAATCGGCTCTTGTCGATGCCGGCCGCCCCGCAGGCTGCAATCCGCTGTTCAAAAAAGGTACCCAGCTCGTCGACCACGTCCTGGTAGTGCGGCTCCTTCTGCATGGATTTCGGCTCGCCCTGCATATGCATCAGACAGACCGGCACCCCGGCACTCCGGGCCGCATCCAGCGCATACGCTCGTCGCAACGCGTAGACATCGTTGATCAGACCGGCACCGGCCTTCACCGCCGCGCTCATGACTTCCGGTTTACTGGTATCGATGGATAATACCGCGTCGATCCGGCCATGCAGCGCCTCGATAACCGGTATGACCCTGTCCAGCTCCTGCTGAACGCTGACCGGCTTGGAACCCGGCCGGGTGGATTCGCCGCCGAGGTCAATAATCGCCGCCCCTTGTTCGCGCATTTCCACCGCGCGTTCGACCGCCGACTCAACGCCCGGATAGCGGCCACCATCTGAGAACGAGTCCGGGGTCAGGTTCAGAATACCCATTACCAGCGGCGTCGACAGATCCAGCAACCTGCCGCCGCAATCCAGCGTGTGTCCGGCAGAACCTGCGGTTGGCGTTCCGGTTGGGGTTGACGCGGTTTTCTTACTCATTCCGATTCTGTGTTACCACCCGCTGCAACTCGGCACAGCAGCGGCGGCGCTTCGAAAGCCGAGCGGACGACGGCCGGCAGAATGATGAAGGTGTCTTGCGCCCGCTTCTTTCGTAGCGCGTGCGGACGAAAACCGCAACCGCACGGCCCAAGTTATCCATTTCGGAGTTATCCATTTCGGACTTCCCAGTCTGGCTTCTTTCCTTCGGAAAACCGCCAGACCGTCCAGCCGGGGCTACGACATGCAACTAACGCATGACCCCTCTGGTGCCGCTCGCCCCTCTGGTCTCGCTCGCACTGCTCGCTCACCCAACCGGGAGAGCAAGCCAGGGGAGGCATGGCGGTCTGCGCAACGCGCAAGAAGCCGTGCTTCACGGTGCTCGCTCCGGCGGGTTGCCCGTGGATTCATGAAACGAAGCGGCGGCTTGCGGGGTATAAACCGATCTATACCTGCTCTGCCGGGCCGCCGATGGTGTCGCTGCCGACTGAAGAATCATCGCTGCCGGTCGCAGTACTGTCCTGATCCCGGTCATCGTCCCAATCGCTGGGCGGTCCCGGCTGCCGGCCGGCCATAATCTGGTCGATTTGCTCGGCGTCGATGGTCTCGTATTTGATCAGCGCGTCCGCCATGGTATGCAGTTTTTCGAGGTTCTCCTTCAACAGCCGGTCGGCCGTGGCATGCGCCTCGTCAATGATGCGCCGTACCTCATCGTCGATCTGCTTGGCCGTATCGTCCGAGACCTGCTTGTGCTGGGTAACCGAACGGCCGAGAAAGACTTCGTCTTCCTGGTCGCCGTAAGCCAGCGGCCCCAGCGAGTCTGACAAACCGTAGCGGGTGACCATATTGCGGGCGATCTGCGTTGCCCGCTCGATATCGTTGGATGCGCCGGTGGTGACGTTTTTAGCGCCGAAGATGATTTCCTCGGCCACACGGCCGCCGAACAGGCTGCTCAACTGGCTCTCCAGTTGCAGCTTGGTCAAGCTGTATTTGTCTTCTTCCGGCAGGAACATGGTCACGCCCAGCGCCCGGCCGCGCGGAATGATAGTGACCTTGTAAACCGGGTCGTGTTCCGGCACCAGCCGCCCGACAATGGCATGGCCGGCCTCGTGGTACGCGGTAATTTTCTTTTCTTTTTCCGACATCACCATCGAGCGGCGTTCGGCGCCCATCATGATCTTGTCCTTGGCCCGGTCGAAGTGATCCATGACCACGTCCCGGGAATCTTCGCGGGCGGCGAACAACGCCGCTTCATTCACCAGGTTGGCCAGATCGGCACCGGAAAACCCGGGCGTCCCGCGTGCGATGACACGGGCATCGACATCGTTACCGAGCGGTACCTTGCGCATATGCACTTTGAGAATCTGTTCACGGCCGCGAATATCCGGCAAAGGCACGACAACCTGGCGGTCGAACCGGCCCGGACGCAGCAGCGCCGGATCCAATACATCCGGTCGATTGGTTGCCGCGATCACAATCACGCCTTCGCCGCCCTCAAAACCGTCCATTTCGACCAGGAGCTGGTTCAGCGTCTGCTCGCGCTCGTCGTGCCCGCCGCCAAGACCGGCGCCCCGATGGCGCCCGACCGCATCGATCTCGCCAATAAAGATGATGCACGGCGCGTGCTTTTTGGCCTGATCGAACATATCGCGGACCCGCGACGCGCCAACACCGACAAACATTTCCACGAAATCCGAGCCGGAAATGCTGAAAAACGGCACTTTCGCTTCGCCGGCAATCGCCTTGGCCAGCAAGGTCTTGCCGGTACCCGGCGAACCGACCATTAATATACCGCGTGGAATCCGACCGCCCAGTTTCTGGAATTTGGAGGGGTTACGCAGGAATTCCACCAGTTCGGATACCTCCTGCTTGGCTTCTTCGACCCCGGCCACATCGGCAAAGGTCACTTTGACCTGGTCTTCGCCCTGCAGCTTGGCCCGGCTTTTGCCGAACGACATCGCACCACGGCCGCCGCCACCGCCCTGCATCTGGCGCATCATGAAAATCCACAGGCCGACAATTAACAGCAGCGGCAATATGCTGATAAAAATCTCACCCAGCCAGTTTCGGCTCGGTTCGCGGGTATCTATCTTGACCTGTTGTTCGTACAAGTCGTTGACCAGATTTGCGTCGTACGGGCCGAGCAATTTGAAGTTCTTGCCATCAGCGGTCTTGCCGGAGATGACATTGCCGCCACCGGCGGCCGGTTCGAGCACTACCTCGTTGATGTTCCCCTGCCGGACTTCATTCAGGAACGTCGTATAGTCCATCTCGGCCGATGGATTGGCGGTGTTCGAATAATGCTGAAACACCGACATCAACACCAACGCGACGATGATCCACAGAATCAAATTCCTAGCCAGGTCACTCAAATGTTCATCCTCTGCTGCGATTAATAGAAGACCGGGCAACCACCCTAGTTCATACGCAACTGTTTAGCCAGTAAATACACCTCGCGGCTTCTCGGACGCGAGGACCGGGGTTTGCGCATCACGACTTTGGCAAACCGGCGACGGCAGTCGGCGAGATACGCATCAAACCCTTCCCCCTGAAACAGTTTGACCAGAAAACTGCCGCCGGGTTTTAGCCATTGGGCGGCAAAATCCAGCGCCAGTTCAGCCAGGTACATGGCCCGCGGCTGATCAATGGCCTGCATGCCACTCATATTGGGGGCCATATCGGACAAAACAAGGTCGATGGGCTGGCCGTCCAGCGCCTGTTCCAGCGCGGCCAGCGGCTCGTCTTCGGTAAAGTCGCCCTGAATGAACCGCACTCCTTCGATAGCGTCCATCGGCAGCACATCCAGCGCGATCACCTGACCGGTTCCGCCCAGTTCGTTCAACGCCACCTGGCTCCAGCCGCCGGGTGCCGATCCCAGGTCGACGATACGCATACCGGGACGGATAATGCGGTCTTTGTGCTGGATTTCCACCAGTTTGAACGCCGAACGCGCACGATAGCCGGCATTCTGCGCCTGCTGCACATAAGGGTCGTCGAAATGTTCCCGCAGCCAGCGCTGGCTGCTTTTGCTTTTGCCCACCGGAATTTTCCGTACTACGCGAATCCAGCGGTGGAGCCGCAGGCGACCCGCCGGAGCGGGCGCCGTGAAGCATGGCTTCTTGCGCGTTGCGCAAACCGCCATACTTCCCCTGGCTTGCTCTCCCGGTTGG
>JANQPM010000036.1 GCA_028289465.1 Lysobacterales bacterium | reverse complement strand
GACGACGATCCGGCAGTGTCGCCGGACGGGCGCTGGATTGCGTTTACCCGCTGGCGGGCAGCCGGCGTCGGCGATGTATACCTGATGCCGCTGACTGGCGGCGAGCCGGTCAGAATCACCATGGACAGCCTGAAGATTCATGGCCTGACCTGGACCCCGGATAGTCAAAATATCGTTTTCGCATCCAACCGCGGCGGCAATTTCAGCCTGTGGTCGGTTTCGCGGGACGGCGGCGCGCCACGCCTGCTGCCGGTGCCGGGCCGGGCGCTGGACTCGCCGGTTTACAGCCGCAACGGACGTCTGCTGGTGGTCGAGGAATGGACCGAGCAGTCGAATATCTGGCGGCTCGATCCGTGGGCTTCGTCCCAGCCGCCGGCGCCGCTGATCAGTTCCACCCGCTGGGACTGGCACCCGGCGCTGTCGCCGGATCAAAGCCGTCTGTCGTTTGTTTCCGACCGCTCCGGCGCGGCCGAAATATGGGTCAGCAATGCCGACGGCAGCGAACCGATGCGGCTGACCGGGTTCGACGGCCCGTTCACCAATGGCCCAGCCTGGTCTCCGGACGGCAGCCGGATTGCGTTCGAATCGCCGGTTGACGGCAATTTCGATATCTATCTGGTGCCAGCGGCCGGCGGTACGCCGCAGCGCCTGACCACCCACGGCGCGACCGACCGCGGCGTGAGCTGGTCGCGGGACGGGCAGTATCTGTATTTCGGTTCCAACCGGGAAGACGGCTGGCAGCTCTGGCGCTTCACTCTGGAAACCGGCGACCTGCAGCGTATCACCGACAACGGCGGCTATATCGCGCAGGAAAGCGACGACGGCCAGTGGCTGTATTTTTCCAAACACGATCAGCCCGGTCTTTGGCGCAAGCCGCTGGGCGGCGGCGAAGAGCAGTTGGTGATTGAAGAACTGCTGCCGCTGGATTGCAGCAATTGGCGGCTGCATCGGGATGATCTGTTTTTCGTCACGCGGGAAAACCTGGACCAGGCACATCTGGTAAAAATGTCGCTGACCTCGGGTGAGCGCTGGCCGATTACGGTATTTGAGAAACTGCGCTACAAATCCGGCTTTTCCGTCGACCGGGAAGGCGCGGTTCTGTATTCGCAGATCGACCAGTCGGAATCGGATTTGATGGTGTATTATCTGCCGGTCAGTGAATAAGGCAGCGAGCCTGACGGCAATACGGAATTCATCGATTGTTTAGCAAGTTGGTCCCGGCACGATATGCATTGCTTTGGTGGCTGGCATTCCTGCTATTGCTCGCCGGAGTGGTCGCGCCGCTGTTCACCGTTCACCGTCTGTGGATATTCGATAACACCGTCAGCCTGATCGGCGGCCTGGCCGAAATGGCCCGTCAGCGCGAATGGCTGTTACTGCTGCTGATCGGTGCGTTCAGCATCGTATTTCCGGTTCTAAAACTGCTGGCGATGTTTCCGGACTGCCACGGTCTGGCGCCGGCACCGGGTGTGAAGCGATGGATGGCTTATCTCAACGCGGTTGGCAAATGGTCCATGCTGGATGTGTTTGTCGTTGCGGTATTGGTCGTCGCGATCAAGCTGGGCACCGCGGTGCGGGTGGAAATCCGCTATGGTTTGTATCTGTTTACGCTGGCTGTCATGCTGACCATGACAGTGGCATGGATGTTAGCTCATGAAGAAAAAAAACCGCCGCCTGCTGATCGGCGCTAGCCTGTTCCTTGCATTTTCTGTTGCCGCTGCGCCGCCGAAGGCACCCGATCGCAAACTGGGGGACGGCCCGTTCGAGCGCCTGATATTGCGTGGCGTGACCGTGATCAACGGCGAGGGCGCGCCGGCCCGCGGTCCGATGGACATCGTGATCGAAGGCAATCGCATCCAGTCGGTCTGGAATGTCGGCAATCCCGGTGTGCCGATAATGGAACAAGGCCGGCCGAAAGCCCGGCCCGGCGATCGCGAGCTGCGATTGGACGGCCACTATGTGCTGCCCGGCTTTGTCGATCTGCACGGCCATTTCGGCGGAGAAGAGCAGGGCGTTCCGGCGGAATATGTCGCCAAGCTGTGGTTGGCGCACGGCATTACCACGGTGCGCGAACCCGGCAGCTTCAACGGGCTGGACTGGGTGATGGAGCATGTTCGGCGCAGCGAGGCCAATCAGATCGCCGCTCCGAGAATCGTGCCGTACGCCGGCTTCGGTCTGGATCTGGACGAACCGATTACCACGCCGGCCGGTGCCAGGCAGTGGGTGCGCCAGATCGCACGCCAGGGTGCAAAAGGCATCAAGTTCTTCGGTGCGCACCCGTCGATTATGACGGCTGCATTGGAAGAAGCCGAAAAGCAGGGCCTGCGCAGCGCCATGCATCATGCACAGCTCAATGTGGCGCACTGGAACGTTTTGCATTCGGCCCGCTCCGGGCTGACCACGATGGAACACTGGTACGGGCTGCCGGAAGCGCTGTTTGAAGACCGGGTGATCCAGCATTATCCGGAGGACTATAACTACAACAACGAACAGCACCGGTTTGAAGAAGCCGGCCGGCTGTGGCGCCAGGCGGCGAAACCCGGCAGCGAACGCTGGAAACAGGTCCGGGACGAGTTGATCGCGCTCGATTTTACCTTGAACCCGACACTGACCATCTATGAGGCCAGCCGCGATTTGATGCGCGAGATGAATGCCGAATGGCACGATGCCTACACCCATCCGGCGCTGTGGCAGTTTTTTCAGCCGTCGCGCTTTGCGCACGGTTCCTACTGGTTCGATTGGACCACGCAGGAAGAGATCGACTGGAAGGACAATTTCCGGCTGTGGATGCAGTTTTTGAACGATTATAAGAACCATGGCGGACGGGTAACCACCGGTTCGGATTCCGGCTATATCTGGAAGATTTACGGCTTCGGCTATATTCGCGAACTGGAACTGCTGCAGGAAGCCGGATTCCACCCGCTGGAAGTCATTCGTGCAGCGACCATCCATGGCGCCGAAGCGCTGGGCATGGACGAACGCATCGGTTCGATCCGACCGGGCAAGCTGGCCGACCTGGTCGTGGTCAGCGAAAATCCGCTGCGTAATTTCAAAGTGCTTTACGGCACCGGCCACTTCCGATTGGACGACGACAACCAGCCGATCCGGGTGCGGGGCATTAAATATACGATCAAAGACGGTATCGTTTACGACCCGGAGCGCCTGTTGAACGATGTGCGGCAGATCGTTTCGAAGGCGAAAGCCGCCCAGTGATAGTTAACGAGCTGATCGTCAACGGCCGGTGCCACTGCGGCAATCTGGAATTCCGTTTCCACCGGCCTGAATCCGAAACGCAGATTCGATTGCGCGCCTGCGATTGCCGCTTCTGCCGCCGGCATGGGACGAAATGCTTTTCCGACCCCGCCGCCAGCGCGGTCATCGAAGTGGCAGACCGCCGCCTGCTGCAGAGATACCGTTTCGGTACCGGCGGAACGGATTTTCTGATCTGCCGAACCTGCGGCTGCTACCTCGGTGCGCTGGTCAGCGAGGGTGGCCGTCACTGGTCCACGCTGAATTTCCGGCTCAGCGACTGGCATGACCGCCCGGCCCAGCCGGTATCTTACGGCGATGAAACGCCGGCATCGCGTCTGCTTAGGCGCAAGGCCCGGTTTACGCCAACCGAACTCATTATTCATTGCTAATAGTTACTGGGCTAATTACTGCCGGCTGACCGTCTTTAGCCCGGCAATACATCGGGCTTTACGATGGATTGTTGTTGGCCCAGACTGATTCACCATTGGCTCGCTCACATAGCGACAGCATGAATAGCGGCGGCGGGAGCGCTGGGCTTATGTATATCAATCGTTTGGTAGAACAGGTGGCGATGCTGTATCCGGCGGTATATCACCGCATACACGCACGCTGGCAGCGCGACGAATACCGGCCGTCTTCCGAGTCGCTGGCGATTCTGCACTATCTGAACTGGTCAGGGCCGCAGACGGTCACCGAACTGGCGACGCGTTTCCATCGGGCACAGTCCGCGATGAGCGAGGCGATCGACCGGCTGCACAGGCGGGCTTTGATCAGCCGGGTCTCCGATGGCCGCGACCGGCGCCGCACGCTGATCTGGGTCACCGAGGATGGCACCGCGCTGCTTGAACGCACCGAACAGGTACTGGACCCGGGTTTGCTGAAGCGCTGCATGCTCGAGATGCCTGAGGCGGACCGTGCACAACTGATAAACGGCCTGAAAGCGCTGGTCGCCGCTGCTGACGAGATCAGCGAGCGGGACGACACCGGACACAGGAGTAAAACCGATGAGTGAAACACACCACTGCCATAGTTGCGGCATGCAAATAGCGACCCAGCCCTATTGCGATCACTGCACCGACGAGCAAGGCAAGCTCCGTCCGTTCGAAGAGATGTTCGAGCGGATGGTGCAGTGGGCGCTGGGCCAGAACCCGGCGTTGTCGCGCGAAGACGCCGAGGCACAGACCCGGGAATACATGCGCGGCAAACCGGCCTGGGCGGATCATCCCGGTCTTGTCGAATAAAGGAGTCTTACCCCTTTCCCTCGTAGCCGTTAAGCGCAATCGGCGTTTATCGTTATCCGAAGCCTTCATCATGCGGTAGGTAGGTATTCGCGCCTAAAGGCGCTCCTGCAGACATTGGGATTCTCAAAGGGCGGTTTGCGCATCGCGCAAGAAGCGGTGCTTCACGGCGCCTGCTCCGGCGGGTCGCCTGCGGCTCCCAGGCCGGGCCCATAAAGAGCGGGCAGCCCTAGAGGCTGCCCGAATCAGGGGGAGATATTGCAATTTTACGGTTGACAGGCGCCGGTGAAGCCGATCGGTCCACCGGTCAGGCGGGAAAGCGCGGTACTCGAGGCGCTGTAGCCGTCCAGTACCGGCTCGAGGGAAACTTGTACCGTTTGGCAATCGATGAAGTCAAAACGAATCTGGCCCCAGTAGGTCCGGGTGACGTCATCGGCGTTGAAGCCGCTGCCGAATACGGTGCCGTCGGTAATGAACACATCGGCAACCGCGCTCTGGCCCAGTACCGGTCCTTCGCCGATAACCCAGGCCTGTCCGCCGCTGCCGTCAGGCAGGTAGGTGTAGAACGACACGACAATCCGTGCTTCGCCGTTGTCGTCATGAGTGATTTCGACAACGTAACCTTCGCCGCTGCGTTCGGGGTTGTACCAGTTGCCGCTGAATGAACCGTCCACCGCACGGCTGAGCGAGAAGGATGCGACTCGGTATCCGGCGGTCGTGAAGTCGCCAGCTGCCGGGTCGACCACGGTTCCGGCCGCGGTCGTGCCGCCCAGTATATTCTGGGGGGTGCCGTCGGGATTGCCCTCAGAGCCGTTAAAACCGATATGCAGGCTGATGCCGTCCGCGGTGCTGTCGCCCATGTCCGGGCCGGTCTGGTTCAGGAATGCGGCCTCGGTTTCGGTATTGGCTTCGGTTCCGGCATCATAGACCTGGCTGCCCTCGACGCTGATATTCAACGGTCCGGCGAAGCTGCCGTCTTCATTGAAAATACGGTAGGCGCGCGGGTTGCCGTTGCCGATGAACGCGTCGTTAGACGGTATCACCATGCTGGCGAAGCTGAAATAGCGGTTATTCGCCGGGTCCAGATTAACGATCAGGCTTTCGCTGGACTGCGGGTCGAATACCGGCGCTCCGGCGAAGCCTTCCGGGTCGGTAACGGTTGTGTCCTGTCCGGTGCTGGTCGCCGCAAACAGCTCGCTGATCGGACCGGTTCCGCCGTCTTCGGCCAGCCGTTCCAATTCAGGGGAACTGGCCTCGCCACCGGAAAAAGTGTCGAAATCCGCATTGTGGAACGCCACCCAGACCGGGGTCAGAAACAGACCGTCTGCCGGGCTTTCGTTTCTTACCGTCAGCCGAAGCGGCACAGTGGCTTCTGAAATCGTGATGCGTGCGACCATGAAATTGCTGCGAGAAAAATCGCCGGCGACCGCGTCGACCACGGTTCCGGCCGCGGTCGTGCCGCCCAGGACGTTGACGGGTGTCGCGTCCGGATTGCCCACCGAACCGTTAAAACCCGGGTGCACACTGATGTTATCACTGGTGCTGTCGCCCATATCCGGGCCGGTCTGATTCAGGAACGCGGCCTCGGTTTCGGTATTCGCCTCGGTGCCGGCATCCCAGACTTCATTACCGAATACCAGAATAGACAGCGGTCCGGTAAAGTTGCCGTCTTCGTCGAATACCTGGTAGGCGGTGGGGTTGTCATTGCCGATAAAGGCGTCGTTGGACGGTATCACCATGCTGGCGAAACTGAAGAAGCGCTGATTGTCCGGGCTGACGTCGAAAACCATGCTGGCTTTGGAGCCGGGGTCGAACACCGGCGCGCCGGCGAAGCCGTCGGGATCGGTGATCAGGCCATCCAGTCCGTTCGGCTGGCCGGCGGCAAATTCTTCGGCCAGCGTCATGCCGGTGCCGTCTTCGGCGATACGCTCCACGCCGGCTGTTGCGGCTTCTCCGAGAGTGAACGTATCAAAGCTGCCGTCATGAAAGGCCGCCCAGATCGGCGTCAGGTAGATTCCGCCTTCATCGGAAAGGTTTTCAACGGTCACTTGCAACGGTACGGCATAGGCGCTTTGCGCAGCCAGGCCGGCGGCCAGCAGACCGACGTACAAGCTGCGGCGGAGCAGACCACGGTAGCTCGGGCTGTGGCAGCTCCGGGGTATAAAAGCGTTTCCTGTCATGGTTTTCCCTCCAGTTTTATTAGGCAATACGATCCCGTGCCGAGCATTTTCAGCATTCTTGTTCAAGCGATGATGGGATCAACGATCGTCTGCA
>JANQPM010000018.1 GCA_028289465.1 Lysobacterales bacterium | reverse complement strand
GCCGGAGCTGAACCTTGACAATACGACCGGCGTCATCACGGGGACCTTGACCGAAGCCAGCCAGGGCACTTATGCGGTGGTGGTGGCGGTGACCGACGGGCGGGTGGCGGTATCGGCTGACTTCAGCTGGTCGGTGGCGGCTGACGGCACGGGTGGCAGTACCGATCCGAATGCGGCGGCGGATGGTTGTACGGCGCAGAACCGCATTCGGTTTATTTACTATGGCAACTACACCGTGGCGTATCGGAACCCGAACTGTGCGACCACGCCGGTGGCGCCGGTGATCACCGATCCGGGGGCACAGACCGCGGTGGTGGGTACCGCAGTCAGCTTGCTGATTGACGCCAGCGACGACAATGGCGATGTCATGACCTACAGTGCAAGCAACCTGCCGGCGGGCTTGAACATCAGTGCCGCCACGGGTCTGATCAGCGGCACACCGGGCAGTGCAGCCAAGGGCCAGCACAGCGTCACCGTGAGCGTCACGGCCAATGGGGATACGGTGCAGCAGACGATCACCTGGGAGGTCTATGACCTGGTGGCGCCGACCGAACTGGCCTATGTGTGGGACGACCAGAGCGCCAGCACCTTCCATCTGAACTGGCGCTATCCGGCCACCGAGTATGCCGATGCGTATCAAAAACCGGCGCACTACCAGTTGCGCCCGGGGGTTGGCAGCGCTGGCGATCCGGTTATTGCCGATGTGCTGGACAGTGCCAATGTCGGTACGCGCATGTGGCAGTCGGCGACAATTACCGCGACGGCATTTGGTTCCAGCGCGTTTGTGGTCGAGCCGTGTGCGGCAGCGGATGTCTGCGGCCCGGCGGCGGTGGTGAACCTGGCGACCCAAAGGGCGGGGCACGATCTGCTGGCGGTGGACGACTTGCAGTTCGGCTGGGAAACGGACGCGTTGACCGGCCGTTTCCAGTTGGATTGGAAATACCCGCAGGACCCGTTTGAGAGCAGCACGGCGAAGCCGGATTACTTCAAGATCGAGCCGGGCCTGGTGCAGTCGGGCAGCGCCACGATTCCGGATATTCTGGTGGCGAATACCATCGGCGCCCGGCACTGGCAGTCGGCGGTGATCGACGACAATCAATTTACCGGCACCACCTACCGGGTCAGCGCGTGCTTCACCGGCGACGATTGCGGCCCGGCGGTCACCTACACCGTCAGCCGGCAGGCAACCGACCCGAGTATCACAGCACCGCAATGGCAGACCAACCCGGTATCCGGCTCGCGAACCTTTACCCTGGATTGGCAGGCCGTTGCTGACAGCCGGGTCGATTACTACGAGATCAAGGAAACGCGCCCGGACAATTCCACTTGGGTGTATTACACAGAAGCGCACGATCAGCTAACGCAGCGCGCGACGCATGGCGATCATGATTATGAGTTGAGAGCCTGCCAGCGAAACCGCGGCGCGAACCAGACCGATATCTGCGGCCCGGGCAGCGTCAGCAAAACGGTCGCCGTTCCCGAGGTCATCACGCTGAACGGCCTCAGTGACCAGGGCTGGTATATCCCGGCCGGCGAGACCGAGAAGCACTTGTGGTGGACATACGATTTTGCCGCGACCGAAGACATCCCTGAAAAATTCAAGGTGGTCTACAAGAAGAGCGGAAGCGTCAGCAGCAGTTGCAAGTTCCGCTATGTGCCGGTCGGCCAGAACGACGATGCCGGCACGATCTACAGCATTGTCATCGAAGGAACCAGTTGCAACTACACGGACAGCTACGACTGGGAAGTTTCCGCCTGCCGGACCGAACAAACCGGGCAGCAATCGCTGAAATGCGGTGCGGCTTCGATCATCAACCCGCAGGACCCGGCCCAGCAAAGCCAGCCTGACGAACCGCCGGCCGGCGCCGATACGGTTGTCGGCGGCCCGGACGATATGCGGCCGGGCGAGTGGTGGAACCCGGATTACAGCGGCACCGGCTGGACCTTCTACTGGGCCAGCGAACTGCGCTATCCCAGCGTTCACGAAAACTACGGGCAGACCTACGATCTGCTGGCCTACTGGTATACCTATCGGCTGATCGGCGGGGTATGGCAGCCCGTCTGGCTGTTCTCGCAGCTTAAAGATACCCAGAGCAGCGGCGACCCGCACTTCCAGGGCGATTTGCTGTATATCACCAACAACGGCAGCGTCGAAATCAAAGAGGTCGGGCAGTTGTCTGTGACCTTCGACAGTGCCGATAACCGCCTTGCCAGCGTGCATGTGCTGGCCGACAAGATCGGTGGATTGAATGGCTTCGATTTAACGATACCGCTGAACTATTTCGCCGACGATATCCTGGGTGAGGAAACCCAGAGCGTGGCCGGGCCGGAGAACACCATCGACCATTACAACGGTATGTGGTGGGATACCGGCGACGACGATTTTGCCGCGCTGAGCTGGGTCGATCGCAATTTTGAGTCTATTCTCGGTATTTTTTACGATGGCAGCGGTGAGCCGGTCTGGGCCCGGGCGGACTGGAATTTCCGGTGTCCTCCGGAGGAGCCCCAGGGGAATTGCCGGGGCACGACAAAAGGCCCGGAGACGTTCGCCTTTAATGCCATTGACAAAGGATTCGACCCCCGCAATATCAAGCCGGACGATTGGGACCATGATGCGCATCTGGTTTCCGTTGGCAGCGGCGGCCGTACCTACAGCGATGCGAATTATCCGGGGCTCAGGCAGGCAGGGTTCTGGTTCGACATCAATGCGACTATCAACGGCCGCAGCATTGCGCTGAGCAAAGGCAATAGCAGCAATCCGCACGCGGTCGAGAAGGGCGCCAACTTCCACGATGTTCGCTTCTTCGTTGGCGACAACAACGAAGACATCACCGAGTGCACCATCAGCAACGGTAACGCCTGTGCAGTGACCCTGAACTGGTTTACCGATGGCGACTATCCGGACTATTCCATCTGGCGCAAGAGCCTGACCAACCCGGCCGATACGGCCGAAATCTATCAATCTCCGGGCGGTGCCGGCTGGCAGCCGACCACGATTGATTTTGCAGACACCATCAGCGTCGCGGGCAGCTATGTCTACGAGTTCTGGAAGAAAGGCGAGCGCACCGTTAATACGCCGACGGGCAACGATCTGATCGCGGTATCTCAAACCCTGACCGTAAACGAAGTTACCGTCCCGGCCGGGGTTGCCGATATCCCGGACGCGGCGCTGGACAATACCACGCTGCATACTCGGGCGAACCACGACCAGACGGTCGGCGCGCTGGCCGGTGCCGGCGGGGTCAGCAACGGTGCCGGCGTGTACAGCATTCCGATCAACGTGCCGCCGGGCCGCCAGGGCATGCAGCCCGGCCTCAGCCTGAACTACAGCAGTCTGAACGGCAACGGTATCGCCGGCGTTGGCTGGGGGCTGTCGGCCGCTTCCAGCATTCACCGCTGTGCGGCCACCGTGGCTACCGACGGCACCAGCCTGCCGGTGACATTTACCGATGCCGACCGGCTGTGCCTGGACGGCCAGCGGCTGATTCGGATCAACGGGGGTAATTACTGGGATGCGAATGGCGAGTACCGTACCGAAACCGACGCGCTGGCCAGAATCACGCTGAACGGCAGCGGCGGGGCGACCAGCACCGGATTGTCATTCACCGTTGAATTGCGCTCCGGCCTGGTGCGCGAATACACGGTGCAGCGCCAGCCGGTGGATGCCGCCGGCGGCGTCGCGACCATGGCCTGGCTGCTCGCGAGCGAAACCGATCCATCCGGTAACCGGGTCGGCTACAGCTATGCGGATTTCGGGGATGGGGAACGCCTGCTGCAGGAAATCCGCTATACCGAAACCGCGACCGGGCCCGGCCAGCGCAGCGTGCGCTTTGAATACGAGCAGCGCTGCGACAACGGCGTTTGCGACCTGTCCGACGGCTGGCTCGCCGGCTACCACAGCGAAAGCACCCAGCGGCTGAAAACCATCCGTACCTGTACGGCCGGAACCTGCGATGCCGCCAGCAGCGACAAAGTGCGCGAGTACCGCCTGGCCTACCAGCTCAGCGCCGCGACCGGCAGAACGCTGCTGTCGTCGGTACAGGAATGCGCAATCGAAACCGTCGGCGGTTCAGACCAGGAAAGCTGCCTGCCGGCCACCGGGTTCGACTGGCAGTCCGGGCAGCAGTCGGCTGAACTGGTACAACTCATGGTATCGGAGGCCATGGTAACGGCGGGCGGTCTGTCCACCACCAACCCATCGAATATTAATGTCGATAACAGCGACTATATCCGCACCGTGCAGGCCGGTGCGAACACCTATTCGCACCTGCTGCGGATGGGGTACTCGGTAGACGATGTGGTTTACGCCAACGAATCCGCGTCAACCGAGTTATACGCACTGGAAGACGGCGTCGGGGCGGCAGCTAACGGCTCGATCGGTTCCGGACCGCAGCCGCTGTCTGCACTGACCCATTTGGCGGTGACCGGCGACTATAACGGAGACGGACGTAAAGAGGTTATCGGCACCAAGCTCTACTATGAAAACGAAGGGGTCAAGGTTTCGCCCAAGCGCAAGCTGTTCTTACTGGATATCGATGACCAGGGTGAAGTACAACAAGTGGTGCCGCTGGAAGGCACTACGGCCGCATTGTTCTCGCAGCGCGTCATCGGCAGCAAACTGGGCAGCTTTGACAGCGCGATTAACCGCTTCCACCGGGATATGAACAACGACGGCATCACCGATGTGGTGGGCTTTAAGTACCAGACGCTGGCCAACGGCGATATCGAAGCCGAACTGGTAATGGGCGATTTTGTCGGCGGCAGTTCCAGTTGGAGCAACCCGGTATTTAACGAATTCCTGGCCACCGGCCTCAAGTTCCCCGTGACCGAGCAGCAGGCGGATCAGAAGATCGCGCCCAATGTTTACCTGGTGGATTTCGATAATGACGCACTGGTAGACCTGCTATACCTGGACTATGACTACGTCAATCAAAAGGCCATATTGAAACTGCGGCGCAATACCGGCACGGCCGGCGCGCCCAGCTATCCGGCTTCCGGTGAAACGCTGCTCTACCAGAACCTGACCAGCTTTGAAACTACGGTTAACAACGCCGTAACCGAACGTTATCAGGCAGTGATTAAAGACATCACCGACTTGAATGGCGACGGCTATCTGGATATTACGTTTGGCGAGTACCGCTGGCCGGAAACCGCCAAGCCGGCCCAGGAAAGCGACCGGGCTGACCGTCTGGTGCTGCTGAACAGCGCAGGAACCGGCGTCACAGCCACCGATTATCCGTCACTGGGCTTCACAGCGGAAAGCTACCCTTACACCACCTTCCATCAGTTTATCGATATTAATGGCGATAACTTGCTGGATTATCTCTATCTGCCGAACAATGCCAGCCCCAACGACCATAGCTGGCATTACCAGATCAACACCGGCACCGGCTTTGCGGCCGCGGTGGACACCGGGCAGACAGTGGGGTATTCGGACACCGGCGATTGCGAAGGCTGCGGCAACACTAACCAGTACGATGTTTACCGGCCGATTCTGGCCAGCCTGATTCATACCGGCGACTATGACGCCAACGGGCGCTTCGATCTGGTCCTGCCCACGCAGTTGGCGCCGGCGGCCCAGTACTGCGTGCATGTGAAGGTAGTCAATACGATTCAGCTTTGCGCCGACCCCAGCGGCACTGAAAACTATGCCAGCAGCGGCGGCCAGTTCTACGAGCTGTACACCGAACTCGGCGGCAACTGGGATCATCTGGATAAGAGCCTGTACCACGTGGCGCCGTACCGGTTCCGCCTGCAGGCGAACGGTGACTACCTGCTCGAAGAAATGTCGGACTTTGCCCGGCTGCAAACCGCTAACCAGCGGCGGCCGGTGATGGATATTGGCGGTGACGGTTTGCTGGATTCCGTATTCGCCATGGACTCTTCCGAAGACTTGCGGCTGAAAGACGCCAGTTTTACCTGGAAATCCGGCCAGCAGCCAAGCAACGTAGGCAGCGAAGGCACCTACGCCTATCTGGCCCGCGGCGCGCAATCGGGCGCGCCCGTCGAGATGCGCCGAGCGCCCGATCTGCTGGTGATGGCCACCGACGGCCTGGGCAATCAGGCGGTCTGGAACTATTTGCCGTTGTCCGCCGAGCCGGACCGCAGCGCCGGTACCGATCTGCCGCTGTATTTCGTACCGGACCGGTTGAATGGCGACGGCCAGGTGGATGAGGACAGCGAAAACTATTTCTACTTCGCCTCATCCATGTATGTGGTTTCTGAATTCAGCCAGACCAACGGCCTGGCGCCCGGCGGGCAGGCGAGCCACAACACCACCTTCTACGGTTAC
Source organism: Lysobacterales bacterium (assembly GCA_028289465.1). Classification (GTDB taxonomy): domain Bacteria; phylum Pseudomonadota; class Gammaproteobacteria; order Xanthomonadales; family SZUA-36; genus JANQPM01. The sequence goes on along the minus strand of JANQPM010000018.1, from coordinate 1,153 downwards.
GAAGAGGCCGTGTTTAATAACCGCGGCCGCGGCTTCCAGGGCTTCCGCGCGGTACATGCCGAGCAGGATACGCCGGGCGATGCCGCCAACGACCTTCGAATATCCACCTTCAACCATGTGACCTTCCCGCTGGCCGGGCGGGCACTGCGGACCGAAGTGGCACTGGCCGCCGATCCGCTGGATGGCAGCATCACGCCGCTGTTCGAGCAATCGTCCACCTGGGCCTGCCTGCAGGACGACGGCCAGGGCGGCGCGGCCGCCGATGCCGGCTGCGATGCCGCGGCCCTGGGGCCGGTTTATCTGCCGGTGGCGACCGCGACGAGCAGCACCCGGCGCAATCTGGGCGACGGCACGGGCGCGCTGCGCTACGACTTGTCGACCAGCAGCACAACCGCGACTTATGACCTGCATGCAAATGCGGTCTCGCAGACGGCGACCACCACCGACCGCACCGAAAACGGCCTGGATATGCTGGCGCGGACGGTATCGGTGACCAACGAGTACGATGCCGACACCGCGGCCTGGTGGCTGGACCGGCTGGTGCGCAGCGAACGCACAGCCAGCAACGATTATCGGGGCGCGTTTACCGCGCCGGCCCTGCCGGCCGGCTACGGCACGCCGGAAGACGCCGTCACCACGACCAGCCTGGTCGGTTGGGACAGCGCCACCCGGAAGCCGCAATGCCACTATCTGGTCGGCGGTGCGGCCAGCGCGGATGCCGGTACCAAGGCCTGTACGAAAACCTTCAGCGCCATCGGCACCAATCTGCCGATCACCAAGACCGGTTTCGCCTACGGCCAGTACGGCAATCTGACCACAGTGACCACCGATGCCACCGGGTTGTCCCTGCAACGCTCGACCTCGGCCAGCTACAGCGCGGACGGCTACTTCCCGGCAACCATCACCAATGTGATGGGCCAGGCCACCACGCTGACGGTGGAACCGCGCGAAGGCAATGTGAACAAGGTGCAAGACGCGCTGGGCCGTCTGACCAAGCTGGAATACGACCGCTTCGGCCGGGAGATCGAGCGCTGGTTCCCGGATAATGACAGTGTGGTGCTGACCAATGAGGCCGGCCACTATGCGCCGCGCTCGAGTATTCGGTACGCCTGGGCGGCCGGCTGCCCCGGGGCAGCCTGCACGGATGCGGCAA
>JANQPM010000014.1 GCA_028289465.1 Lysobacterales bacterium | reverse complement strand
GCAGCCTGGTTAATCTGGGTGGAACGTGTCAGCGCGTCAGCCCATCAGGCGCTGCACCCGGTCAGGCCAAGGCCGGCTGGAAGATTCTGCGCCGGCTGGGTAGCGAGCTGGGGCTGGATGGTTTCGATTTTGTCGGTCTGGACGACGTCAGTCGAATGCTGGCTGATGAAAATCCGCAGACCGCTGATTCCGGGCCGGTCACCGTGGAAGCCGTGCCGGCCAAGCCGGGCTTTTACCGGGTCGGCGAAGTGCCGATGTATTCGGTGGATGCGTTGTGCCGCCGCTCGGAAGCGCTGCAGCAGAGCCCACATGCCGAAAGCCATTTCGCGGGCTTGAATCCGCAGGACGCCGAATCGCTCGGCGTGAAAGAGGGAGACAGCGTCCGGCTGACCCAGGACGGCGCGAGCGCCGAGTTGCCGGCCCGGGTCAGTGACAGCGTGCCGCCGGGCGCGCTATGGCTGCGCTCGGCCACCTGTACCGGCCGCGGCCTCGGCAGCGCGATTGATCCGATTGCGGTGGAGAAAGCCTGATGTTAGAAACCGTCTGGAATGCCGTTGCTGCGATTCTTGCGTTCCCGCCGGTGGCGGTGGCGCTGTTCATGGTCGCGCTGATGGTTACCGTGGCCATATATACCTTGATGGAACGCAAGGTCATCGGTTTTATGCAGGTCAGAATGGGCCCGAACTGGATCAGTTTCTTCGGTCTGCCGTTTTTGCGTGGCGTGGCCCAGCCGTTTGCCGATGTCATTAAGCTTCTGGTCAAAGAAGTGATTCTGCCGACCAATGCCAACCGCTATCTGTTTATGATTGCGCCGTTGCTGGCCATCGTGCCGGCGCTTTCGGCCTGGGCTGTGGTGCCGTTCGCGGAAAACTGGGTGTTTGCGAACGTCAACGCCGGCCTGTTGTATGTGCTGGCGCTGACTTCGATGGGGGTGTACGGCATTATTGTCGCCGGCTGGGCGTCGAATTCGAAATACGCGTTTCTCGGCGCAATGCGCTCGGCAGCCCAGGTCGTCAGCTACGAGATCGCGATGGGCTTTGCGCTGATCGGCGTGATGATACTGGCCGGCAGCCTGAATCTGCAGGAAATCGTGCTGGCGCAGCAAGGCAATATTTTCGATTGGTACTGGTTCCCGCTGCTGCCGCTGTTTGTGGTTTATCTGATTTCCGGTGTGGCCGAAACCAATCGTGCACCGTTCGATGTGGCCGAAGGCGAATCGGAAATTGTGGCCGGCTTTCACGTGGAGTATTCGGGGGCGGCGTTTGCGGTCTTTTTCCTGGCCGAATACGCCAATATGATTCTGATCGCGGCGCTGACCACGGTGATGTTCGTCGGCGGCTGGCTGTCGCCGTTTGCCGGCTTGCCGGGCGTTGGAGACAGTCTGCTGGGCAAGCCCCATATCGGCTGGTTTCTGGTCAAGATGGTCTTTTTCATGTTCCTGTTTCTATGGTTCCGCGCGACCTTCCCGCGCTACCGCTATGACCAGATCATGCGCCTGGGCTGGAAGGTCTTTATTCCGATTACGATTGTCTGGGTAATGGTCACCGCCGTGATGATGCTCGGTGGCCTGGTGCAGCGAGGCGTATAGCGATGAATACCGTAGTCCGTTATTTCAAAAGCTTGATGTTGATCGAGTTGTTCAAGGGCCTGGGCGTAACCATGCGCTATTTCGGCCGGCCGAAATTCACATTGCGCTACCCGGAAGAAAAGACCCCGAAATCCAATCGCTTCCGCGGGCTGCACGCATTGCGCCGCTATCCGAACGGCGAAGAGCGCTGCATCGCGTGCAAGCTGTGCGAGGCGGTGTGTCCCGCGTTGGCTATCACTATCGAATCCACGCAGCGCGAAGACGGTACCCGGCGCACTACCCGCTACGACATCGACTTGTTCAAATGCATCTACTGCGGGTTTTGCGAGGAATCCTGTCCGGTGGATTCCATCGTGGAGACCGATCTGCATGAATATCATTTCGAGAACCGCGGTGAAAACGTCGTCACCAAGGCGCAGTTGCTCGCGATCGGCGATCGCTTCGAAGAACAAATTGCCGCTGCCAGAAGGCAGGACGCGGCTTATCGGTGATGCTAGCTATGGGTGTGATTGAAATCCTGTTTTTTCTGTTCTCCGCGGTGATGGTCGCGGCCGCAACCATGGTCATTACCGTGCGCAATCCGGTTTACGCCGCATTGTTCCTGGTACTGACGTTTTTCAGTGCGGCAGCGTTGTGGATGCTGCTGGAAGCGGAGTTCCTGGCCATCATCCTGGTGCTGGTCTACGTCGGCGCGGTAATGGTGTTGTTCCTGTTCGTGGTGATGATGCTGGATATCAATCTGACGCCGCTGAAGGAAGGCTTCACCCGCTACCTGCCGGTCGGCCTGCTGGTCGCGCTGGCCATGCTGGCAGAACTGGTGCTGGTACTTTGGTCGCGCGGCAAGCTCGGGCCTGAGGATTACCCGTTGCCGACACCCCGTGAGCAGGGGTACAGCAATACCCAGGCAGTGGGCGAATGGCTGTATACCAACTACCTGTGGCCGTTTGAAATCGCCGGCATTGTTCTGCTGGTGGCGATTGTGGTGGCCATCATGCTGACCCTGCGCAAACGGCCGGAAAGCAAGCACCAGAACCCGGCCCAGCAGGTGAAAGTGCGCCGCAGCGAGCGCGTGCGGCTGGTCAAGATGCCGGCTGAGGGAGGGGAGTAGCATGTTAAGTCTGGCGCACTTTCTGACCCTTGGCGCGATTTTGCTGTGCCTGGGAGTCGCCGGTATTTTCCTGAACCGGAAGAATGTGATTATTTTACTGATGGCCATCGAACTGATGCTGCTGTCGGTGAATATGAACTTCGTTGCGTTTTCCCGTTTCCTGGACAACCTGGACGGCCAGGTGTTCGTGTTCTTCATTCTGACCGTGGCCGCGGCTGAGGCGGCGATCGGTCTGGCGATCCTGGTGGCGTTGTTCCGTAACCGGCAGACGATCAATGTCGCCGAACTGGACGAACTGGGCGAGGGCGAGGCATGAGTCTGAAGACCATCCTGATACTGATACCCCTGCTGCCGCTGATCGGCGCGGTGATCGCCGGATTTTTCCGCAACCGCATCGGCCGCGCCGGCGCCCACTGGGTCACGATACTCGGGGTTGCCGCATCCTGCGTGCTGTCCGGCTACGTGCTCAAAGGGCACATCGACGGCAGCATCGGTACGATCAACGAAACCATCTATACCTGGGGTGTTTCCGGCGGTATTCACTTTCAGGTCGGCTTTCTGGTCGATCATTTAACCAGCCTGATGATGGTCGTGGTGACCTTCGTTTCGCTGATGGTGCATATCTACACCATCGGCTATATGCACGACGACCCCGGCTATCAGCGCTTTTTTAGCTACATTGCGCTGTTCACCTTCTCGATGCTAATGCTGGTGATGTCGAATAATTTCATGCAGCTATTCTTCGGCTGGGAGGCCGTCGGGCTGGTTTCCTACCTGCTGATCGGTTTCTGGTTCAAGAAAGAAAGCGCGATCTTCGCCAATCTGAAGGCGTTTCTGGTCAACCGGGTCGGGGATTTCGGTTTTCTGCTCGGTATCGCCGCGGTGCTGGTGACCTTCGGCAGCCTGGATTACGGCACGGTATTCGCCGCGGCACCGGACAAGGCAGCCGATACCATCAGTATTTTCGGGGGTGCCGAATGGAGCATGATGACGTTTATCTGCGTGTGTTTGTTCATCGGTGCGATGGGTAAATCGGCGCAGGCGCCGCTGCATGTCTGGCTGCCGGATTCGATGGAAGGTCCGACGCCCATTTCGGCGCTGATCCATGCGGCAACCATGGTCACCGCCGGCATCTTCATGGTCGCGCGGATGTCGCCGCTGTTTGAGTTGTCCGACGCAGCGCTGAGTTTCGTGATGGTGATCGGTGCGGTTACCGCATTTTTCATGGGTTTGATCGGCATCGTGCAGAACGACATCAAGCGCGTAGTGGCTTATTCGACGTTGTCACAGCTCGGCTATATGACCGTCGCGCTGGGCGTTTCCGCGTATTCGGCCGCCATTTTCCACTTGATGACCCATGCGTTTTTCAAGGCGCTGCTGTTCCTCGGTGCCGGATCGGTAATCATCGCGCTGCACCACCAGCAGGATATGCGCGAGATGGGCGGGCTGCGCAAATGGATGCCGGTTACCTGGATTACCGCATGGATAGGTACGCTGGCACTGATCGGATTCCCGTTCTTTTCCGGCTTCTACTCCAAAGACGCGATTATCGAGGCGGTGCACGAGTCTTCCCGCTTCGGTTCGGGCTTTGCGTACTGGGCGGTGGTGCTGGGTGTGTTCGTGACCGCGCTGTACAGTTTCCGACTGCTGTATCTGAGCTTCCACGGCAAACCGAGGATGGACGCCCATACCCGCGGGCATCTGCATGAATCGCCGCTGGTGGTGACCGTGCCGCTGATTTTGCTCGCGATTCCGTCGGTCGCGATCGGTTATTTCACGATAGAACCCATGCTGTTCGGCGGCTGGCTGGACGGCGCGATCCACGTTGCGGAGAAAAACGACGTGCTGGCCGCGCTCGGGCATCATTTCCACGGCGCGACAGGCATGGCCACCCATGCGGTTCAGACCCTGCCGTTCTGGCTGATGGTGGCCGGCTTTGCGGTCGCGACGCTGGTTTATCTGTTCCGGCCGCAGATAGCCGACCGGGTTCGGCAAATGGTGCCGGGGATTTACCGTCTGCTGGACAACAAATATTACTTTGATCAGTTCAACCAGAAGTTCTTTGCGTCCGGCGCGGTACGCATCGGACAGCAGCTCTGGAACAAGGCCGATGCCGGTCTGATCGACGGCGGGCTGGTCAACGGTTCGGCAAAAGCCATCGGCTGGTTATCCGGCATCGTCCGCAAGGTTCAGTCCGGCTATCTGTATCACTATGCGTTCGCGATGATTATTGGCTTGATCGGTATTTTGGGCGTTTGGGTGGTTATGCGCTGAGGCCTGCCGGGCCGTTCGCGTAGCCGACTCCGGAATAAGGAATTCATAACGAAAATGATTGCAGACCTGCCATTGCTCAGCATACTCATCTGGCTGCCTATTGTCGGCGCGCTGCTGGTTCTGTTTACCGGCGACGCGCGACCGCAGACCGCGCGCTGGCTGGCGCTGATCGTATCGCTACTGACTTTTCTGCTGAGCCTGCCGCTGTGGACAGGTTTCGACGTTTCCACCGCCGCGATGCAATTCCAGGAAAAGAAACCGTGGATCGAGGCCTTTAATATTCATTACCACCTCGGTATCGACGGGTTCTCGATGCCGCTGATTTTGCTGACCAGCTTCTTCGGTGTGCTGGTCGTCATCGCCGGCTGGCAGGTGATTCAGAACAAAGTTCACCAATACATGGCCAATTTCCTGCTGCTGGAAGGCCTGATGATCGGCGTGTTCTCGGCATTGGACGCGATGCTGTTTTATGTATTCTTCGAGGCGATGCTGATTCCGATGTTTCTGGTTATCGGCATGTGGGGCGGTCCGCGGCGGGTGTACGCGACGATCAAATTCTTCCTGTACACCTTTTTGGGTTCGGTATTCATGCTGGTCGGACTGATCTGGCTGTATTTGCAGTCCGGCAGCTTTTCCATTCTCGATTTTCATCAGTTGCCGATCGGCATTACCGCGCAGAAATGGCTGTTTCTGGGTTTCCTGGCCGCGTTTGCGGTCAAAGTGCCGATGTTTCCAGTGCATACCTGGCTGCCCGATGCCCATGTGGAGGCACCGACCGGCGGTTCGGTGATTCTGGCCGCGATCATGCTGAAGATAGGCGGTTACGGTTTCGTCCGCTTCAGTCTGCCGATTACACCGGATGCATCGGCCGCGCTGGACTGGCTGGTGATCGCGCTGTCATTGATTGCCATCGTCTACATCGGCTTCGTTGCGCTGGTGCAAAAAGACATGAAAAAGCTGATCGCGTATTCGTCGATCAGCCATATGGGCTTCGTGACCCTGGGTCTGTTTATCGCATTCGCGATCTTCATGAAGGCCGCCGGCAATCCGGAAAGCGGCCGGATGGCGGCGATGGGTGTGGAAGGGGCGATGGTGCAGATGATTTCGCACGGCTTTATCTCCGGCGCGCTGTTCCTTTGCGTCGGCGTGCTGTACGACCGCGTGCACTCGCGCATGATCAAGGATTATGGCGGAGTAGTGAATGCGATGCCGTGGTTCGCGTTTTTTGCGGTGCTGTTCTTCATGGCCAATTCCGGCCTGCCCGGCACCTCCGGTTTTGTCGGCGAGTTCATGGTGATACTGGCGGCGTTTAAAGCGAATTTCTGGTTCGCGTTCCTGGCCGGAATGACGCTGATTCTGGGCGCGGCCTACAGCCTGTGGCTGGTCAAGCGGGTGATTTTCGGCGAGGTCGGCAACGACAACGTCGCCGCACTGAAGGATATCAATGCCCGCGAAGCCCTGGTGCTCGGTGTGCTGGCGGTCGCGGTGCTGCTGCTCGGCGTGTGGCCGCAGCCGCTGCTCGAAGTCATGCACGCGACGGTTGATCATCTGCTGGCCCATATCGCCCAGTCAAAGGTAATCTGAGATGAAATGGTTTGATCTGCAACTGGCCGCGCCCGAACTGTTCGTGCTGGTGATGGGCTGCACTCTGCTGATGGCCGACCTGGTACTGAACCAGCGCCGGCAGGGCTTTATTCATCTGCTGGCACTGATCACGCTGGCCTTTGCCGCGATCATCACGCTGCGCGGTGCCGGTGGCGGTACGGACCCGATGATGGCGTTCAGCGCCACTTTCGTGCGCGATCAAATGGGCGACTTGCTGAAAGTGTTCAGCTACCTGGTAATGGGTGGCGTATTCTTCTACGGCCGTTTCTATTTCAAATCGCAGGGTCTGTGGCGCAGCGAGTTCTACGCGCTGTCGCTGTTCGCGCTGCTCGGCATGATGGTGCTGATTTCGGCCAACAGCCTGATTACCGTGTATCTCGGGCTGGAACTGCTGTCGCTGTCTTCCTACGGCCTGGTCGCCATCGACCGCGATTCGCGTCAGGGCAGCGAGGCCGCGATGAAATACTTCGTGCTCGGCTCGATGGCCTCGGGCCTGCTGCTGTACGGCATGTCGATGATTTACGGTGCGACCGGCAGCTTGCAGATCGACCTGATCGCACAAAGCATTGCCGGCCAGGACAGCAGCAATATTCTGCTGGTATTCGGTCTCGCCTTCGTGGTTGTCGGCCTGGCCTTCAAGCTGGGCGTGGTGCCGTTTCATATGTGGATACCGGATGTGTATCACGGCGCGCCGGCGGCCATTACCCTGTTTATCGGCTCGGCGCCGAAACTGGCCGCGTTCGCCATGGTGGTCCGGCTGCTGGACAGCGGCCTGGGCGAGCTGCACCAGCACTGGCAGGGGATGCTGGCGGTGCTGGCGGTGCTGTCTATCGTGCTCGGCAATCTGGTCGCGATCGCGCAGCGCAATATCAAGCGCATGCTGGCCTATTCCACCATTTCCCATATGGGTTTCGTGCTGCTGGGCGTATTGGCGGGCGACGCGGCCGGCTATGCCGCCGGCATGTTCTATGTAATCGCCTACGCGCTGATGTCCGCCGGTGCGTTCGGTGTGGTCATCCTGCTCTCGGCCCGCGGCGAAGAAGCGGAATTGCTGGAAGACTATCGCGGTCTGAATCAGCGCAGCCCGTGGTTTGCCGCGGTGATGGCAATGCTGATGTTTTCCATGGCCGGCGTACCGGTGTTTGTCGGCTTCTTCGCCAAATGGCAGGTGATTCAGGCCGCGCTCAGTACCGGCATGGCCTGGCTGGCGATTCTGGCCGTGGTCTTCTCCGTGGTCGGCGCGTTCTACTACCTGCGTGTGGTCAAGCTGATGTACTTCGATGAACCGGCCACCGAGGAAGCCGTGCAGGCCCCAGCCGATTTCCGCTGGGCGCTGTCCATCAACGGCCTGCTGCAAATCGGTCTCGGCGTCTTCTCCGGCACCCTGATCGCGGCCTGCCTGGCCAGCTTCGGGCTGTAAAAACAGCCGCGCCCGGCCGGACGATCGCCGGCCGTCAAATTTACCGATTCCGCTTGTAGCAGCTGTGTTCTATGTCAAGGAGAATCAGGCCTCCAGGGTGTGTTATCGCGTAGCATGGCGTTGAGAGCCACGAGCAGTTTTCTCATGCAGGCC
>JANQPM010000010.1 GCA_028289465.1 Lysobacterales bacterium | reverse complement strand
CTTTGTCGCCGCCGCATTTGCCTTCGCCGCACTTGCCTTCACCGCATTTGCCTTCGGCTTCGGCTTTGTCGCCGCCGCATTTGCCTTCACCGCATTTGCCTTCGGCTTCCTTGTCGCCGCCGCATTTGCCTTCACCGCATTTGCCTTCGGCTTCCTTGTCGCCGCCGCACTTGCCTTCGCCGCACTTGCCTTCACCGCATTTGCCTTCGGCTTCCTTGTCGCCGCCGCATTTGCCTTCGCCGCACTTGCCTTCACCGCATTTGCCTTCGCCGCACTTGCCTTCGCCGCACTTGCCTTCTTCGCCCTTGTCTTGGCCAGCCAGCATATAACCGCTATCCAAGTCATCGGCAGCAAACGGGTTATCGGCAGCATTGGCAATGGTGGCCACCGCCAGTGACGTCACAAATGCTGTACCCACAGCCGCTGCGATCGGTTTAACGGAAAGATTCTTGCCATCTTTAGCCATGATTACAAACCTCCAGAGGAATTTAAGGGCAACTCGCCCAATCAGAAACTGAGGCGCACCTCAACGCACGCCAATAATAATAAGTCGTTGAATTTTCAGTAGTTTGTCGACGTTTCAACCGCATATACCAAAACCGGCTCCTGAGACGGTTAATCGCAGCGTATCAGTACCGACGTGATTTTCAAGTCAATTCAAAATGTATTTCCGGCGAAAACCACCGGATTCGCGCAACTAGACCGGTGGCCAAGGTGCTTTATTTCAGCAGTTTACCGTCTGTAACAGGGGATTGGATCAACCGAGTAGCCGATGCGTCCAAACGTGGTCAAACATCGTTAAGTTGAACCGGTTTTCGGGCGGTATTCGCACAAATCAGCAATGATGCATTCGGGGCACTGAGGTTTTCTCGCCTTGCAGACATAGCGGCCATGCAGTATCAGCCAATGATGGGCGTGGCGATGGAACTCCGCCGGAACCAGCCGCAGCAGCCGTTTCTCGACAGCCAACGGTGTTTTTCCGGGGGCGATTCCGGTTCGGTTGGATACCCTGAAAATATGCGTATCGACCGCAATGGTGTGCTCCCCGAACGCCGTATTGAGTACAACATTTGCGGTTTTTCGGCCGACGCCGGGCAGTGCTTCCAGTGCGGCCCGGTCCTTCGGTACTTTTCCACCATGGCAGTCAAGCAGGATACGGCAGGTTTTAATGATGTTACCGGCCTTGCTGTTGTACAGCCCGATAGTGCGGATGTAGCGCTTCAGGCCGACCTCGCCAAGGTCCAATATCTGCTGCGGCGTATTCGCGACCGGGTACAGCCGGGCGGTAGCCTTGTTGACGCCGACATCGGTGGCCTGGGCCGACAAAATGACCGAAATCAGCAGCTCAAAAGGCGTTTGGTAGTGCAGCTCGGTGGTCGGGTGGGGATCGATTTCGCGCCAGCGCTCAAAGATCTGTTGCCGTTTTTTCCGGTTCATAGCGCTTCTGTTGCAGCGGCTGAAGCCTTCGGCTGTTGCCGCTGGCGTGCAGTGACGACATTTTTCGCTGCGACCAGCAGTCCGAGTGCGATAAAAGCGCCGGCTGGCAGCAGTGCGAGCAGAAAGCCGCGGTAGTCGGGGATCACTTCCAGCGTCATTCGCCGTCCGAAGTCACCGAATAACAAGTGAGCCTGATCCAGCAGCGTACCTTGTCCGATCAGCTCCCGCAGCGTTCCTAGTACCACCAGTACCGCGCAGAAGCCCGATCCGGTGGCGAAGCCGTCCAGTAGCGCTGGCCACGGCCGGTGGCGCGAAGCGAATGCCTCGGCACGGCCGATAATCGCGCAGTTAGTTACAATCAATGGAATGAATATCCCGAGGACCCGGTACAGGTCGTGGAACCACGCGCGCATCACCAGTTCCACGACGGTTACGGTGGCCGCGATGATCAGCACGAAGGCCGGTATTCGTATTTCCGGCCTGAGCAAGCCCCGCAGCAGCGATACCGTTAAGTTGCAGATCATCAACACCGCAAGCGTTGCCAGCCCGAGGCCGAGCGCATTCACCACGGTATTGGATACCGCCAGCAGCGGGCACAGCCCGAGCAATTGAACCAGCCCGGCATTGTTGTGCCAGAAGCCGTTGGCCAGAATATCAGTGCTGCGCGGCTGCGGATTCACGCTGCGGGCTCCGCTGTGATGGTGGATTCGGTCGAGAAAATCTCGCGCTGATTCGATTGAAAATACTGCAAAGCCCGCACTACGGCTTCGACCACGGCGCGCGGGGTGATCGTCGCGCCGGTAAATTGGTCATATGCCCCGCCGTCCTTTTTAACACTCCACTGCGATCGCGGCGGTTGCCGCAGCGATTTGCCGTTAAAACTCAATATCCAGTCGTCTTTGTCCAGTTCGATTGCATCGCCCAACCCCGGCGTTTCGCGGTGGCTGACCACCCGAACGCCGAGAATCCGTTGATCGGTATCAATACCGATCAGCAGCACGATGTCGCCATTGTACCCGTCGGGCGCGGTGACCTGCATAATCGCAGCCACCGGCACTGCGGCCTGCCGGGCCCGCCAGATGCGTACCGGATCGTCGTGTTTGAAGAAACCCGGTGAATGAATGTCGATCACGTCGGATTGCAGCGCATTGTCGTATCGCCCGGCCGGAATGATCTGGTTCAGGCTGGCCAGGATTGCGCGGCGTTCCTGTTCGGCGATACGCGGTTTGGTGACGTTGTAAGTAAAGGCCAGCAATAGGCTGCCCAACAACCCGATCAGCGCGAGCAGACCCGCATTTTTTAACAGACTGATGCGATTGGAATCGCTCATTACGGGTGCCCGTCCTGTTTGGCATAGCCATAGGCGCGCGGTCGCGTGTAGCGGTCGATCAGCGGCACTGCCATATTCATCAGCAGTACGCCGAACGCGACGCCGTCGGGATAGCCGCCCCAGCGCCTGATGACCAGGGTGATGACTGCGACACCGGCGCCGAATACCAGTTTGCCTCTGGGCGAAGCGCAGCCGGTCACCGGGTCGGTTGCAATAAAGAACGCACCGATTACCACGGCGCCGGAGAACACGTGCTGCAGCGGCACCGGATTGGTACCAGAATCGATCAGGTAGGCGGGCAGGGTCAGCGCGATCTCGGTCGCCAGCATGGATACTGGCACATCCCAGCTGATGACGCGCCGGTAGAGCAACCACAAGCCGCCCAACGCGTACCAGTTGGCGATCCATTCCCACCCCAGGCCGCCGAAGTCGCCGAAGATCGGTGCCTGGCGTACTTCCGCGACCATTCGGTTTTGCTCGATACCGGTTTTGATGGTATCCAGTGGGGTGGCCTGGCTGATGGCGTCCCAGCTCAGCGTATCGGGTATTTGTGCCAGGAAGATCGCGTTCGCGGTCTGGCTGAAGGACAGTACCTGTTCGGCTATCTCCTGCGGCGGCAGCCAGGCGGTCATTTCCCTCGGAAACGATATCAGTACCACCACGTAGCCGATCATCGCCGGGTTAAACAGATTGTGCCCAAGTCCGCCATACAGGTGCTTGGCGATCACGATGGCGAACAGCATGCCGACGACCGCAATCCACCACGGCGCCAGCGGCGGAATACATAACGCGAACAGCACCGCGGTGACCGGCGCGCTGCAATCGCGCATGAACAAGCCCACCGGCTGCTTTCTGGCACGCAGCATCAGCCACTCGAACAGCAGGGCGGCGGCTACCGCCAGGCCGAGCTGGAACAGGATGCCCCAGCCGAAAAACCACCAATGCGCGATAATCCCCGGAATCAGCGCGTACAGCACCTGCAGCATCACGCCGGTGATGGTTTTCTGGGGCGGCATATGCGGTGCGCCGCCGATCGCGAAGCGGGTCATGTCCGGTCGCTCCCGGTATCGTCGGGCGGGGTCTGTTCGCGGCGCGCCTTGGACCGCTCTACTGCTGCCGCGATACGCGCCTGTTTATCCCGGGCCTGTGCCAAGGCCTTTTTTTTCTTTTCCCGTGCCGCCTTGCGTTCCGCCTTGATACGCGCCAGACGTTCGGTGCGCGCATCGAAACGGGCTTTGGCCAGTTCGGCCCGGGTTCTGTCTTCGGCGCGTTGGCGCAGTTCGTCCTTGGCGTAGCGGTAGTAGTCGACCAGCGGAATATGGCTGGGGCAGATAAAGTCGCAGCAGCCGCATTCGATGCAGGCGCTGAGGTTCAGCGCCTCGACTTCGTCGTACTGATCGGAGCGGATGTACCAATAGAGTTCCTGCGGCAGCAATTGTGCCGGGCAGACGCGCACGCACTCGCCGCAGTTGATGCAGGGCATGGCCGGCTGCGGTGCCCGTATATCTTTTTCCCGCAACACCAGTGCACAGTTAAACGCCTTGCTGACCGGTACCTGGTCGCTGGCCAGCGCGACGCCCATCAGCGGTCCGCCCATAATCAACCGCCGCGCGTCCTCGCGGTAGCCGCCGCAGGCTTCGATCAATTCGCGCACCGGCGTGCCGATACGGGCCATCACATTGCCCGGCTGCCGAATGCCGGGGCCGGTCACCGTGACAACGCGCTCGATCAGTGGCCGGCCGTCCAATACCGCATCCGCGACTGCGGCTACGGTCCCAACGTTTTGCACCAGTAGCCCCATGTCCTGCGGAAAGCCGTCCGCCGGCACCTGTTCGCCGGTCAGTACTTCGATTAATTGGCGCTCGCCGCCTTCCGGATAAATCGTGGTGACGCGGGTGACCTGGAAATCTTCAAGGTCTTTGGTCGCGGTATCAAAGGCCTGCTTCACGGCGCCCATCTGATCCTCAATCGCGATGATGACCCGCTCGGTTCCCAGCAGCCGGTGCAGCACTTGCGCGCCGCGCACGATACGCTCCGGCTGTTCACGCATCAGCATTTCGTCGCAGGCGATATAGGGTTCGCATTCGGCGCCGTTCAGCACCAGGGTGTGAATGTTTTGCCGGGCCGCACCGTCGACCTTGGCTGCGGTTGAAAATACCGCGCCGCCGAGGCCGACAATACCGGCCGCGTCCATGCGTGCCAGTAGCACATCCGCGCTGGCATCCACCGGTAACGGATCCAGCGGCAGCGGCTCATCCCGGCCATCGCTTTGCAGCACGATGCAGGGTGCCTGGGGTCCACCCGGCAGCGGCACTAAATGCCGTTCGATGGCCTCAATCCGGCCTGAACTGGGCGCATGCACCCGCGCGCCGGGTATGCCCGGGTTTTCGGCCAGCGGCTGATATTTCAGAACCTGGTCGCCGACCGATACGCAACTGGTTGCCGGCGCGCCGGCATGCTGGCTTAGTGGAATCACGTATCGTTTCGACAGCGGCAGGTCCGCAATCGGTTGCCGACAGGCGATTTTTTTGTTGTGGCGCAGACGCAGGCCACCGTGGAAGTGATGCAGCTGTTCTCCGGGAATGTGCTGCATCACGCGGTTCCACCCGGCGCCGGCACGGCTGGCCGGCCGGTGCCCGGTCTGGGCCAGCGCCAGCGCTCTTCGCCGGCTGCAGGTACCAGGTCGATGCAGTCGACCGGGCACGGCGGCAGGCACAGTTCGCAGCCGGTGCATTCGGCGGCGATGACCGTATGCATCAATTTCGGTGCACCCAGTATCGCATCGACCGGGCAGGCCTGGATGCACAGCTTGCAGCCGATGCAGACGGTCTCGTCGATCACCGCAACCAGTGCCGGCTTTTCTTCTCCGTTTTCCGGGTTCAGCGGTTTGGCTTCCCGTCCCAGCAGGTCGGCCAGCGCCCGAATACCGGCTTCGCCACCGGGCGGGCACTGGTTGATATCCGCTTCGCCGGCGGCTATGGCCTCCGCGTAGGGCCGGCAGCCGGGAAAATTGCACTGGCCGCATTGGGTCTGCGGCAATACCGCATTAATCTGATCGACAACCGGATCGCCCTGTACTCGAAAGCGAATCGCCGCGAGGCCGAGTCCGAAGCCGAAGACCGACGCGAGTCCGACGATGATTAGAACCGCCGCGAGCATGCCTACAGGTCCGCGAGCCCGGAGAAGCCCATGAAGGCCAGGGCCATCAATCCGGCGGTGATCAGGCCGATCGGCGCGCCTCTGAAGGCTTGGGGCACATCCGCCGCGGCGATGCGTTCGCGGGCCGCAGCAAAGAGTACCAGCACGATGCCGAAGCCGGCTGCCGCACCGAAGCCGTACAATGCGGATTGCAGCAGATTGTGCTGCTCCTGGACGTTTAGCAGCGCAACGCCCAGTACCGCGCAATTAGTGGTGATCAGCGGCAGGAATATGCCCAGCAGCCGATACAGAAGCGGGCTGGTCTTGCGCATAATCATTTCGGTGAGCTGGACAACCGCCGCGATGACCAGGATGAAGCTCAGCGTTGACAGGTAGGCCAGATCAAACGGCGTTAGCAGATAGCGGTGTACCAGGTAGCCGGTAACCGAAGACAGCGTCAGCACGAACGCGGTGGCAACCGCCATGCCCATCGCGCCTTCCAGTTTGTTCGATACGCCCATGAACGGGCACAGCCCGAGAAACTTCACCAGCACGAAATTATTGGCGAGAACGGTACTGACCAGTATCAGCAGATATTCGGCCATGCTCTGCTTGGACCTCGCCGCCTAGCTGACCCGCAGACCGGGCCGGGCGCCGTCGTCCGGGCTCAGAATGAATAAATCCTGACCGCCCGGACCGGCCGCCAGCACCATGCCTTCCGACATGCCGAAACGCATCTTTCGAGGCTGCAGGTTCGCCACCATCACGGTCAGCCGGCCGGTCAGATCGGCCGGATCATAGGCCGATTTGATGCCGGCAAATACCTGCCGCGTCTCGCCGCCGAGATCCAGGGTCAGCCGAAGCAGTTTGTCTGCCCCTTCCACGGCTTCTGCATTCAGTATCTTGACCACCCGCAGATCGACCTTGGCGAAGTCTTCAATGGTAATTTCCGGCGCCAGATCCAGGGCCGCGGTTTCGCCGCTTTCGGCCGTGGCCTGCAATGACTCCTTGGAGGCTTCCACCATGTCGGCAACCCGGTCCGGATCGACCCGCATCATCAGCGGCTTGAACGGATCGATCGCAGTGTCGAGCAGCGGTTCGCCGATCGTATGCCATGCGGTCAGGTCGATATTGAGGAATGCCGACGCCTTTTCGGCCGTGGCCGGAATCACCGGCGCGAGCCAGGTCATCAGCACGCGGAACAGGTTCAGCCCCTGTGTGCAGACCGCCTGTACCTTGGCTTCCTGGCCCGGTTCTTTGATCATCTGCCAGGGTTTGTGCTCGTCGATATAGCGGTTGGCCCGATCGGCCATGGCCATGATCCGGCGAATGGCTTTTTGGAAATTACGGGCCTCGAAGGCATCGACAATCGACCGGTCGGCATCCAGGAACTCCCGGTACAACGCCTCGTCGTCCAGCCGCTGTGCCAGCCGCCCGTCGAAGCGCTTTTGAATAAAACCGGCGCTGCGGCTTGCGATATTGATCACCTTGCCGACCAAATCGGCATTGACCCGCTGCACGAAGTCTTCCAGATTCAGGTCGATATCGGACAGCCCGGTGCCCAGTTTGGCAGCATAGTAGTAGCGCAGATGGTCCGGGTTCAGCCGGTCCAGATAGGTTCTGGCCTTGATGAAAGTACCGCGCGACTTGGACATTTTGGCGCCGTTCACCGTCAGAAAGCCGTGTGCAAAGACCGACGTCGGCGTCCGCATTCCGGCGCCGTGCAGCATGGCCGGCCAGAACAGCGTGTGGAAATAGATAATGTCTTTGCCGATAAAGTGATACAGCTCGGTGTCGGCATTCGGCTGCCACCAGTCTTCGAAATTCAGCCCGTCACGGTCGCAGATTTCCTGAAAGCTGGACGCATACCCGATCGGCGCGTCGACCCAGACATAGAAATACTTGCCCGGAGCGCCCGGAATCTCAAAGCCGAAATAGGGCGCGTCGCGCGAGATATCCCAGTCACGCAGCCCGTCGGTGAACCACTCCCGCAGCTTGTTGGTGACCTCGTCTTGCAGCGTGCCCGCTTGCAGCCAGGCTTTCAGCGGTTCCTCGAAAGCCGACAGCTTGAAAAAATAGTGTTCCGATTCGCGCGGTACCGGTACGCTGCCGCTGACCACTGAGCGCGGGTCGATCAGATCGGTCGGATCATAGGTCTTGCCGCAGGCCTCACAGGCATCGCCGTACTGGTCTTCGGTTCTGCAGTTCGGGCAGGTGCCGCGGATAAACCGGTCCGGCAGGAACATCCGTTCTTCGGGGTCATAGAGCTGGGTGATGGTGCGTCGCTCGATATGGCCGGCCTGGTCCAGGCGACGATAGATGTCTTCCACCTGCAACCGGTTGGATTCCGCGTGCGTGCTGGAAAAATTGTCATAGCTGACGCTGAATTCCTGAAAGTCTGCCGCATGGGCCGACTGCATCCGGTCGACCAGCATTTCCGGCTCCACGCCTTCTTGCTGTGCGCGCAGCATGATCGGGGTGCCGTGGGCATCGCTGGACCAGGCGAAATAACATTGGTTGCCTTGTGCACGCTGAAAGCGAACCCAGATATCGGTCTGGATATATCCCAGCATATGGCCGAGATGAATATCCCCATTGGCGTAGGGCAGGGCGGCGGTGACCAGGATTTTTCTTTTCATGCGTATGTCGGCTGATTTCTTCAGTCTGGAATTATCGCATGGGAGACGGACTAACTGTAGCGATGCGGGTTAGCGACACAGGGCTCGGTTTATGGTTCGCCGCGCGCCGCATCCAGTGCGCTTTTTGTCGCGCTTCCGCTACAATAGCCGGTTATTTCAAATGGTCGGCGAGACCGGAAGATAATTAGATCATGGAAAACCGCGTTCGTGAACGATTGACGGAGATTGAAGACCCTCGTACCGGCCTGAACCTGGTCGAGTCGGGTTGGCTTCGCGGGATTGGCGTCGATGGTCGAAATGTTTCGGTGGAACTTCGATTCGGGTATCCCTGCGATCGAATAGCGGCCGACTTCAGCCAGCAGATTCAGTCCCATCTGGAAGCGTCTGACGATATCGATGCCGCGCTGGTCAGCAGCGACTGGCGAGTGGCTTCGCACAAAGTGCAAAAGGATCTGAGTCCGCAGCAGGGTATTCGCAATATTCTGGCGGTTGCATCCGGCAAAGGCGGCGTCGGCAAATCGACCACCGCGGTCAATCTGGCGCTGGCGCTGGCTCAGCAAGGGGGTCGCGTCGGAGTGCTGGATGCGGATATTTACGGCCCCAGTCTGCCGCGCATGCTGGGCGTATCGGGCAAACCCGAGATCACCGAAGAACGCAAGATGGTGCCCCACCGGGCGCATGGCGTGCAGGTGATGTCCATCGGCTTCCTGGTCGAAGAGGATACGCCGATGATCTGGCGCGGGCCGATGGTGACTTCGGCATTGCAGCAATTATTGAGCGAATCCGCCTGGGGCGACCTGGACTACCTGGTAATCGACCTGCCGCCGGGCACCGGCGATATTCAACTGACCTTGTCGCAGAAAATCCCGGTATCCGGGGCCATTATCGTCACTACTCCGCAGGACATTGCATTGTTGGACGCGCAGCGGGCGTTGCAGATGTTTCGGCGCGTCGACGTGCCGGTTTTGGGTCTGGTGGAAAATATGAGCGTCCATGTCTGTTCCAACTGCGGCCTTGAGGAGGCCATATTCGGCGACCGCGGTGGCGTGGACATGGCGCGCGATTACGGTATTCCGCTGCTGGGCCGTTTACCGCTGGATATTCGAATCCGGGAGCAGAGCGATGCCGGCCTGCCGATCGCGAGCGGCGATGCCGACGATGCGATAGCAGCCGGCTATCGGGCAATGGCACTACGGGCGGCCGGCGAATTATCGCAGCAGGCGAAAAGCCGGCAAATAGAAATTCCGAATATCGTCGTTCAGACATCGTGAAGACTGAGGACAGCGCGTGAGTATCAAATCCGATCGCTGGATTCGTGAAATGGCCACCAGGGGCATGATCGAACCCTTTCAATCCGACCAGGTGCGGCAGAACGAGAGCGGCAGCCGCCTGATTTCCTATGGCGTTTCATCCTATGGCTACGATGTGCGCTGCGCGGACGAATTCAAAATATTCACCAATATCAATTCCGCGGTGGTCGACCCGAAAGCCTTCGATGAGCGCAGTTTTGTGGACTTCAAGGGCGAGGTCTGCATTATTCCGCCGAACTCCTTCTGTCTGGCCAGAACCGTCGAATATTTTCGAATCCCCCGCCGAGTGTTGACCATCTGCCTTGGCAAGAGCACCTATGCCCGCTGCGGCATCATTGTCAATGTCACGCCGCTGGAACCGGAATGGGAAGGCCATGTCACGCTGGAATTTTCCAATACCACGCCGCTGCCGGCAAAAATCTATGCCAACGAGGGCGTTGCGCAGTTTTTGTTTCTGGAATCCGACGAGGAATGCCAGGTGTCCTACGCCGACCGGGCCGGCAAATACATGAAACAGCGCGGTGTGACCCTGCCGCAGGCCTGAGCTTGTCGGTTTCGACCGACGACAGGCGTTCAACGATTTTCCATTTTGGCAGGAGCGCCTTCAGGCGCGACAGACCCGCCGCTACCGTTTACCTCCCAAAGCCTCTCCGGCGGTGTCTAAAGGCGCTCGTGCGATGCCTTTGGGCGGCTAGCCGGCCTAGTTAAACAGCGGTTGCTGGGGCGGTTGTTGAATCAGTACCGCTCGAGCGGAGAACGACTCGCCGTTGCGCAGCGCCTCCAGTTCAAGCTCGGTGCCGGGCTGCATCTCCGATACATCGAGCAGGAACTCCCGCGGGCTGGCGAAGGTTTTGCCGTTGGCACTGAGAATGATGTCGCCCTGGCGGATACCGGCTTCGTAGGCCGGGCTGTTGACCGACACCTGTTCCACCAGCAGGCCCTGGGCCGGAGCGCTGTTGGTGCCGGCCCGGCGCAGCGGCAGCCCGGAGAAGACCGCGCCCAGCCAGCCTCTTCGAACCGTGCCGTATTCGACGATTTCATCGATGATCTCGGACGCGAGCTGAATCGGAATAGCAAAACTGATGCCTTCGATCACCTCCCGGCGGTAGGCGCCGGAACGGAAATCGTCCAGGCTGCTGGTGTTGATGCCGACCAGGTCGCCGGCCGCGTTGATCAGCGCGCCG
Source organism: Lysobacterales bacterium (assembly GCA_028289465.1). Lineage (GTDB taxonomy): Bacteria > Pseudomonadota > Gammaproteobacteria > Xanthomonadales > SZUA-36 > JANQPM01. The sequence goes on along the minus strand of JANQPM010000010.1, from coordinate 30,767 downwards.
CCGCTGTTGCCGCGGTTGATCGCCGCGTCGGTCTGAATGAAATCCCGCACCGAATCCCGGCCGACTTCGGAGCGGCCGGTGGCGCTGATAATACCCATGGTAACGGTGTGGCTCAGCCCGGCCGCGTTGCCGATGGCCAGCACCACGTCGCCGACTTTCAGCTCACCGGCCCCGCTGATCGGCGCGACCGGCAGATCGACCAGGTCGATCTTCAGCACCGCGAGGTCGGTGTTCGGGTCGGTACCGACGACTTCGCCCTGCGCGACCCGCCCGTCCCACAGCGCGACCTTGATTTCGCGCCAGCCGCGGATCACATGATTGTTGGTCACGATGTAGCCGTCCGAACTCATGATCACGCCGGAACCCAGCCCGGTAAATCGCAACAGACGCCTGGGCGGTGCGCCGGTAATCCGCTGTATCGACGGATTGAGCTGCTGGACCACGGTGGTTTCGGTGTAAATGCTGACCACCGACGGTGCGGCGCGATTCACCGCTCCGGCATAGCTGGCCCGCGGGCTGTCGACCGCAACGGTATCGGTATTCTCCGCTGCATTCCTGTCGTGATTGAGGCCCGGGATGGCGCCCGGCCAGACATTCAGTAACAAAAACGCCAAAGCCAGCCCGACGACGGCAAATTTGAACAGAAAATTGATCAGGTTTGTCAGTTGTTTCATGCTTTGGTCGTTTAATAACGGACAAGCCGGCCTGCCGGGGTTGTTTTCGGCCGGGTTTTGCTTGCCGTAATCGCGTTTTGACGCCGTTACTGGAAGCCGCAGGCGACCCGCCGGAACGGCACCAGAGGGGTCGCGCCTTCATTGTCGGCCGACTTGCGGTTTTCGTCCGTAAGCCGAAAGAAGCGGGCGCAAGACCCCTTCTATAGATTGTGTCGTACTGCGCCGTTCCTGTAAAATGAAAGATTGATTTGGCCGGCACGGGAAATTTATCCGGCCTGGGACGGAGGCAGTCGCATTCAAGCCACTCTTCTGATAACGGATTCTGCGACGGATCGATCAACAAATAATCCCGGCCGATGACCGGGATTGAATAAGCTAGCTGGAGTAATGCATGTCTAACGATGGCGCGAACAAGGACCGACGCCGTTTTCTGTTGGCCACCACTTCGGTTGTCGGCGCGGTCGGCGCCGGATTAGCCGCGGTACCGTTTATTAAATCCTGGCAGCCCAGCGCGAGGGCCCAGGCTGCGGGCGCGCCGGTGGAAGTGGATCTGACCAAATTAGAGCCCGGCCAGTTGCTGACCGTTGAATGGCGCGGCAGAGCCATCGGCATTTTGCGGCGTACGCAGGAGATGCTGGACGGGCTGCCGGCCCTGGCGGACCGCTTGCGCGATCCGGACTCGGAGGTGGTGGACCAGCAGCCGGGGTATGCCAAAAACCAATACCGCTCCATCAACCCGGATTATCTGGTGTTGAATATCAACTGCACGCATCTGGGCTGTGTGCCGCAGGTGCTGCCGCAACCCGGTTCCTTCAACTGGGAGCCGGACTGGCCGGGCGGCTTTTTCTGCCCGTGTCACAAGTCCAAATTCGATTTGGCGGGCCGCGTGTTCAAAGGCGTGCCGGCGCCGACGAATCTGATTGTGCCGCCGTATTCGATCATCGATAACCGAACGCTGATCATCGGCGTCGACCCGCAAGGAGCTGCGTGATGGCTAAACCCGCTAGTGCAATCGCGAAGAACTGGGATGCCTTGTGCAACTGGGTCGATACGCGGCTACCCGTGTCCAGCTTCTGGCGTGACCATTTGAGTGGATACTACGCGCCGAAGAACTTCAATTTCTGGTATTTCTTCGGTTCGCTGGCCCTGCTGGTGCTGGTCAACCAGATCGTGACCGGCATCTTTCTGACCATGCATTACAAGCCGTCGGCCGAAGAAGCTTTTGCATCGGTCGAGTACATCATGCGCGATGTGGACTGGGGCTGGCTGATTCGCTATATGCATTCCACCGGTGCGTCGGCGTTCTTTATCGTGATTTATCTGCACATGTTCCGCGGCCTGATGTACGGCTCCTACCGCAAGCCGCGCGAATTGATCTGGACTTTCGGCATGCTGATCTACCTGCTGCTGATGGCAGAAGCGTTTATGGGCTACGTTCTGCCCTGGGGTCAGATGAGCTATTGGGGCGCGCAGGTGATTATCTCGCTGTTCGGCGCGATACCGAAAATCGGCGAACCGCTGACCGAATGGATACGCGGCGATTACTTTATCGCCGATGCAACGCTGAACCGGTTCTTCGCATTGCATGTGATCGCTTTACCGCTGGCCTTGCTGGGTCTGGTGGTGCTGCATCTGGCTGCGCTGCACCAGGTCGGCTCGAATAACCCGGACGGTATCGAGATCAAACAGAACAAAGGCGCCGACGGCGTGCCGGTGGACGGCATTCCGTTTCATCCGTATTACACGGTGAAGGACATTTTCGGCGTTGCGATGTTCCTGCTGCTGTTTGCATTCGTCATTTTCTATGCGCCGGAGCTCGGCGGCCTGTTTCTGGAACACGATAATTTCGTGCCGGCCAATGTGCTGGCCACGCCGGAGCACATCAAGCCGGTGTGGTATTTCACACCGTTTTACGCCATTTTGCGGGCGGTCCCGGACAAACTGTTCGGTGTGATACTGATGGGGCTTGCGATCGCCGCGTTGTTCCTGCTGCCGTGGCTGGACCGCAGCCGGGTGAAGTCCATTCGCTACAAGGGCTGGGCGTCGAAACTGCTGTTGGCGGTATTCGCGGTGGCCTTTGTCCGGCTCGGTATGCTGGGCATGGGCGAGGGCACGATTGCACAGACCCTGGAATCCAGATTCTGGACCTTCGTCTACTTTGCCTATTTTGTACTGCTGTGGTTTATCAGCAAGTACGAAAAGACCAAACCGGTTCCGGAAAGGGTGACACACTAATGAGAAAAATAAGCCTGATCTTACTGCTGATAGCGAGCGTTCCGGTCTGGGCCAGCGGTGGCGGCGAACTCGAGCATTCGGGAGTCAACGTGACCGATATCGCATCCCTGCAACGCGGTGCAGCGACGTTCAGGGATTATTGTTTCGGTTGCCATTCCGCAAATTATGTGCGCTATCAGCGCTTGGCGGACGATCTCAAGCTGGGCGAGGACTATGTGAAGCAATATTTCATGCGTGGAACGACCAAGATCGGCGACACCATGAGTATCGCGATGGACCCGGCCGATGCCGAGGTTTGGTTCGGCAAGACGCCGCCGGATCTGTCGCTGGCCGCCCGTTCACGTTCAACCGACTGGCTGTTTGCGTACATGCGGTCTTTTTACCGGGATCAGAACGGCGAATGGAACAACAGTATTTTTCCGGATGTCAGCATGCCTAACGTATTCTGGCGCGAGCAAGGTATTCTGGAGCCGGTATACGAGAGCGCAGGCGGCCACGGCGGCAATGCCGGCAGCCATATCGCCCGCTTGGAGATGGTTGAAGCCGGCACCATGGAACCGGAAGCGTTCGACGCCAAGATCCGCGACCTGGTCGCGTTTCTGGAATACATGGGTGAGCCGGCCAAGCTGAAACGCAAGGCGGTCGGCTGGAAAGTCATCCTGTTCCTGGCTTTGTTCGCGTTCCTGGCCTATTTGCTGAAAGCTGAGTATTGGCGGGACGTGCACTAGGCTAGCATCAGCGTGTCGGATGATTTTTCGGACTAACGGGAACCAATTGTGGCGATAACAGTAAAAGGCCGTTCTATGATGGCATTGTATTCTTCTCCGTCTTCTTTGGACTGCCATCGCGTGCGGTTTGTGCTGGCCGAAAAAGGCATCAATGTGGAGATCATCGACATCACCACCGAGCCCGGTGCGGCCAGCGACATGGCTGAATTGAACCCGTACAACGAAGCACCGACCCTGGTCGATCGCGATCTGGTGCTGTACGGCGCGGCTGTGATCAACGACTATCTGGACGAACGCTACCCGCATCCGCCGCTGATGCCGGTGGATCCAGTTTCCCGTGCCCGGCTGCGCCTGACGCGGTATCGCATCATGCGCGACTGGTTCACCCTGGCCGGCGACATCGAAAAAGGCACCGCCAAACAAGCGGAAAAGGCGCGCAAGCTGCTGCGGGAAAGCCTGACGGCGGCCAACGAGATTTTCACCATTGCACCGTTTGTGATGAGTGAGGAGCTCAGCCTGGTCGACTGCTCTCTGGGACCACTGCTTTGGCGCCTGCCGCATTACAATGTACAGCTCGTCAAGAATGCGGCGGCGGTACAGGCCTATGCCGAGCGCGTCTTTCAGCGGCCGTCCTTTCAGGCGTCGCTGACGCCGACCGAACAGCAGATGATTGCAGCGGACGGCTAGGGCGGGAAACCGCTGAGGCTGCCGGCCGGCACATCGAACCTGCCCCGATGAACGATGGAATGACGTCTAACCGCCCTTACCTGGTTCGAGCGCTGTATGAGTGGGTCACGGATAACGGCATGACGCCGCATGTGCTGGTCGACGCCGATGTGACAGGCGTCGATGTACCGCGCGAAGCGATTCAGAACGGTAAGATCATTCTCAATATCGCGCCATCCGCGGTTGGCGGCATTGAACTGGGCAACGATTGGATATCACTAACCACCCGGTTTTCGGGTCAGTCGCGCGCGATCAGTTTTCCGGTCGGCGCGGTCATTGCGATCTACGCGCGGGAAAACGGCCAGGGCATGATGTTCGCCGAGAAAGACGGTAGTCCGCCGGACGGGCCCGACAAGCCCAAATCGACCGTTGAAGACCTGCCGACGCCGAAGGCGCCGCATTTGAAAGTGATCAAGTAAACCCGCGGCAAATTACGGCAGCCCGCGCTACTCAACCGTTTCGATGACCTCGGCGTCCGCGAGCGGCATGCTGATTATTTCGGGCTGCCAGCCGTTCATCCAGATAATGCCATCCCGGCGGCGAAAGCCGTTATCGCTGTAATCAAAGCGGAACTGACGACGAATCGCGACGCTGCCGGTAGCGCGGCGGGTCAGACGCATACGGCGCAGCGCAACGGTCTGATCCAGTAGCTGCACGGTATACCGGCGGCAAACCTGCTGGGCTGCTACGCGCGCGATGTCCCGCGCACGCATGGTCGAAAACCACAGATAACAGATGCCGGCGACGATCAGCAGCAAAAACAGCTCAAACATGTGTCAGCCGCGATGGTCGCCATCGCTCCAGCAAAATGTAGACGGCACCGGTGCCGCCGTCGTTTGGCCGCGCGGACGCAAATGCCAGTACGCTGCGGTGGCGTCGAAGCAGGCGGTTGGCCAGGGTTTTCAGCCGCGGGCCGTCGGGTCCGGAGCGCAGCCCCTTGCCATGAATGACCTTGATGCAGGTATAGGTTTGTTCCTGGGCGTACTGAATGAACTCCAGCAGGCTGTTGCTTGCAGTGTTTTGGTCCATATGATGCAGGTCCAGCGTGTCCTGTACGCTGAAGTGGCCGCGTCGCAAACGCTGCAGAATGCGTTTTTGCAGGCCCGGTTTCAAATACAGCAGTTCCTCGCCGATTTCCAAATCCGCCGGTTCCAGCGGATGGTCAAGCAGGTCGGCCATGACCGCAGCCTCATCGGCCAGCCGCTGGACCGGCTCGGGCCTTGCTCCGCCGGTGTGCGGATCTTTGCGATTGCTGCGCAACGGTCTGACCTCGCCGATACTGGTTCGGAACAGGGCGCTTTCTTCGCTGCTGACGGTCTTCTTACGGGACATACGGACTCCGGCTTAAGCTTGATTATATGTGACCGGCGGCAACGGAAAACAATTGAGGCCGGAAAACGCCGGTAATCACGGGACAGAGCCGCCGAACGGGCTGATCGACAGGGCGAATTCCAGTATAGTTAGCCAGCATTTCCGGACCATTGAAATATGCACCTACTAGTATCCAATGACGATGGGTTTCACGCCCGCGGTATTTCCGTGCTGGCGGATAAGTTGAGACGTCAGGCCCGGGTCACGATGGTGGCCCCGGACAAGAATCGCAGCGGCGCCAGTAATTCCCTGACGCTGGACGGACCGATCCGCGTTCATCAGACCAAGAAGGCGGCATACAAGGTGTTCGGCACGCCGTCCGACTGCGTTCATATCGCGCTGACCGGTCTGCTGGACGATGATCCGGATATGGTGGTTTCCGGCATCAACGCCGGAGCCAATCTCGGTGACGACGTGATTTACTCCGGCACGGTGGCGGCCGCGATGGAAGGGCGCTTCCTGGGCCTGCCTGCGGTCGCGGTGTCCCTGGTTTACCAGGACGCACCCGAGCACTTCGATGCGGCTGCCGAAGCGGCATCGCGAATCGTTCAAAAACTGTCCCGGGATCCATTACCGGCCGATACCATACTGAACGTCAACGTGCCCGACCTGCCGTGGGAACGGATTCAGGGCTTCGAGGTAACCCGCCTCGGACACCGGCATCGCGCGGAACCGGCGATTCCGATGACCGATCCGCGCGGCGGTACGCTGTACTGGATCGGTCCGGCGGGTTCCGAACAGGACGCCGGACCCGGCACCGATTTCGATGCAATACGGCGCGGTTATGTTTCCGTCACGCCGATTCACGTGGACCTGACGCGCTATCAGGCGCTGGACCAGGTGGCGCGCTGGATCGCCAAGCTGGACCGGCCGGAAAGCGAGGTTTCGGTGGAGCAGCGCGCATGATCCATCAGCGCCGCATTCGGCCCGAGGCAAGGGGCATCGGAATGACCTCGCAGGGAACCCGCGACCGCCTCGTGCAGCGCCTGCGCGACAAGGGCATCGAGGACGAGCGCGTGTTGCAGGCGCTGGCTGCGACGCCGCGCCACCAGTTTGTCGACGAAGCGCTGTCCAGCCGGGCCTATGAAGACACGGCTTTGCCGATCGGCCAGAGCCAGACCATCTCGCAGCCTTATATTGTCGCGCTGATGACGCAGGCCCTGCTGGACGGCGGACAGCCGCAGAAGATTCTGGAAATCGGTACCGGTTCCGGCTACCAGGCCGCGGTGCTGGCGCAGTTGGTACCGAAGGTCTTTACCGTCGAGCGTATCGACGAATTGCTACGCACCGCCCGAAGGCGATTTCACGCCGTGGGTCTGCACAATATCTTTACCCGCTACGCCGATGGTCACCTGGGCTGGCCCACGCAGGCGCCGTTCGACGGCATTATCGTGACTGCGGCGGCCAAACAGGTGCCGCAGGCATTATTGGACCAGCTTGATGAAGGTGCCGCGCTGGTCGCGCCGATAGAACAGTCCGGTGGCCAGCAGCGTTTGAAGAAATTTACCCGGACCGAAGAGGATTTCGATGAACAGGATCTCGGCGCGGTAGTCTTTGTCCCGATGCTGGGCGGGCTGATTTAGTGGCGCTATTTCAAAAGCTCTACGACCGTGCTCTGATCTGGTCCAGGCACCGCCGGGCGCCCTGGTTTTTGGGTGGATTGAGTTTTGCTGAATCCACTTTCTTTCCGATACCGCCGGATGTGATGCTGCTGCCGATGATGCTGGCGCGTCCGAAGCGTGTCTGGCAGCTCGCAGCGCTGTGCACGATAGCCTCGGTCGTCGGTGGCCTGGTCGGCTGGATGATCGGCAAATGGGCTTTCCAGTGGATCGAGCCGTGGTTGACCCAGTCCAGCTATCAGGCTGCCTTTCAGCAGGCCATGAATTCCTTCGAGCGCTGGGGGTTCTGGTTTATTCTGGTGGCCGGATTTTCGCCCATTCCGTATAAGGTCTTTACCATCAGTGCTGGCGTTGCAGGCATGCCGTGGATTCCGTTTCTGACCGGTTCGCTGATCGGCCGCGGTGGCCGCTTTTTTCTGGAAGCCGCGGTCATCCGCATCGGTGGAGAGCGGGCGGCGGAGCGCCTGAGACAATGGGTGGATATTCTGGGCTGGATGCTGGTCATAATCATTTTGGCGGTGATTGCGTACGTGAAACTGAAACCGGCCTGATGAAAAACCTGCTCCAGTTCGTTGTGATGATGACAATCCTTGCGGCTTGTGCCAGCCCGCCACCGGCGCCGGTAGAAGAGCGCACCACCGGATCGTGGAAACCCTCATCGAGATCGAATGTTGCAACGCCGCTGTATTACACCGTTCGGGAAGGCGATACCCTGTATGCAATCGCTTTTCGCTACGGCCTGGACTATCGTGATCTGGCCAGTTGGAACCGGCTCAAGTCACCGGATCTGATTGTTGCCGGGCAGAGTCTGCGGCTGGTGGAACCGGTACTGAAAATCACGCATAACACCACGTTGCCGAAGCCGGTTCCGACGCCCCGGCAAAAACGCCAGGCGCCGCAAAAGGGGGAGTCCGGTAAAACCACAGCGCCCGCCAAACCTGCGCCTGCACCGCCGACCGCTGCCAGCGCGGAAAATACCAAACCGGCTACGCAGTCCGGTACACCCGCCGAGCGCCGAAAGCCCGCTTCATCGCGCGATACGGCCCCCGGTCGGGATCCTCAGCGCTGGCAGTGGCCGACCAATGGCCGCGTGTCGGCGTCATATGTTGCCGGTGACCCGGGCCGTAACGGCCGGGATATCAGCGGCAGGGAAGGTCAGACGATACGGGCGGCCGCAGGCGGTTCGGTGGTCTATAGCGGCAGCGGTCTGATCGGCTATGGTGAATTGATCATCATCAAGCACAGCGACCGCCTGCTTAGCGCCTATGCGCACAATCGCCGCCGCCTGGTGGCCCAGGGCGAAAAGGTCGCGATCGGTCAGAAGATTGCCGAAATGGGTCGTAACGACAGCAACGAGGTCATGCTGCATTTTGAAATTCGGGCGAATGGCCGGCCGGTGAATCCGGAGCAGTTCCTGCCCCGACGCTAGGTTTTTATGCGTCAAAAATGCACGATTTGTTCGTTGCGGCTGCAATGACTTTGTCACCTACTTGTGCTAATTTAACTCCGCGCTGAGAGAATCTGACCTGACGCGTCAGAGATAGGGGTAAGCAACCAGCGGGGATTCCACGGCAATGTCTGTGGACGGGGTAATGACTGATACACCCAAAGCTAATACAGGCACACCAGGAGCGGTGAGCTGCAACAACCGCTCCCGAGCACGGTCATCGGCCGTTCGAACCGGTGACGTCACCCGCATCTACTTGTCGGAAATCGGCAAAGCCAAACTGCTGACCGCGGATCAGGAAAAATCGCTGGCGCGCGAGATTCAGGCCGGCTCCGAAGTCGCCCGCCGTCGCATGATTGAATCCAATTTACGCCTGGTGGTAAAAGTCGCGCGGCCCTATGTAAACCGTGGCCTGCCGCTGCTGGATTTGATTGAAGAAGGCAATCTGGGTTTGATTCGTGCCGTCGAGAAATTCGATCCGGACAAGGGATGTCGTTTTTCGACCTATGCCACCTGGTGGATTCGCCAGGCCGTCGAGCGGGCACTGATGAACCAGTGCCGGACGGTCAGGCTGCCGATCCATATTGTCCGGGAGCTGACCGGGTACTTGAAAACCGTCCGCGCTTTAGAACAGCGCTTCGGCCGTCACCCGACCGCCGAGGAAGTGGCCCGGGAGCTGCAGGTCGACGTACAGCAGGTGTTTACTCTGTTTGCGCTGAAAGAGCCGACGCCGTCGGCGGACGAGCCGATGATGGGCAATGCCAACCGCGTATTGCTGGATTCCATACCTGACGAACATATGAGCACGCCGGAGTCCATCTACGCCGATACCAGCGCGTCGAGAATGCTGGATCAGTGGCTCGAGCAACTCACCGATCAGCAACGCGCTGTGGTTGAGCACCGCTTCGGCCTGCACGGCACATCGCGGCGTACCTTGGAAGAAGTCGGCGCGATTCTGGGCGTTACCCGCGAACGGGTCCGGCAGGTGCAATTGGCCGCGATCGCCCGGCTGCGGGAAATCTGTATTCGCGAAGGGGTCAGAGAAGCGCCGTTAATCGATTAGGCCGTTAATCGATTAGGTTAACCGGCCAGTCTGGTCAGGCAGCCGGGGCTACCGCAGTCGCTCTTAGACCTTCCAACCCACCTAGGCGCTTAAATCTTCGCGCCCAACAGTCGCTCCTGCGGGAAGGCCCGCCTTACTGCCACGCGTACCGCTGCTCAATCGCCCCGGATAGGCAGTAATGCAGCCACGACGCGGCGGCCTTCGCCCAGCAGCAGGTTAAATGTCCGGCAGGCGGCGTCGGTGGTCATGATTTCCACGCCGATACCGGTCTGCATCAGCGGCATCAGGCGTGCCGGTTCCGGAAACCGGTGTGTGGCGCCGGTACCGAGCAGCAGCAACTCCGGATTCAGCTCGAGCCAGGCTTCGACTGTCTCTTCGGTCAGATGGTCAATGTCCTCGGCTGGCCAGACGGTCAGATGCTCCGGCCCGATGATCAGGCCGGTCTGGTGCCGCTGATCGTTCACCACGATGCCCTGCTGCGATACAGAGTGGATATAGTAACGTTGATCGGGAGGGTGTAGAGTCAGGTCCATCGCCGATGGCTCTCCGTGTACTAGCGGGGCAGCGCGATTTTCGGCTGTTTCGGATTCGGCCGATAATAGCATGCCACCTGGCCGATCGAATGGACCAACTCGGCGCCGGTCAACTCAACGATACGCCGCATCGCATCGGTCCGCCGTTCGCGCGGCTGACGCAGCTTGATTTTGATCAGTTCGTGCCGGTCAAGCGCGGTTTCGATTTCCGCGGCGACCGTTTCGGTCAGGCCTTTGTCGGCAACGGTCACCACGGGTTTCAGGCGATGGCCCAAACCGCGCAGATAGCGCTTCTGTGAATTGGACAGTGACATATGGAATATTGGCGCTGCGGTATTTTCGGCGTATAACGGAAGCTGATATTTTATCATGAAGGAGTCTTGCGCCCGCTTCTTTCGTCCTACGGACGAAAACCGCAACCGCAAGACGGCGTAGAACGAAGGCGCGACCCCTCTGGTGCCGCTCGCTCACCCAACCGGGAGAGCAAGCCAGGGGAAGTATGGCGGTTTGCGCAACGCGCAAGAAGCCATGCTTCACGGCGCCCGCTCCGGCGGGTCGCCTGCGGCTCCCCGGCATGGAGATCTGGATTTTCGCTATATGACGCGGGCAAGCACGAATTTCTGGTATTTGGTCCTTGCGCTGGGCTTGATCGCATCCATCGGCGGTTTGCCTCGCCTGAGCCTGAATGCCCACTATCACGCTTACTTCGATGAATCCGACCCGCTGACGCTGTTGCAAACGCGGCTGGATCAAACGTTCACCAGTTTGGACAGCCTGGTGGTCGCGCTGAGGCGCGGTAACGACTGGAACGAGCGCGATTTTCTACGGGCTGCCGATACGATATCCGATAAACTCGCATCGCTGCCTGCGGTTGCCGACGTACGCTCGCTGGACCGGCTGCCCTGGCCCGGCGGGGACGAGGCGCTGCGCCAGGCCATCGCCGAGGTCGAAAACCGTCAGGACACACCGGTATTGACGCGGGCAGACTACCTGGGCCATCCGCGCGGCCGGCTGCTGCTGTCTGCCGACGGTACGCTGGTAGCGATGGAGTTGACCCTGGCGCTGGCCGACAAGAACGAAGCCAATGCGGTACTGGACGCGGTCGGGGCGGTGCGTGCGGCCGTCGATGCGGAAATCCAGGCTGAAGCCTGGCCGATTGAATTGCTGCTCAGCGGCACCCTGGCGCTGAACGAAGCCTATATCGCGACGGTACGAAAAGACCTGACCCACTTTGTGCCGATCATGCTGCTCGCGTTCTGCGTGCTGCTCTGGTTTTTCTTCAAAAGCGTGGCCGCGGTCGGTTCGCTGATGTTGATCGGCCTGCTGTCGGTGCTCGGTGCGTTCGGTCTGGCCGGCTGGCTGGGTTTGCCGCTGGCGGCGATCAACGCGTTTGCGCCGATCATCATCTGGACCATATCCATTGCCGGCGGCGTGCATATCGCGATGCACTACGCCGCAGCATTGCAGCAGGGCCTGGATTCGAAAAGTGCAATAGTCCACAGCCTGAGTGTCAACCGGCTGCCGTTGACGCTGACCTGTGTCACCACGGCGCTGGGCTTTCTGGGCCTGTCCTTCAGTCCGTCGCCGCCGATCCGCGTGGTCGGCTACATCGTCGCCGCAGGCGTGTTGATCAGTTATCTATTGATTCGCATACTGCTTCCCTGGCTGCTGCGCCGTTCGTCCGCTATCGGCGCGGCCGATTTTCACCGGCGACTTCCGTTGCCGAGGCTGGTACGCTGGTCGCAAGCCAACCGCTGGCGGATTTTGACCGCGACGATACTGATCGCCGGCGTCAGCGTGCTGCTGATTCCGCGCAACGAAATCAATGACAACGTGTTTCGCTATTTCCCGGCCGGCCATGCGTTTCGGGCCGACACCCGGCAGATCGACGAACAGTTGGGCGGGATCAACCAGTTGCAATACCAGCTTGGCAGCGGCGAGGCCTATGGCATATTCGAGCGGCCCTATGTCGATACGCTGGGCCGCGTGCAGTCCTGGCTTGAATCACACGCCAGCGTCAAGCAGTTCGCCACGGTTAACGACTGGCTGGCCTGGCGTATGCAGCGCGAGGGCCGCTCGCTGGACGAACTCCTGGCCGGTTCCGCCCGGCTGGCCCGTCAGGCCGGGTCGGCGGATGAGCAGTTTCGGCGCGAAGTCGATGCGCAGTTCTCGGCCAGCCGCATTCTGGTTTATTTACCGCAGGAATCGGCCCGCGAGCTGATCGAATTCGACCGTGAATTTAAAGCCTGGTTTAAGGCCAACGGCGGCGGCCTGTCGCTGCTCGGCGGCGCCGGGCCCAGTCTGAGCTTTGCGCATCTGGGTTTACGCAATGCGCGCGGCATGCTGATTTCGCTGTCCGTTGCATTGATTGCCATTGCGCTGCTGACCGGACTTTTGCTGCGCTCGTTGAGGGTTGCCGGCGTCGCGCTGATCTGCAATTTAATACCGATTTTGCTGGTCTATGCGGTTTGGGCGGTGACCAACGGAACCATCAGCCTGGGCAGCGCGGTGGTGATCGGTATGATTATGGGTATTTTGGTCGACGACAGCATTTATCTGCTTTGCCAGTATGCCCGCGGCCGGGATGCCGGAACGGCAAACCCGGCCGGCGGTGCTGTTACCACGGTCGGGCCGGCCCTGGTCATTACCAGTATTACGCTGTGCGTCGGCCTAAGCGTCGGGCTGTTGTCGAATTTCCAGCCGATCGCGACCATGAGCGGGCTGTCTGTTGCGGTGATTGCAATCGCATTGATTGCGGACATATTGTTGTTGCCGATCCTGCTGCATCGACGCCGCGAAGCTGCAAGTCATAGTGAAGGAATGGAGTGAATCAATGGGGCGAGCGAATGGAGAATACTGATCTCGCGATATTCGGCCGCGATCGACCGGCCCCGACCGAGCCACTGGCGGCCAGCCGGTGCTTCGCGCTGCCGGATTCCTACCGGCCGCTTCTGCAACCCTGGTTTAACCGTTGGACTCTGGTCTATGGCGAACAGCCGCTGAGGCTGCCGGACGATCAGCGAGAAGCGCTGGCCCGCCTGCTGCCGGTGCTGCTGTGCGGGGAGCAGTCGGCGGTCGTGTTGTTTCACCACGAAGCGCGGCGCCTGTCCGCTGCCGCGCGCCAGGCCAGCTACCATTGCTTCAGTACCATCGAAAAAGACGAGTTTCAGCACGATCTCGGCTTGCAGGCTCTGCAGCGCAAGCTTCCCCGGCCGCAGGATTTACCGAATATCCGCCGCCGGGCAAAACGTTTTTTTGCCCGTCTGGGCCGGGTCGAATCGACCGCGGAGCATTTTGCGCAGATTTCCCATCTGGACAGCGCGGTCGCGGTCATTATGCGAGCGCTGGAAGCCAGCGAGGCGGCCCGGGACCGGCAGCTCCGCAGCCTGGTCGCACAGATCAAACGCGATGAGGCGCGGCATGTGTTCATCAGCCGCAGCCATGCGTTGCAACTGGGCATCGCACGCAGCGATTACCGGTCGATGGGGCAGCAGATCAGAACCCAGGTACTGGCGCTGCTGGCGCCGTTCGGCAGTGCGTTTGAGACGCTGGGCGTGGATGTGGATCGCCTGTTTGGGCGAATACGGAAAAGCCGGGCCGAGTGAATTGCCGGTTTTCGCCATTCCGCGTCAAGCTGATCGGCAGCGGCCATGCGCTGCCCGGAGAACCGGTTTCCAATCGGGAATTGCTGGCCGCTCTGGCGGCGCATTGCGGGGCGGCCGCGGCGCGCCGCGGCCGCCGAATCGCGAAGCGCCTGGGCATTGAGTCCCGCTACCTCAGCCGCAGCCTGCAACAGCGCGATGGCGGCACCCAAACCGGCGTCGAAGCCCCGCAGTTATCTGCATCTGCCGTTCGCCAGGCGCTGGAAAACGGCGCTGCAGACACCGCCGATATCGGCTACCTGGTCGGCCACACCACCACGCCGCATACGCTGTTGCCATCCGGCGTCGCGTGGACCGCGGACGAACTGGACTATTCAGGACCATTCCTGGAATTGCGCCAGGCCTGCACCGGTTTCGCCCACGGCCTGCAAATCGCCGCGGCGATGATCCAGTCCGGTTCGCATACGCCGGTTGCCGTTGTCGGCTGCGAAACCGGTTCCAGCTACTTCCGGCTCGCGCCCGACTTTCTGGATCTTGAACAATTGATCAACTACGTACAGATGGGCGACGGCGCCGGCGCGGCCGTCCTCGGGCCGGATGACGGATCGGAGCGACAAATCCTGTCCGATATGTTCGTCGGTCAGGCCGGTTTAAACCGCGAACCCGGCTTCTACCTGCAGGGCGGCGGTTCGAACGCACCGCAGCAGGCGCACGGCTTTCCGGTGTTCAGGCACCGGGTCGGGCAGGTCAGACAGCATGGGCCCGAGCTGTTTGAAAAGGGTATAGCGGCGATCCGCTCGCGCGGTTATGAGCTGACCGACTTCGATTGGATATTGCCGCATCAGGCCAATGGCCATCTGGCGGCGCAGTTCAGCGAGGCGCTGGCCATACCGGCCGACAAGGTCTATGTGACCGCCGACCGCCTCGGCAATCTCGGTTCGGCGGCAATCTGGGTCAGCTTCGACCAGCTTCGGCGTTCGGGGCGGCTGCGAACCGGTGATCGAGTACTGGTACTGGGTGCGGAAGCCACCAAGTTTTTGTTTGGCGGATTCGTTTACCGCCATTAGCCGTTCTCGCGGCTGCCACGGTATCGGCTTCGGCGGGTTGTCTGCCTTTCCAAGGCGCCCTTCCGCCGCCGGCAGCAGAATCGGCCGGCTTCATGCTATGCTTGTATTGATGCGTCCCGTACGCTGCAATTTGGTGCGCCGCCCGGCGCTAGCGTCTAACCCGGCGCAAGCGTTCAACTCGGCGCAACCACAGGTACGCTGAGAGAGTTTAGGAGTCCCCAATGCTAACGAAAAGAGTAAACAGCCTGATCCGCTTTTCTGTAATCGTTTTATCGCTCGCCATCGCCATGGGTGTGGTGGCCCATGAAGATGTTCCGGTCGTCGGCATCAGCGCGCCGGTCACGGTTTACCAGAGCGCTGACGGCGTACCGACGGTCGCCGGCAGCAGCGATGCCGATGTGTATTTCGTTCAGGGCTGGATTCATGCGCGCGACCGGTTCTTTCAAATGGACTTCAATCGCCGCACTGCGCACGGCACATTGGCGGAAATGCTGGGCCAGCCGGCGCTAGCCAACGATATTCAACTGCGGACCCTGGGCCTGGGCCGTGCGGCACTGGCGACCTTCAGAGCGCTGGACGGCGAGTCCAAGGCCATCCTGCAGTCCTACGCGAACGGCGTTAATGCATACCTGCAGTCGGCGCCGCTGCCGCCGGAGTACACAGTTTTGGAATTGACTCAGGCACGCCGCTGGACGCCGGTCGATTCGCTGGCGATCGCGAAATTGCTGGCTTTCGGGCTGTCGTTCGATCTGGACATCGAATTCACTATCCGCCTGGGAACCTATCAGGCGGTCGGCAATATTGCGGGCTTTGACGGTACCGCGCTGTTTTTCGAGGACACGCACCGTACGCAGCCACCGGATGACCGGGTAACCGTACCGGATTTTTTCGGCTCCATCGTCAATCCGAAAAGCGATGGCCCGGCTGATACGGCCTCGGTCGAAGCGGCAACAGTGAATACGGCCAAGGTGCCGCGTATCAGCGATGGTTTGCTGCGCCTGGCGCAAAAGACCAAGGCCCAGGTACAAAACGTGCCGCTGCTGGCCAAAGCGATGAACGGCGATATCGACCGTGGCGGCTCCAACTGGTGGGTTCTGTCCGGCGACCATACCGAGAGCGGCTACCCGATGCTGATGAACGATCCGCATTTGGCGCTGAACACCCCGGCAACCTTCAATGAAATGACCCTGGTGTTTCAGCACGAGGCCGGCTGGTCGGTCTCCGGCGTGTCCTTTGCCGGCGTGCCGGGCATCGTTCAGGGCTGCAATGACTTCATGTGCTGGGGAAGCACCGTTCACCCGATGGACGTTACCGACGTGTTCCAGGAAGAGCTGCGCCTGAACGGTCTCGGTCTGCCGACCCACAGCGTGCATAACGGCGAAGCCGAACCGCTGCGGCTGGTATTTCAATCCTATTTCGTGAACGGCGTTGGCGACGGCGAGGCGGACAATCTGAGCCGGGCGAATGTCGGCTATGACGCCGGTGGTATCACCTTTATCGTGCCGCGCCGCAACAACGGGCCGATCCTGTCGCTGGACGGCGGCAGCGGTCTCAGCGTCGCGTACACCGGCTGGGGCCCGACTTTTGAATTTGTCGCGTTCGCGAAAATCAACAAAGCCAAGAGCATGGATGAATTTAAGGACGCCCTGCAATACTTCGACGTCGGCTCGCAAAACTTCGCCTACGCGGATATCGATGGCAATATCGCGTATTTTGCCGGTGCGGAGAACCCGATCCGGTCCGATTTGCAGACCAATCAAATCGACGGCGTTCCGCCATACATCATTCGCGACGGCACCGGCGCCGTGCTGAATGACTGGTTGCCGGTGACGAATCCGCAGCCGAATCAGGCGGTGCCGTTCGAGATCATGCGTTTCGATGAAATGCCGCAGATCGTCAACCCCGAATCCGGCTATATCGCGAATGCAAATAACGACCCGGTTGGCGTTTCGCTGGATAACAACCCGTTTAATCAGATCCGCGAAGGCGGTGGCCTGTATTACCTGAACTCCGGCTACGCGTCGCTGCGCATGGGTAGAATCGACCGCGTGCTGCAGGAACTGATCGACTCGGGCCAGCCGATCAGCGTTGCCCAAATGCAGGCGCTGCAGGCCAACAATCAGCTATTGGATGCCGAGATTTTAATGGGCCTGATAGGGCCCGTGTTTCAGCAGGCGGCGTCTGATCCGGATTTTCCGCTGACGCCGGTAATCAACCTGCTGCTGGCTTGGGATTTCAGTACGCCGACCGGTATCAAGGAAGGCTACGATCCGGGCGATGATCCAGCCAATCTTCCCGATCCCAGTCCGGAAGAAATTCAGGCCAGCGTCGCTGCAACGGTGTTTGCCGCTTTTCGCGGCCAGCTGATCAAGAACACCGTCGATGCGACGATGAATGCGCTGCAGCTCGGCAATGCGCTGCCCGGTAACCGGGAAGCCTACAATGCACTGATTCATCACCTGCGGCAGTTCCCGGAACGCCAGGGCGTCGGCGCATCCGGCCTGCCGTTTATCAGCGTACCCGGCATTGACGATCCGAACGAAGCTCTGGCGACCGTGGTACTGGGCAGCCTGCAGCAGGCACTGGAATTGCTGGCCTCAGACGAATTCGCGCCGGCCTTTGGCAATTCAACTGACGTGATGGACTATCGCTGGGGCAAATTGCACCGCATCGTATTCGATCATCCGCTCGGGGTCGATCCGTTCAATATTCCGAACGGTGGCGGATTCTCGGACCTGGCAGCGGATCTGCCCGGCGTCGCGCGCGCCGGCGGCTATGAGGCAGTCGATGCCTCGAGACACAACGCTAGGGCCAATTCCGTCAACGACTTCATGTTCGGTGCCGGTCCGGCACGCCGTTTCTGGGGCGTTCTGGACCCGATGGGCATCACTGGCGCCGAAGTGATTCCGGGCGGTAACAGCGGGGTGTTCCTGAGTCCGTTCTACAGCAATCAACTGGGCCGCTGGCTGACCAACGACTATCATCCGCTAATTCTCGGCGAAGAAGCCGCCGAAGCGGCTGCAATCGACGTTGACACGTTTGTTCCAGCCCCCTGAGCGCCTCTCGGGCGCGCGGGTTTTCCTGTTGGCCTAGACGGTGGGAAAAAACCGCTTCGACGCGAATAAAGCCATTCGGCACCTGGTCCGAAAGGACCGGGTGCTGGGTGCGTTTATCAAGCGCTACGGCCCTTTCGACGGTAAACCGAAACGCGAAGCCGATCTTTTTCTGTCGCTGAGCCGCGCAATCGTCTACCAGCAACTGTCCGGCAAGGCCGCGGCGACCATCTACGGCCGTTTCGAAGCCCTGTTCCAGCCCGAAAAACCGACGGCCGCGAAATCGCTGGCGCTCGGGCATCAGACGCTGCGCGGTGCAGGCCTGTCGAATAACAAGGCGCTGTCGGTGCTGGATCTGGCGCAAAGGCAACTGGCCGGGCAATTACCCAACCGGCGCCGCATACTGCGCATGGATGACGAGGAAGTGATCGAAACCCTGTGCACGGTCCGGGGTATCGGGCCATGGACCGCGCAGATGTATTTGATGTTCAATCTGGGGCGGCCCGATGTGATGCCGTCAACCGATCTCGGTGTACAAAAGGGCTTCCAGGCACTGTACAACTTGCCCGATTTGCCGGCTCCTGAAGCCCTGGACGAGCACGCGGCGCGCTGGCGGCCCTATCGGTCCGTTGCCAGTTGGTATCTGTGGCGGGCGGCGGACCAATAAGTAATATGAGTCTCCTCGAGGCTTCATACGCCTGACGGCGTAAGCACGCCTCTGCGGGGACGGCATGGTCATGCGCTTCGCGCAAAAAGCGGGTCAATTTTCGAGTCTCCTCGAGGCTTCATACGCCTGGCGGCGCAAGTACGCCTCTGCGGGGACGGCATGGTCATGCGCTTCGCGCAGAAAGTGGGTCAATTTTCGAGTCTCCTCGAGGCTTCATACGCCTGGCGGCGCAAGTACGCCTCTGCGGGGACGGCGTGGTCATGCGCTTCGTGGAGAAAAGCCAGGTGGTCTTTGTAGCAGCGCCTTTAGGCTCGATCAGATCGGAAATGTGCCCGGCGTTCCCGCGTCGGGGCGCTGCTGCCGGGAAGGGCCGCGGGTTCGGTTAGTTCGCGGTGTAGTACCAATGCCATGGCTCATATGCGATCCCGTGCCGGTTGTCACGCGGGTAGGATAGTCTGAAGCCAAACCGGCCGGCGTGCTGCATCAGCCAGGCAAATGCGGCGGTATCTTCAAATATTTCTTCCAGCGGTTCTGTGTCGGAGCCGGTGATATCAATGGCCCGGCCGCTGTGGTGTTCGCTGAAACCGGGTGCCGCGCTGACCTTCAGAATGTCTTCCACGCACTGCCCCCGGTCGCATTTTCTACGAATCAGATCGACCTGGTAGTCGACCGAGCGGTAGGCGGATATCACCAGCAGGTCGATGCCGTCGTCCCGGGCCGTTTGCTGCATGGTCAGCCAGGCATCGGCCGCAGCCGGCAGCAGTTTCTGCTCCCGTTCGAAGACATCGCTGCCGATGCTGGTCAACGCGAATGCCTCCGGGTGCACCTTCAGCCGGTGCCGGGCGCCATAATCAGCCGGCAGGTCCAGGTCCGACAACAGCCGGCAGATGCGCTGCTGGTAGGGGTTCTGCATGGTTTCCAGGGAGCGGTGCATCGGGGTGGACGGGACGCCCAGAGACTGGCAGCGCCTGGAGCGTTCAACCGGCCGTTCGCGGTAACCGGTGCGGCGATAATAGCTGACTGCGTTCTGGGTGGCTTCCAAATTGAGCGTCGCCAAACCGTATTCGCAGGCCAGGTGCTCCAGCTTTCTGAGCAGCGCGGTGCCGACGCCCCGACCCTGGTACGCCGGATCGGTAAACAGCAGCACCAATTCCTGCTTGTCCAGGTCCAGCGCGACCATGCCGACCAGCCGTGCGTCTTGTTCCGCCACCAGCGCCAGTTCGTCGTCGACCATGCCGGCCAGATAGGTGGATTCGTCGTGTTGCTGCCAGCCCCGCAGCACATCGTTCGAATAGGCTTCGGATAGCGCGCCGATGCTGCGTTGCCTGACAGCGATCATCGCGTCAAGATCGGCGATGACAGCCGGACGGACAGTACCGTTTGAGGTTTCCATATCAGCCAGTGTGGTGGCCGGCATCGCGATTTACAAGCCGCACCTGGCCATCCGCGTACTTAGCCGTTGCGCGACGCTTCTTGTTCCAGAATTTATCCCGGAATCTAGCCCAGAATGGCCCGCAGCAGGAAAAAGAAAACAATAGCCAGAATAGCGCCGGCCGGCAGTGTGATGATCCAGGACATGAAAATGTTTCGAATCACGCTGAGGTTCAGCGCGTCGATGCCCCGCGCGATGCCGACACCGAGCACTGCGCCGACCAGGGTATGGGTGGTTGATATCGGCAAACCGGTACCCGATGCGATCACCACGGTGGTGGCGGCGGCCAGTTCGGCGGCGAAACCGCGGCTCGGCGTCAGCTCGGTGATTTCCTTGCCGACGGTTTTGATCACCTTGTAGCCAAGCGTCGCGAGACCGACGACGATGCCGATACCACCGAGAAACAGTATCGGCACGGCAACCGGGGAAGACTGGCCGACCTGGCCTCCGCTTTGCACGATACTGAACACCGCCGCGACCGGACCGATGGCATTGGCGACATCGTTGGAGCCGTGTGCAAAGGCCATGCCGCAGGCGGTAAAGATCATCAGGATGCCGAATATTTTCTCGACATTGGCGAAACGAAAATCGGCGTCGTCGCTTTCGTGCAGGGTCAGGCGGGAGATCAGCATGATGCCGACCAGGCTGGTTGCGATGCCGGCGGCGATTGCAATCCAGTACGCCTGGGCGGTACTGACTTCAAAGCCGACATGCTTAAGCCCTTTGAACAGGGTAACCAATGCCATGATAAAGCCCACCGCAAAGATATAGAACGGCACATACCGCTTTGCGTTTTGCAGCGGGTTTTCCGCTCTCAATACCAATTGACGAACGGAGATATACAACAGAAAAGCAATGGTGCCGGCCATTAGCGGCGAGACCACCCAGCTGGCCGCGATTTCGCCGACCTTGTCCCAATAGACTGCCTGGGTGCCGATGCCCACTACTGCAAAGCCGATGATCGCGCCGACAATGGAATGCGTGGTAGATACTGGCCAGCCGCGCCAGGACGCGATGACCAGCCAGGTGCCGGCTGCCAGCAGCGCGGCCAGCATGCCGTAAACCAGTATCTCCGGCGAACCGGTCACCGGCGTCGCGTCGATAATACCCTTGCGAATGGTCGCGGTAACCTGGCCGCCGGCCAGAAACGCGCCGGTAAATTCGAAAACAGCCGCAACGATAATCGCCTGCTTGATCGTCAATGCCTGCGAGCCCACCGACGTTGCCATGGCATTGGCGACGTCGTTCGCGCCGATCCCCCAGGCCATGAACAAACCGAAAAGCGCGGCGAGAATCAGCAGGATGATTGTGTATTCCATAATTATTATTCTCGTTGCTGTGGCGGTTGATCTATTTCGCGAGCATCAATTGCAGCCGGCTGCCGACACGCTGCGCCCGATCAGCCAGTTGGGCGACCATTTCGAACAGGCGGTAGAGGAAGACAGCATCTATCGGGTCCATCTGCTTTTCGATTCGAAGCAGGGCGTGTTGAATGTCCGACAGTGCGTCGTCGGATTCCGACTCGATGGTGTCCAGCTTGGTCAGCATATCTTCCACCAGTTCGACCACTTGAACGCCAAAGCCGGTTTCCACCAATTCGTCCAGTTCGTTAATCGCGTCGTCGGCCGCATCGCAGGCGCTGACCGATTTGTTGACCAGGGTCACGAACTGGTCTGACAGGCTGTCGGGTATCTGTATGTTCCTGCCGATCATCAGGCTGGCGATATCGCGGGCGCTGTTGGCGACTTTATCCTGCATGGTCAGCGTTTCCAGCAGGTCGCGACGGGATACCGGCATGAACAGGCTGTTCGGCATTTGCAAACGCAACTCCTGCTTGCGGCGATCCGCCTCGCGTTCCAGTTCCTTTATTTCTCCATGCAGCTCGGTGGCCCGTCCGTTATCGCCGGTCAGCATCGCTTCTACGAACGGCAACAATTTTTGAACACACTCGCGCACAGCGTTCATATGTTCTTCCATCGGCCTGATCGGCGAGGAACCGAATATCTTGCTGATGTAGCTGGTGGGCATACTGGTTCTCCGGTAGACTGCTTAGATTATCAGGATAAATGTTGCAGTATTATGACAGAAGAACCCTGCTCCAGGGGTCGGAATGTCAGTTCATGACAACGCCTTTCCCTGCCAATACGCTCCGCTCCCGGCGGCAGCTTAAAGATCGTCTCTTTCGCCATGTGGTCCGGACCGCCGGGCTGGCCGTGCTGTTCGCGGTAGTGTTGATATTCGCGTATCTGTTGTTCAACGCGGTGCCGCTGCTGTTCGGGAGCGGCCGGCTGTCGCTGGCGGGTATTTTCTCCACAACCGGTGCGGGCGACGCTGTCTGGCAGCCGGCTGCGGCCGGTGGCGACATCAGCGTCTTCAATCCCCGGCCGCTGATCGTCGGCACGCTGAAAGCCAGCCTGTATGCGTTGCTGTTCGGCGTGCCGCTGGCTTTCATGACGGCCATTCATCTGTCCTACTATGCGTCGGCAAAAACGCGCCGCCGACTGAAGCCGGCGATTGAGATTCTGGAGGCGCTTCCGACCGTGGTCCTGGGCTTTCTGGCGGCGGTCTGGTTAGCCCCATGGCTGATGAACCACCTTTTGCACGCGCTGATGATCGGTGTGGCTCTGGCACTGTTGCCACCGCTGACGGCATCGTTGAATATCGGCCGCGGTTTTCCGGTTGGGTTGATGATTATCGCGATACCGGTCGCGGCAGCAGCGGGCTTCTGGGCTGCCGAATGGCTGGAGAGCCTGCTGTTTGACCGGGGCGTGGCCTACTGGCTGCAAACCAACCGGGTGGTTTCCTATTCGATGCTGAATGCGCTGGTTGTCGGTGCCGTGCTCGGTATCAGCGCGGTGCCGGCGATGTTCTCCATCGCCGAGGAAGCGCTAAGCGGGGTACCGAGACATCTGATCAATGGTGCGATGGCGGTTGGTGCAAACCGCTGGCAGACCTTGTCGCGCGTGGTCCTGCCGGTCGCCGCCTCCGGCCTGCTGGCCGCACTGCTGATCGGTTTCGGCCGGGTAGCCGGAGAGACGATGATTGTGTTGATGGCATCCGGCAATACGCCGTTGTCTGACTGGGGTCCGTTTTCCGGGTTCAGAAGCCTGTCGGCAACGCTGGCGCTGGAATTGCCCGAGACCTCGGTGAACGGCTTTCATTTTCAGTTGCTGTTCTTTCTTGCGCTGCTGCTGTTTGTCACAGTCTTTATACTGAATTCGGTGGCCGAGTTGATTCGGCATCGGCTGCGGACGCGATACCGGGCATGGTAGGCCTATGCCGGGTTTGAAGGTCAGTCGGCGCCGGTTCACCCCCAAGTCATGGATTTCCGGGTCGTGGATTTCGCTGAGTAGCAAGCTGGCCACCGGAACGGTCATTGCGATTATCGTGGCGGTACTGTTGATTTTGCTGTCCGGTGCCGTCAGCTATTTCTGGCCCCGGCCGATTTATGAATTTTGGGTTGAGCGATCGGGCGAAGCGGCCGTTCCGGTACACGGTATCATCGCCGGCAAAGAGAATGCGGCTGACGGTTCGGCCCGGCTGCTGATCAGGAGTGTGACCGCGGCTGGCGATGATCCGGCGACACCCGGGACCGACCGCTTACCCGCTGCCGATTATGTCTGGCTGCCCGAAACCGCGGTTGTGCAGCGTTCCCGTCCGCATCATCTGACCGCTATGGAGACCAGAGACGGCCGCTGGCACTGGGGCTATGTGGTACAGCTTCAGGTCGATGGGGAAATACTGGCCTATACCGGGTCCCTGATCGATTTCTCGAATCAATTGCTGGCGGCAGACTGCGCGGCCCAGCAGCACATGATTAACGCGCTGCGGCCGGCACGGGTGGCAGACGCCTGCAGCGACGCGGAATTCATCGACTGGCGCCTGCTGTTTGAAGATGCCGAGCGGCGGCAGGTGACTGTGGCCGGCGCGGACATCCTGCAGCTGATGCAGCCGAACGGGGCCGGTTTGCTCGACAGAATCGCTAGCTTCGCGACCCATCTGGTGACGTTCCGCAGCCCGAACCGCTATGCGCCCCACCACGGCCAGGATATCGTTGCAGCCATTTACGGTACGGTGCTGATGGTGCTGGTCATGTCGCTGGTGGTATCGCCGCTGGGCGGCCTGGCCGCAGTCTACCTGCACGAGTATGCCGGACGCGGCTGGCTGGCAACCGTGCTGCGCGTTGCAGTCAACAACCTGGCCGGCGTGCCTTCGATTATTTACGGCGTGTTTGGCCTGGGTTTTTTTATTCACGCGGTCGGCGGCCGTTTCGATCAGTGGTTTTTTGCCGATAAGCTGCCGGTGCCGACCTTCGGCACCGGGGGCTTGTTATGGGCGGCAATGACCCTGGCCCTGCTGACGTTGCCGGTGGTCATCGTCGCGACCGAGGAGGCGCTGGCACGAATTCCGCGTTCTTTGAAAGAGGGCGGCTATGCGCTGGGCGCGACGCAGTCGGAAGCGGTCAGGTATCTACTTTGGCCGCTGGCGCTGCCCGGTTTGCTGACCGGCATGATACTGGCGGTCGCCCGCGCCGCGGGCGAGGTGGCACCACTGATGCTGCTGGGTGTAGTGAAGCAGGCTTCCAGCCTGCCGATTGACGGTAACTTCCCGTTTTTGCACTTGGAGAGAAAATTCATGCATTTGGGTTATTATCTGTACGATCTGGCATTCAGGAACACCAATTTGAAAGAAGGCCTGGGTCTGCTGTTTGCGGTGGCGCTGCTGCTGGTGGTCGTCGTGTTAGTCCTGAATCTGTCGGCCGTTTTTTTGCGTAACCGCCTGTATGATCGTTATCGAAAATTGATGTCCTGATGAGTACCGAGGAAAACGCCCGGCCAGACCTCCAATCGGATCAGACCGAGCCGGATCAGACCCCGTCGGATCAGACACACCAATCAGACCTGCTGGAGGCCGTGCCGCCGGCCGAGGAAGCGGCGAAGGTGGCGATTGCAGCGGATCGGCTCAGCCTGAACTATGCGGGCCGGCCGGCGCTGGACGCGGTAACTCTGAGTATACGGCACGGTCTGGTCACCGCGTTTATCGGTCCTTCCGGCTGTGGCAAGTCGTCGCTGTTGCGTTGCTTTAACCGCCTTAATGACCTGAATGACGAATGCGAGCTGTCGGGCACGGTAACGATTAACGGCGAGGATATCTACCGTCCGGACGTCGATGTCATCGACCTGCGCCGACGCGTCGGCATGGTCTTCCAGCGACCGAATCCGTTTCCAAAGAGCATTTTCGAGAACGTCGCATTCGGTCCGCGCCTTCAGGGGGTTAAGTCGATGGCGGCGCTCGAGGATACTGTCGAGTGGTCGCTGCGCGGTGCGGCGCTGTGGGATGAGGTGAAAGGCCGTCTGGATCGCAGCGCGCTGGAGCTATCCAGCGGGCAGCAGCAGCGCCTGGTCATCGCAAGAGCGATAGCGGTCAAACCAGAGATACTGCTGCTGGACGAACCCTGCTCGTCGCTGGATCCGATCTCGACCTTGAAAGTCGAGGAACTGATCCATGATTTGAAGTCCCGCTATACAATCGTCATCGTCACGCATAACATGCAGCAGGCGGCAAGGGTCTCCGACTATACGGCTTTTATGAACCAGGGCCGGTTAGTGGAATACGACAGCACGGATGTGATTTTCACCAACCCCAAAGATAAGCAGACCGAAGACTACATTACCGGACGATACGGCTAAGCGATGGCGGACCTGAATCTGGATCAGCATATTTCCCAGCAGTTCAACGATGAGCTGGAAGAGGTGCGCAGCAAGGTGCTGCGCATGGGCGGTATTGTGGAATCGCAGTTGAGCGACGCGGTGCGGGCCATGATTCAGGGAGACCAGAACCTGGCGCGGGAGGTGGCCGATCGCGATATCGAAGTCAATGCGCTAGAAGTGGATATCGACGATGAATGCGTACGCATTCTGGCCCGCCGGCAGCCGGCCGCATCCGACCTGCGGCTGGTGATGGCGGTGATCAAGACCATAACCGATCTCGAGCGCATCGGGGACGAGGCCAAACGGGTCGGGCGCATGGTCGAAACCGAATTGAGCGGCATGCTGGCTGAGGATATTCGGTCCGAAATCGGCTATATGGGTGAATTGGTGCAGCAGATGCTGACCAGGGTGCTCAATGCATTCGCCAGAATCGACGTGGACATGGCGGTGGACGTGATCAAATCGGATAACAACGTGGATGTGAAATATGTGTCGATCACCCGGCAGTTGATCACGCATATGGCCGAGGATCCGCGTTCGATACCGACGGTATTGAAAGTCCAGTGGGCCGCCAGGTCGATGGAGCGAATTGGCGACCGCTGTCAGAACATCGCCGAATACATTATCTACCTGGTCAAGGGCCAGGATATTCGGCATACGGAATTCGCCGATTTGATCGATTAGCCGGCATTGCCACGGCCCGCGTCAGTAATGCGTAGCTGCGGCCTGAAAACCTTAAAGCGCCCACGCGAAAACCGCACATCCTGCGAAAGAAGCAGGTGTGGAACGCCCGATGTTTCAATCCCATGACAGTAGTAGCGAAAATGCGGTCAAACCCGGCCGTTTTTGTAACACGGTTGTAATACGGCCGCACTAGAATCCTGTTCCGTCAAAAGAACGCTTAACGCTGGTTTAAGTCGGTCTTAAGCGATTGATTCACCAATATTTTCTATGTTTTTTGGAGGAGGGCTGTCGATGCCGGCCGCAGTCAAAATTCTGCCGTTGCTACTGGTCTCCGCAATGTTCCCGCTACTGACAGTGGCCCAGATCGATGTCGACAGTCTGGCCGGGCGTCTGATTGCATTGCGTGGGCAGGTGGACGAGCTGCAAACGGAAATGAATATCCGCCGTGAGGAACACAAGAACCGCATGGCCTATTTATCGGCCCAGAAAGCCGAGTTGGAAGCCAACCGAGACCGCGAGTCGCTGCGCATTCGACAGTTGGAGCAGGAGATGGACGAGATCCGCCAGGCTCAGCAGGCTGCTGGTTCGAATGCCGACAGCCTGATGCCGATTGTCGACGACATGGTGCTGCGGCTGCGCGATCAGGTCGCGTCCGGTTTTCCGTTCAAAGTCGGCGACCGGCTGGCGGAACTCGACGAACTGAGCAGCCGGCTACAGAACGGTGCGGTCAATCCGCAGCGCGCGGTGAACCGGCTTTGGGCGTTTATTGAGGATGAAATCCGCATCTCCAAGGAAAACGCGATTTATTCCCAGACCATCAATTTGAACGGCGACAACGTACTGGCCGACGTCGCCAAGCTCGGCACCGCCCTGATGTACTTCAAAACCCGCGACGAACGTTATGGCCGGGTGGTTCGCTCCGCCGGTGGCTGGCGCTATGAAGTGGTGGAGGGTTCCGCCGCCCAGGAGCAAATTGCAGTGCTGTTCGATTCGCTCAGAAAGCAAATTCGACAAGGTTACTTCGAACTGCCGTACGCAATCGCCGCGGTCCGGAGTGAAGGCCAATGAAACAGTTTGTGTTGACGACCCTATACACCGCGTTATTCGGCGCCGCGCTGTTGTCAAACCCGGCGTTTGGCCAGGCTGGAGAAGAGCAGGCGCCGACTTCGCCGCCGATACCGCCACGTGACGACGCGGCGTCGGCGGCCGATCTGCAACAGGCTTACCGCAAGGAATATGCATTCCTGGAAGCCCAGTTACGCGATCTGCAAGCGCGCCTGAGTCGCTTTGACGGTCAGGCCCGGACCGAGATCGCCCGGGAAGAGGGTGCGATTTCGCAACTGGAAAACGAATTGATCGGCCTGCAGGGCCGCAGCGAGCGCCTGACCGACCTGCTGGTAGAGGCCGAGCGCAGTATCGAAGCGGCGGAGGACAGCCAGGGTCTGCTGGACGCGACCTATACCCAGGCTATTTCCACGCTGGAGCCCTATGGCAACGACGCTTTCAGGGCGGACGAATTCGCGAATGCGGGCGACGCCGAAAAAATCCGGCGTCTGTTCGACACCGGTTCAGGTCTGGTGCAGCGTCTGGGTCAGGTGTGGGCGGAGCCCGGGGTATTTTATCTGGCTGACGGCAACGAAGTTCAAGGACAGATTCTGCGCGTCGGCAACATCGCCGCCTACGGCGTCAGCAGCGGGGGTTCCGGTGCGCTGGCCCCGGCCGGCGAAGGACGGCTGAAACTGTGGCCGGAAGCGTCTGCCGACACAGCCGAAGCGCTGATGAACAACGCCCGCCCGGACTACACCAAGATTTTTCTGTTTGAATCGGCGACCAAGGCCATTGAGGAAAAGCAGGGGAAAACACTGCTCGGCGTAATCAACAGCGGTGGCACGATCGCATGGGTGATCGTCGCGCTGGGCTTGCTGGGCCTGATGTTGATCCTGCTGCGCATATTTTTCCTGCGTTCGGCCAGCGCCAGCACCGGCAAGATTGTCGGTGAGGTTGGGGACCTGGTACGCCGGGGCGAACTCAAGCAGGCGCTGGAGGCCTGTAAGCGGCACAAAGGTTCGACCTCGCGCGTGGTGTCCTCCGCTATCCGCAACCTGGACCGCGATCGCGAGCATCTGGAAGACATCGTTTCCGAAGCCATTCTGCATGAGTCCTCGCACCTGAACCGTTTCGGTTCGTTCATTCTCGTCATTGCGGCAGTCGCACCGCTGCTGGGCCTGCTCGGTACCGTGACCGGCATGATTTCCACCTTCGATGTGATTACCGAGTTCGGCACCGGCGATCCGAAGCTGTTGTCCGGCGGCATCTCGATTGCGCTGGTGACCACCGAAATCGGTCTGGCTGTCGCCATACCGGCCTTGATCTTCGGCAACCTGCTGTCCGGCTGGGCGGAAGGCATCAAGGACGACATGGAGAAAGCGGCGCTGCGCGTAATCAACATTCATCAAGACGCGAGAACCGCCGCTGCATGATCGCACCGCTATTCAACGATTTACTCGGGTACATCGAAGCGGGCGGTTTTGTGATGCCGCCGCTTTTTGTTTGCACCATCGTGTTGTGGTTTGCCATCGGGTACCGGTTTACCGCGCTGCGCCGCGGTACCAAGCGCGGCGCCCGCGCGTTGATTGCGCGATATCACAAAGGCAAGAAACCGAGTTCCGACGGCGTGCTGGTCAGAGCGCTGCGCAAGGGCATCAGGCTGCAAAGCGAAAACAAGCCCTATCTGCGCCGCCACCTGGACGATGCGTTTGCCGAGGAACAGAAGGAGATCGGCAAATACCACGTACTGATCATGACCATTGTGATGGCCTCTCCGCTGCTGGGCCTGCTCGGCACCGTGGTCGGCATGATCGAGACGTTCGATTCGCTGGGCGATATGTCGCTGTTCTCGCAATCCGGCGGTATTGCCGGCGGTATTTCGCAAGCCTTGTTTACCACCCAGATGGGTCTGGCGGTGTCCATACCGGGTTTGATTATCAACGGCATTTTGCACCGCAAGCAAAAAGATATCGAAATGGAACTGGCACAGTTGAAGGACATTTTGTGCGCCGAGATCGGTCAGTGACGGCCGCGGTGTCGCGAAAATTACCACAGAGATAGGCGCCATGCGTTACCGGGAAAAAAAGGAAGCCATACAGGACATCAACATCTCGCCGTTGATCGACATGGTGTTCATTTTGCTGATCTTTTTTATGGTCAGTACCACGTTTGTCAAAGATATGAAACTGGATCTGGACCGGCCCGCGGCTTCCAGTTCAAGCACGGCGTCAACCAAGGCCATTCGCCTGTACATCGACCAGGTAGGCGACACCTATCTGGATGGCGAGCCGGTTCGGGTCTGGGTTATCCAGAGCCGGTTGCGGGATATGTTGAAGTCCAGCACGACCAAGTCTGTCCTGGTGGTCACGGACGATGGCGTGCCGTCTGGGAAATTAGTCGAAGTGGTGGATCAGGCCCGTCTTGCGGGGGCGCAGGACGTCGGCGTAGCCACCGTTGCTGAAGCAGGAGTTGGATAGTCATGAAACCGCAGGAACGTATGAAAAGGCTCACATCCGGGGTGGTCAGCATGGTGTTGGGGTCAGTCCTGGTGTTCGGCACGGTTGTGATGATCAACCGTTTGTCCCAGGGTTTGCAGGACCAGGCTGCCGAAGCGGTGTCCCAGATTGAATTCAAGCGCAAGGAGCAACCAGAGAAGCAGGCGGCGCCAAAGCCCAAACCGAAACCCAAGCCGCGCCGTACACCGCGTACGCCGCCGAACCCGCTGCAGGGTCTGGATACCGCGCTGTCCGGCATCGATCTGGGTCTGCCGGGCTTTTCGACCGATGACCTGAACGACCTGAACGGCGATCTGCTCGGCGGCGCGGACGGTGTAGTGATGACCGACGACACCGTGGATCAGCCGCCCAAGGCGACCTATCAGGGACCGATGGTGTATCCGCCGCGGGCCAAAGCCAAGGGCATCGAAGGTTATGTGGTGCTGTCGCTGTTGATCGGCATCACCGGCGAGGTCGAGCAAATCAAAGTCATCGAGTCGTTTCCCGAAGGCCTGTTTGACGATGTCGCGCTGCAGGGCGTCAGTTCCTGGCAGTTCGAGCCGGCCCACTACCAGGGCAAAACGGTTCGCGCATGGGCCAAACAGCGGGTTCG
>JANQPM010000110.1 GCA_028289465.1 Lysobacterales bacterium | reverse complement strand
CTGGATCGTTTTCGCCCGATGCGCTTCGGGAAGAGGCTGTGGATCGTACCGACCGGGTACGAGGCACCGGAGCCTGACGCAGTTAATATCCGTCTCGATCCGGGGCTCGCATTCGGGACCGGCACTCACCCGACCACGGCCATGTGCCTGCAATGGCTGGCCGCGCGTTCGCAGACCGGCTTGTCGGTGCTGGACTACGGTTGCGGCTCGGGTGTGCTCGGCGTTGCGGCCTCGCTGAACGGAGCGCGACACGTGGTGGCGGTGGATAATGACCCGCAGGCCCTGGAGGCGACCCGGGCGAATGCGCAGCGAAACGGCGTCGCCGATTTGGAAGTGCTGTCGCCGGAACCGGCCGCGAACCGCAGGCCCTACGATCTGGTACTGGCCAATATACTGGCCGCACCGCTGATCGAACTGGCGCCGGAGCTGACCCGGGCGCTGAAACCGCAAGCGAATATCGTGCTTTCCGGTATTCTGGCGGATCAGGCCGAACCGGTGAAAAGCGCTTACCGCACGGCGGTGACATGGCAGGAAATGATCGAAAAGGACGGCTGGGTCTGCCTGGCTGGAACTCGAATGGAAGATGGATAGCATCACAATACAATCAACGGAGTGGAACGATCGCGACCGCCGCGCGCGCTGTCGTTTTTCCATTGCAGCGCCGGTGCTGTTCGATATTGATATCCAGGTGCAACTGAGCCGCGACGGGCGGGAAATCATGTCCCACCATATCCGTCAGGCATCCTGGGATATCGCCTGGTTGCCGCAAGGCGAGTACGAGGTCAGCGTTACGCTCCCTGTTGCCGAAGCCGGGCAGTGTCAACTCCAATGGCTGATCTGGAGCAATGCCAACGGCAGGCCGGTATTGCAGGCGTCGGCGGCGGAAACCGCCGACGGCGGCAAACGACAAGACTCGCTGCTGGCGAAGCCGGACTGGCAACTGCGGTCGCCGGACTGCGTGCCGGACCTCAATGCGCTGAGCTGGACCAAGGGGCATGACGACTGGTTTTTCCGGCATTTCGACCACGCGGCCAGGGTTATTGTGTATACGATGCTGGACGAATCACCGCTGCTGCGCGGCCGCATTCTCGATGTCGGCTGCGGCGACGGGATTACCGACCTGGGCGTGTTTTTGCGCTGCCAGCCGGAACAGTTCGTCGGCGTCGATCCGTTTGAGGGCTATCGGCGCCTGCCGCAACTGATCGCAGACAACCATCTGCCGGCCGAAGTGCTGGACGACCCGCGGCTGCAATTCCGCGCGGATGACGGCAATCGGCTGGGTTTTGCCGACGACAGTTTCGATGTGGTGCTGTCCTGGGGTTCGCTGGAGCATATTGCCGGCGGCTACCGGCAAACCCTGGAAGAGATTCGCCGCGTATTAAAACCGGACGGTTTGTTTTTCTGCCACCCCGGCCTGTACTACGGCCCGCTGGGCAATCACCTGAACGAATTTTTCGACGATCCGTGGATTCATCTAAAACTGGATCGGGAGGAACTGAAGCGCAAAGTGCTGTCTACCGCACCGCGCTATATGGACCGGGCCGGCGAGTTCTCCAGCGCCGAGCAGTATTGGCAGTGGTATACCGAGTTGAATCCGATCACCGTTTCCGGCTTTGAGCAGGAACTGCGGGGTATGGGCTTCGAGCCGTGGCGCGTCGCGTTGCGGCATCACAATCTGGTGGAATACACCGAACAGTTGCAGCCTCACAGTTTTCAGGACCTGGCGACGGCCGAGCTGTATTTGTCGGCGTATAACCGCAAGTGAGGAGTCTTTTGCCCGCTTCTTCCGCCTTTCAGGCGGAAACCGCAACCAAAAGGACGGCATCAGTTTATTGGATTCCAGCCTCTGATTCGCTGCGCGAACCAACTGGCTGGAATCGGTGGTGTCTTTTGCCCGCTTCATTCACAGTGTAGGTGTTAAACGCGCGTAGGCATTAAGCGCGTGCTTTAGGCGCGATCGGGGTCTATCGTAACCCTTCATCAAGCAATTAACATTCGCGCCTAAAGGCACTCCTACAGGCATTCGGATCCCTAAATGGCGTTAGCTAAGAAACCTGGCTTCCCTGATGCCCATTCAGGCGGGTCGCCTGCGGCTCCTAAGATGCCTTGGCCAACGGGATTTAGTTCTGTGTCAACTTCTATACGCTGCCCGCCGATGTGCAATACGCAGTACCAGGATTGTGATCACTTCATCCTGAATGTCGCAAATGGCTCGGTACGGACCAATACGGTAACGCCAGAGTCCTTGCAGATCGTGGCGTAGCGCCCGGCCAAAGCGGCGTGGGTCTTCGTCTACCGCAAGCCGTTCCCGGAAATACCGTAATACAAGGCGTTGAACTTGGCGGTCCAGACGTCTCAGTTCCCGTCGGGCGCGATCGTCGAACTCAATCCGCCAGGTCAAGTTCGGCTTCCAGTTCTTCTAAAGTCCAGCGCCGTTCGGGGTGTTCCAGGCGATCCATAGCCAGGTAGTGATCTTCCAGATCATCCAAGTGCGACAATATCGCCTCCCGAGCATAGTAGGTCTTGGTGCGACCGGTTTTCTTCGCCAGCGCGGTGAGCCGCTCTTCAATCTCCGCCGGCAGTCTGATAGCTAACATATTGGCTACCTCAATTTGCTATACGTGTATAGCATAACATGTTGAGAACATATACAAGGTGTCTTGCGCCCGCTTCTTTCGCCTAACGGCGAAAACCGCAACCGCAAGACTTCATCAGTTTAAAGATTCCAGCCTCTGATTCGCTGCGCGAACCAACCACCCGGAATCAGCGGTGTCTTTTGCCCGCTTCTTTCGAGCGCGGCAAAACCGCCGGCCAAGTCACCTGCGCTGCGATTTCGCTTGAGCGAAGAAGCCTTTTGGTATGGCCGTTACGCGCTCCTACAGGCATTGGGGTTCTCAAAGGACGGTTTAGCTCGGAAACCTGGCTTCCCTAATGCCCGCTCCGGCGGGTCGCCTGCTGCTCCATTGAGGTTACGATAAGCGGTTATCTGGACCTGCTGGCCGTGCCGGGCGGCGGGTTATCGGTTCCCGGGTTGCGGTCAGTCGTCCGGTTCGCCCCAGACGTTGGCGTTGCTTTTCCAGATGCCCTGAATAAACGGGCGGTAGAGCGGTTCTTCCGGGCTGCCTTTGTGCCGGTCCAGAAAGGCCAGTGCGTCGCGCGGGTGCAGACGGCCATAGATCACCTCGACCGTTTTGTCGAACAGGTCCACGAATAACGGGGAGTATTCGATGCGGTCTTTCTGTGAGGTCAGGCGCTGTCGCTGTCGTTCGGCTTGTGCCGGATCCAGGTCTTTTCCGCCGATCAGTTGAATCCAGTGCGAACCGGCAAAGCAGGCCAGCACTTCAAAGCCGGCATGCTGAGCGTAGAGCCGCAGCTCGTCCGGTGTGCAGAACTGGTTTCTTGCAACGTCCTTGCGCTGGCTTTGATCGGATTTCTGCCAGAAGCGGACCTCGTACTGCCAGCGCTTCCAGCCGATCGGATGGGCCAGATTCCAGGTGTCGACGAACAACAGGCC
Organism: Lysobacterales bacterium; assembly: GCA_028289465.1. GTDB lineage: Bacteria > Pseudomonadota > Gammaproteobacteria > Xanthomonadales > SZUA-36 > JANQPM01. Next base: position 22,004 of record JANQPM010000110.1, on the reverse strand, counting down.
GCCGGGCTTCAGCGCTCGATGCATTTCTTCCAGATAAAGAAACAGGTCTTCCTTATCCATATGGCAGAGCACGGCGGTGGAATATGCTTTGTCGATGCTGGCATCCGCGGCCATCGGCAGCGCTGTGCGCTCCAGGTGGTGCAGGCTGATATTGGATAGATGGCTCAGTCGCTCGCGGGCGCATTCCACCATCTTCTCGGCGATATCGACGCCGGTCCAGTGGGCGCAGGACGGAGCCAGTTCGCGGCCGATGCGGCCGACGCCACAGCCGAGTTCGAATACGTGGTCTTCGGCCCGAATGTCCAGCGCGGTACCGATCTGCGCCGCGGCAAAGCGGCCGGTACGCTGAACGATGGTTTCATCGGTGCTGCCGTCCACCGCGGCCAGCGCGGACTCGGGGCTGCCGGCCTTATCGTTCCAGAATTGCTTGTATGACTCGAATTCCATCAGAAATTCGGCTTTTCCGGTTCGGCGTTGTAGCGCTCAATCGCTTCGAGGATTTCTTTTTGCGCATCCAGTGTGCCGCGCCAGCCGTCGACCTTGACCCATTTGCCGCGCTCCAGGTCCTTGTAGTGGTCGAAGAAATGGGCAATCGAGTCGAGCAGGGCTTCCGGCAAATCGCGCACCGATTCGACGTCCCGGTAATAGCCGGTCACTTTGGTGATCGGTACTGCAATCACTTTTGCGTCTTCGCCGGACTCATCTTCCATTTTCAGCACGCCGACCGGCCGGCAACGTACCACCGCCCCCGGCAGCAGCGGCAGCGGCATGACCACCAACACATCTACCGGGTCGCCGTCGCCACACAAAGTATGCGGTATATAACCGTAGTTGCACGGGTAGTGCATCGCGGTTTTCAGCATTCGATCGACGAAAATGGCGCCGGTGTCTTTGTCCACTTCGTATTTGATCGCCGGGCTGTTCATCGGAATTTCCACAATCACATTCACGTCATTGGGAACGTCGTTGCCCACGGGCACCGCTTGCAGACTCATTGCTTATCCTCGAGAGAAAACTGCCAATTCAAAGGGGGCGCATTATAACGGTTTCCGGTTGAAACTGCGCTGAACAAGAGTGAATGGTCCGACGGCGAATTTTCAGCGCAACCCGGCCGGTCAGCGCAGTATGTCCCGCAGTTCGTCGCGGGATCGCCAGTGCTCTCCGCAGACATACCGGGGCAGCCGCCAGCGCTGGCTGCCGGGATAGATATGCGCGGGCTGGGTGCCGAAAGCGGCTATAAAATCGTGCTGGTGTCGCGGAAACCAGTCGTCGACCAGAAACGCGTTGGATTCCCCATAAGGATACGCGAACAGCCGGCAGCCGAGGCCGCCGGTATTTTCCTGAATAAAGCGTTCGGCCTGCAGAATCTGGCGTTCGGCTGCCTGGTCGTCCTGAATCGTCTTGAAGGTGTTTCGAGGCCCCGGTCCGTGGCAGACCTGCGGCACCAGCGGGTGGTTGTGGTCCCAGCTATGGTTGCCGATATCGATCAGGCCGGATTGCGCGGCTTCGCGCCACCAGACGTCCCGCCACTGGTCCCGTCCGGCGATACAGGCCCGGTCCAGTTCGCGCCGCGCTTCGGGGGATGCAATCACAAAGCTGGTCGCGTTTGGCAGGCCGCCGTCCCAGCCAAGACCCGGCGCGTTCTGCAGCAGCGTCCTGAAGCTCTTCAAATGGCCGTAGCCGGGGTGTGAGAAATCGTAGTAGTCGTGATCGGTACCGTCGTCGAAACTGAGACCGACATAGCGGCCGGATTCGAGCTGCGGATGCCTGCCGTCGGTCAGATGTTCCGCGATAGCCACCAGCGGCACCACGCGGTAGTCCAGCTCCAGCAGCAAGGCCAGATCGGCTTCCAGTGCAACGTGGTCATTGGAATGGTAATCCCAGCCCGGTGCATGCAGTGCATGATAGGTCAGTACCGGTATCTGCCAGTGGCTCATCCCTGCTTCCTTAGTTCAGCCAGTAACGCCTGGTCCTCGGTATAGATATTCCTGAGCCAGGCCAGTTCGCTTGAATGGATCAAACGGACGTGCTTCTCGCCGTCTATCTCGGTAATCGGTGCCGGACGCTGCAGCGGAAAATGGCCGGACAGCCGGGGCTCGTGCAGCGGCACCCAGACACCATCGTCGCGCATGATGCGCGGTATGCCCGGAAAGACCGGGCGGGCGATAGCCACGGGGTCGAGGTCGTCGTAGGGTACGCCGAGAAATTCGCAGCAGCGCCGCAACAGAAAGTCAGGGTCGGCGGTATCCAGGACCAGCAGGTTTGCGGGTGGGTAGTGCTCCAGCCAGTTTTGCAGGTGGCGGCCATAGAAGCCCATATCGACAATGCCTAACGGCGCCCGTACCTCGCCGATAGCGGTCTCGGGCGTAATGGCCCGATGGGCGATATGGTGCAGATACGCGGAAACGGCCCTTTCGACCGGGTCGCGCAGCAACGCAATGCAACCGAGGTTTGGGCCGAGAAACTGCCGAATACTGGCCGGAATAACGGGATTGAAGCTGGCCGGTTTGGCTGCCCAGCGGCTGCCGGTTTCGGTCCAGAAATAGGCCGCGTTCGCGTCGCCGATGCGAACCGTGTCGCCGGCACCGCGAAAACGCTCGCACCACTGCTCAAACGCGCTTTCATTCAGGTTTCCGGCGTAGCTGAAGAATTCCACGTCCTTGTCGTCCGGCATGTAAATACCGGAATGCCGGCGCAGGTGGTGGTGCAGCCACGAGGTGCTGCATTTTTGTGCGCCGATAATCAGGAAATCAGGTTGCACGGAAACATTCGCCATCATTTAGCTGCATTATGCGACAGTCTGGCGCGGCCGTTAAGCGCGTGTGGACGAAAACCGCAACCGCACACCCTAACGGCTTCCCAGTCTAGCTTCTTTCCTTTCGGAAAACCGCCAGACTGTCCAGCCGGGGCTACAGCGTACAATCAAAGCGCGACCCCTCTGGTGCCGATCGCGTTGCTCGCTCACCCCACCGGGAGAGCAAGCCAGGGGAAGTCTGGCGGTTTGCGCAACGTGCAAGAAGCCATGCTTCACGGCGCCCGCTCCGGCGGCTCGCCTGCAGCTCCAAAGCCCCGGTCTGGCCGGGGCTTTTGCAAATCAAAGGCTGCTGCTCAGAGCAATGGAATCAGCAGCAGCGCGACGATGTTGATGATCTTGATCAGCGGGTTGATCGCCGGGCCGGCAGTATCCTTGTACGGATCGCCGACGGTGTCGCCGGTGACCGCCGCATGATGCGCTTCGGAGTTCTTGCCGCCGAAGTGGCCGTCCTCGATATGCTTCTTCGCATTATCCCAGGCACCGCCGCCGGTGGTCATGGAAATCGCGACAAACAGGCCGGTCACGATGGTGCCGATCAGCAGGCCGCCAAGTGCCTTGGTACCGGCGCCGTCGCCCATCAGCCAGTTCATCGTAAAGACCAGAACGATGGGCACCAGGATCGGCAGCAGGGACGGAATGATCATTTCCTTGATGGCCGCCCTGGTCAGCAGGTCTACCGCACGCGAGTAGTCCGGTTTGGCCGAACCATCCATAATCCCGGTGATCTCGCGGAATTGGCGGCGGACTTCGTTGACCACCGAGCCCGCGGCCCGGCCGACGGCTTCCATCGCCATCGCACCGAATAAGTACGGCACCAGACCGCCGATAAACAGGCCGATGATCACGGCGGGATCGGACAGGCTGAACTCGACCAGTTTTCCAGCCGCTTCCAGGTTATGCGTATAGTCGGCAAACAACACCAGTGCGGCCAGGCCTGCGGGGCCGATGGCATAGCCTTTGGTCACGGCCTTGGTCGTGTTGCCGACCGCGTCCAGCGGGTCGGTGATATTCCGGATCTTCGCGTCCAGCTCCGCCATTTCGGCGATGCCGCCGGCATTGTCGGTGATCGGGCCGAACGCATCCAGCGCGACGATCATACCGGTCATCGACAGCATCGCGGTTGCCGCAATGGCAATGCCGTAGACGCCGGCCAACTGGTAGGCGCCGTAGATCGACAGGCAGACCGCAATCACCGGCAGTGCCGTGGATTTCATCGACACGCCCAGGCCGGCGATGATATTGGTCGCGTGCCCGGTTTCGGAAGCGGCTGCGACATGCTTGACCGGTTTGAACTCGGTGGCCGTGTAGTATTCGGTGATCACGACCATCGCTGCGGTCAGCCCGAGGCCGATCACCGCGGACCAGAACAGGCTCATCGCGTTATCGCCCATCAATTGCTGGCTGATGAAATAGAACGCGACCGCAGCCAATATGCCGGAAACGATCACGCCCTTGTACAGTGCGCCCATGATCTTGCCGCCTTCCTTGGAGCGGACGAAAAAGGCGCCGATAACCGAGGCGACAATCGACGCGCCGCCCAGCACCAGCGGGTAAAGCACCGCATTGGCGCCCCATTCGCTGGCCATCAGGCCGCCGAGCAGCATGGTCGCGACAATCGTGACCGCATAGGTTTCGAACAGGTCAGCGGCCATGCCGGCGCAGTCGCCGACGTTGTCGCCGACATTGTCGGCGATCACTGCCGGGTTGCGCGGATCGTCTTCCGGAATACCGGCTTCCACCTTGCCGACCAGATCGGCGCCGACGTCGGCACCCTTGGTGAAAATACCGCCGCCCAGACGCGCGAAAATGGAGATCAGCGATCCGCCGAAAGCCAGGCCCAGCAACGCGTGCAGCGCGTGGTCCGGTGCAACCCGAAGCAGCACGGCATAGTAGCCGGCAACCCCGAGCAGGCCGAGGCCGACGACCAGCATGCCGGTAATTGCGCCGCCGCGGAACGCCACCGCCAGCGCGCTACTGATACCTTCATTGGCGGCCTCTGCCGTGCGGACATTGGCCCGTACCGACACGTTCATGCCGATATAACCGGCGATACCGGAGGACACCGCGCCGATCGCGAAGCCAATCGCGGTCCACCACTCGAGCAGCAGGCCCAGCACCACGAACAAAACGATACCGACAACGGAAATCGTGAGGTATTGGCGGTTCAGGTAGGCCTTGGCGCCTTCCTGGATCGCATCGGCGATCTCCCGCATCCGCTCGTTTCCTGCGGATTTGCTATTAATCCAGCGGATAGACCAGATGCCGTAAATTAGCGCCAGGGCCGCACAGCCCAGCGCGATCGTTAGACCGTGTTCTTGCAACATGCAAAACCTCCCAAAGATGTTGTCGATTGTCTGTGGTTTATCGTATTTATGGGCCCTTAATCGGTATTCTGGCGTTGTGGCCGAGCCCTAAAAAACGCCTGAGTTTATCACAAACTGGGGCCTCAGCCGCCCATTAGAGACAATCCGTCCGGATGGCCTTTTTAGTCGCTGTACTACAGGCCGGCAGGCGGGCCGTTCTCTGCGCGGAACCGGAGTCCGGTTTTATGTCATCATTGAATCAAGAACTGGAGGCGTTATGTGGGATTTGGCCGTCTGGGTGCCGTTTGTCGTTGCATCCCTGCTACTGATTGTCGCTCCGGGCCCGGACATTTTGTTTCTGATGACCCAGAGTCTCAGCGAAGGCCGCAAGGCGGGCATCGCGACCGCGTTGGGCTTAAGCCTCGGCAACCTGTTTCATACGGCGCTGGCCGTGCTGGGCGTCGCGCTGCTGATCCGAAACAGCCCCGCTGCGTTCAACGCGGTCAAATTCGCCGGCGCAGCCTATCTGATCTACCTGGCCTGGCAGGTGCTGCGGCATCGACACAAGGAGATTCGTGGCGGCGTCGCTACCGATCAGCCACCGCCGCGGTTGTTCTTCAGGGGCCTGTTAATGAACGTTCTGAACCCGAAGGTGGTGCTGTTCTTTTTGGCCTTTCTGCCACAGTTCACCGATCCGTCGCGTGGCAGCGTACCGCTGCAGATGTTGGTGCTCGGCGCAGCGTTCACCGTACTGACCGCTCTGGTTTTCGGTTCCATCGGGCTGTTCGCCGGCGCCGTCAGCGAACGCTTCCTGGCCCGGCGCAAGGCGCACCCGGCTTTCGCCTGGCTGGTTGCGACGGTATTTCTGGCTTTGGCGCTGCGTCTGATATGGCTTAGCCAGTAGGCTGGCCGGTGATTGACTTTTCTTTCACCGATACCAAGATAGGATGCATGAATGCCGCAAGCTACTGGTTATTCGGCAGCAATATGAATAAGTCCCAAGATGAGTAAGTCTCGCCATGATTAAGTCACGGCGGCTAAACCTGCTGCCAGCCAGTTTACGCACGCTGCAGGCGGAGCTATCGGGGGCGGAGGCGCTGGCTGCTTTACTTGGCGTTGAAGTGCCGGCGGACTGGCCGCCGGAGCTGTATGACGAGCAGGCCGTTCATTACATAATCGAAAAAATCCGCAGCGCGCCCTCGGCCGGCGACTGGTGGTTTCATTACTTTGTGACCAACGGCCGGCAAGGACCGTCGGTTGCCATCGGCGCTGGCGGCTACAAGGGGCCGCCGGACCGCAGCGGCACGGTCGAAATCGGCTATTCCGTGCTCAGCGACTATCGCCGCCGGGGCTATGCCACCGAGGCGGCGATGGCGCTGGTTAACCGCGCGTTTCAATTCAAACGGGTTTCCAGGGTGATTGCCGAAACCCTGCCGCATCTGAAGCCGTCCATCGGTGTACTGGATAATTGCGGTTTCCGTTTGGCCGGCGCCGGAACGGAACCGGGGGTGGTTCGCTATGAGTTGCGGCGCGACTGGGCCGGTCTGTCGTGACGCCGACGAATTAACGAGGTCTGTAGTAATGACGGAATTTCAGGCACAGGACCCGGACTTCGAGGCCCGGGTCAGAAACAGTGCGGCGAGGCAGCAAGTGCTGGACTCACTGGGTGCGTTACTGGAAAGCGTGTCACCGGGCCGCGTGGTCATCGGCATGCCGTACAGCGAGCGGTTCACGCAGCAGAACGGTTATCTACATGCCGGTATCGTTACAACCATTATGGACAGCGCCTGCGGCTACGCGGCATTCAGTCTGATGCCGGCGGACGCCGGCGTGCTGTCGGTCGAATTCAAAGTCAATCTGCTGCGGCCCGCGGCCGGGGATCACTTCACCGCCGAAGGCAAGGTCATCAAAGCCGGTCGTACGCTGACCGTATGCAGGGGCGATTGCTGGGGCGAATGCGATGGCAGCCGGCGGCATATCGCATCCATTACCGCAACCATGATGACCATGCATGGGCGGGCTTGAGTCCGCCTTGCCGGTTACCAGTGGCCCGCGATAGCTGGATGCCCGCGTTGCCGCAATCGCGCGATGCTTCCCGTTGATGCGCGGTCATTCTTATCGAAAAACAGTTCGCCGCTGCGGGAGACCGGAATGCTGAAACATACCCAGGCGCGATGGGGTGCGGTTGCGATAGCGCTGCACTGGCTGATGGTGCTGCTGATTTTCCTGCAGCTCGCTTTGGGCCGCATCGCGGAAGGAATGGCCTTGTCGCCGGACAAGCTGAAGCTGTTCGTCTGGCATAAATCGTTTGGCGTGGTGATACTGCTTTTGGTGGTTTTCAGGCTGATCTGGCGGCTGAGAAGCGCAACCCCCGCGTACCCGTCGAATATGCCGGCCTGGGAGGCCGGAGCAGCGCGGTTCAGTCATGCTTTGCTTTATTTGCTGATGCTGGCATTGCCATTGACCGGCTGGATTATCAATTCAGCGGCCAATATACCGTTTAAGGTGTTCTGGCTGGTTCCGTGGCCGGACATTACCGGGCCGGACAAGGCGCTGCAGTCGCTGGCGAGTGAAATTCATGGGCGCCTTGCGGGTCTATTAGTCATGGTCCTGATTATTCATATCATGGCCGCGCTGCGGCATCATTTTATCAAGCGCAATGATGTCCTGAAGCGAATGTTGCCGGGTGGCCGACTGCCGGAGCGGAGTGAGTAAATGCCGATACGATGGATAGTCCCGCTGCTGATCTGTATGCCGCTGAGTGCGGCAGAGTGGGTCCAGGTGGACCAGGCCAGCCGGCTGACTTATGAAGCGCGCTTCGAAAACGCGCCGGTGCCCGGCGTATTTCGAACATTTGCCACTGAAATGCGTTTTGATCCTGAAAACACGGAAGACGCCCGCATGGATGTGACCGTCGATTTGCGCGCAGCGGATATGGATAGCGCGGATATCAACGAGGCGATCGCCGGCGAGGAGTGGTTTTTCGTTTCGTCCTACCCGAACGCCCGGTTCTTCAGCGACCGGATTGAAACACTTGAAGACGGTCGCTTCCGCGCGGTCGGAAAGCTGAGCCTGAAGGGCCTTGAACGGGAGCTCGCAGTGCCGTTTACCTGGCAGGCGAACGATCAGGGCGCGCGCGTTTTCGGCGAAGTGATGGTCTGGCGCAGCGATTTCAATATCGGCGGCGGAGACTGGGCGGACGGCAATGTCATCGGCCTTGATATTCAGGTCCGGTTTGATGTGCAGTTGCGGGAAAAACCGTAGTTTCCAGTGGTTCTGTGCGGTTTTTACCGCGCTCCTGCTGGCCGCCTGTTCCGTGCAGCAGCAGCCGGTGCCGCCGGACGGCCGGCCCGACCCCCCGAATATCAACGAACGCTTCTATCGGCAGGCGGCAGCCGATGGCGGTGCGGTTTATCGGATTGACAGCGATCGGTCGCTGGTTCAGTTTTACGTTCGGCGTGGCGGACGTCTGGCCAAGTTCGGTCACGATCATGTCGTTGCGAGCCGCGATATCGAAGGCTATCTGCTGTTGCCGCCGGCCGGTTTCCGCATTCCGACCGATGCCGACGGGAATGCCGTAGTAGATACCGGTGCGCCGAATTGGCCGCAAATGCATTTCCGCCTGCCGGTGGAGCAGCTCAGCGTTGATGAGCCTGCACTTCGCCGGGCCGCCGGCTTTGACAGCACGCCGGATGCCGAGGATATTGCGGGCACGCGCCGCAATATGCTGGAAAAAGTCCTGAACGCCTCGGCCTATCCGTGGATTCATGGCAGGGCGTGGTTGCTGACCGCGGTATTCGAGAACCCGACGCTGGGTCTGAGCCTCAATATTCACGATACAGCCTGGTCGGGCAAACTGGCGGTCGATGTTCGGCAAACCGAACAAGGGTTGGAAATCAGCGGATCGCTGCCGTTAACGCAGTCCGATTTCGGCATCGTCCCGTACAGCCTGCTCGGTGGCGCATTGCGGGTGGAAGACGTCATTGAAGGCCAATTTCGGATTCTCGCCAAACGTTTTCGACCATCGGACGATTAACACGTCCATTCGGCCGTCCATTGGCATAGAATAACGCGATCCGGTTTCGGCCATATGGGCTTGTTCAAGGTGTCTTGCGCCCGTTTCTCCCGTGGCCGTTAAGCGCATGCAGGCGAAGACGTTAAGCCCATGTGCAGGAGCGCCTTTGGGCGCGAATACCTGCCGCATGATGAAGGCTTCGGATAACGATAAACGCTGATCGCGCCTAAGGGCGCTCCTGCAGACATTGGGATTCTCAAAGGGCGGTTTGCGCAACGCGCAAGAAGCCATGCTTGCCGGTGCCCGCTCCGGCGGGTCGCCTGCGGTTCCCAGAAGTCATTTAACGATGAATAATTGGAAAACATTTAAGATTCGCCGGGTCGCCTGCGACCCTGGCCGGCATTTACGCCATACCGTTTACAATGGTAGTGAAAGTATAAGTGTATCGTCTACTGCTGATAAGGAGCCTGCGATGGCCTACGATGAAGGCGTTGCCCAGCGCCTGAGGGAATATTTCAATGAACGTCCCGGCGTCGTCGAGAAAAAGATGTTCGGCGGCATTGCGTTTATGCTGTCGGGGAATATGTGCTGCGGCGTGGTGGACGACAGGCTGATGGCGCGGGTCGGGCCGGAGCAGTACGAAACGGCGCTTGAAAAGCCGCATGCAAGCGAGATGAATTTTACCGGACGAGCGCTGAAGGGTTTTGTTTACGTCGATCCCGAAGGCTTTCAATCCGATCAGGATCTTCAAGACTGGCTTCGGCCCTGCGAACATTTCGCCGAATCGTTGCCGGCGAAATAGCCTTGCCGTACGTGATCACAGGCTCATCCGGCTGCCGCGGGCCGGTATCGGGTCCGGCGATCGCGTTCGCGGTATTGATGATGTCCGTATTGCTGGCCGCGTGCGCGTTGTCCCCGGATCCTGACAAGGCCGGTGACAGCCGTCAAACCGAATGGCGGATATCCGACCAGCTATCCGTCACCGCGCTGAAGCCCGGTGTCTGGATGCACACGACCTGGCAGAAATTTCCGGGCGGTCCGCGGTTCCCGTCCAACGGCTTGCTGGTCAAAAACGGGGACGGTCTGGTCCTGGTCGATACGGCCTGGGGTCACCAGCAGACGGTAGAATTATTCGACTGGATAGACTCCGTTCTGGGCCTGCCGGTACAGCAGGCGGTGATTACGCATTTCCACAGCGACCGAATGGCTGGATCGGCGGTTTTACAGGACCGGGGAATCCCGTTGTTTGCGCACCCGTTGACCATCGAATTGAGTGCCGGCGGGCAGCCTTCGCCACTGGATGCGCTCAGTCACCTGAAGCCCGGTGAGACAGCTCGCATCGGCAACCTGGAAGCGTTTTATCCCGGTCCCGGACATACCAGGGACAATATGATGGTCTGGATGGCGGAAGCCCGGGTGCTGTTCGGCGGCTGTGCGGTGCGTCCGGGGTCTTCCGTCACATTGGGCAATACCGAAGATGCCGACCTCGATGCATGGCCCGATTCGATCCGCCGCGCACAACAGCGCTACCCACATGCCGATCTGGTCGTTCCCAGCCACGGCCCGCCCGGTGGCGTAGAACTGCTAGAACGCATGCCGGGCCTGTTCGAAAAAACGGATGCGCCGAATTGACGCGGAAGCAGTAGATTAATCTCCGAACATCGCCCGCAGATTGGCCATATGGGCCTTGGCCCGCTGTTTGGCGTCTTCCGCATTCGGCTCGCGGCCCTCTCCGGTCCAGTTGATACAATCGGCGGGCAGCTCTTCCAGAAAACGGCTGGGCTCGCCGCGGATCACCTCGCCATAGCGCCGCCGGCGGCTGGCATAGCTCAAGGTCAGCGTATCCTGCGCGCGGGTGATACCGACATACAGCAAACGGCGTTCTTCCTCCTCGCCGCCTTCTTCCAGACTGGTACGGTGCGGCAGCAGCCCCTCTTCCATCCCGACCAGAAACACATGCTTGAATTCCAGCCCTTTGGCGGCATGCAGGGTCATCAGCCGGACGACCTGTCCCGGGTCGTCTTCGGTATCCAGAGACGTCAGCAGGCTGAGCTGGCCGATCAAGTCGGTCAGACCGGCATTCGGATCGCCCTGCTGATACAGGCGTTCGATCCAGCCCAGCAGTTCTTTGACATTGGCCCAGCGGCGCTCAGCTTCCTGCGGCTGATCGGCCTGGTCGCGCAGCCAGCGCTCATAGCCGATATCGTCCACCACCTGGTTGACCACTGCCAGCGGATCGCCGCGCTCACCGCGGTCGCCGAGTTCGATCAGCCAGTTGCAAAAGCCTCTGAGCCGCTGGCCGGAACGGGCCGACAGTTGCTGCTGCGTATCCTGGCGAATGGCAGCTTCGAACAGGCTGGTGCGGTGCTCGGCTGCTTGTCGTGCGATCGCAGCCACCGAGGTCGCGCCGATCTCGCGTCGCGGCGTATTGACGACCCGCAGAAAGGCGGTGTTGTCCTCGACATTGACCAGCAGACGGAAATAGCACAGCAGGGTTTTGATTTCGGTGCGTTCGAAAAACGACGTACCGCCGGACAGGTGATAAGGAATCCGGTGTTCTCTGAGCGCCTGTTCGAACACGCGCGACTGATGGTTGCCGCGGTACAGGATCGCAAACTCGCCGTGCCGGGCGTTGCCGGTGAACTGTTTATGGAGGATTTCGCTGACCACCTGCCGGGCTTCGTCCTGCTCGTCCTTGCAGGCAATGATGCGAACGTCCTCACCGGCCGGCAGCGCGCTCCACAGTTTCTTGTCGAACAGATGCGGGTTGTTCGCGATAACGGCATTGGCGGCTTTCAGCACTTTTCCGCTGCAGCGGTAATTCTGTTCCAGCTTGACCACTTGCAGTGCCGGATAGTCGTCGGCCAGGCGCCGGATGTTCTCCGGCTCGGCGCCGCGCCAGCCGTAGATCGACTGATCGTCGTCGCCGACCGCGGTCAGCGCGCCGCGCGAACCGGCCAGCAGCTTCAGCAGTTGGTATTGGCTGCCGTTGGTGTCCTGGTACTCGTCGATCAGCAGATAGCGCAGCGATTCCTGCCAGCGTGTGCGGATGTCCTGATCCTGCAGTAACAGCACCGGCAGCATAATCAGATCGTCGAAGTCGACCGCATTCAGCGTTTTTAGCTGTTCCTGGTAGCGGTGGTAGAGCTGCGCCAGCCGGGCTTCGCCGCCGCTGCCGATCTGCGCTTCGGCGGCGGCAGCGGTAACGGCCTGGTTTTTCCAGCGCGATAGCTGGCCCCGCGCCAGTTGAATCTGGTCGGGTTTTGGGTTGCCGCCGAGCAGATCGCGCACGATCTGGCCACTGTCTGTGTCGTCCAGAATACTGATGCCGCGACGGTAGCCGAGTACATCGGCGTGTTCCCGCAACAGGCGCCAGCCCAGCGCATGAAAGGTGCTGATAACGAGTTTGGAGATATCCTGTCCGCGAAGGCGCCGTTTGACCCGCTGGCGCATTTCGCGGGCCGCCTTGTTGGTGAACGTGATCGCGGCGATTTTTCCGGGCGGCAGGCCCTGGCGGATCAGCCATGCGACTTTTTCGGTAATCACCCGCGTTTTGCCGCTGCCGGCACCAGCCAGCACCAGCAACGGTCCGTCGTTGTATTCGACAGCGGCCTGTTGTTGCGGATTAAGATTCAAGCGCTGTCCTGTGCGGGTGGGTGCGGAGCAGCGCATTCTAAACCATAGCGACGGGTAAATCCTGTGCCGGTTTCACCGGCCGTCGGTAGTACGCATAAAAGGTGTCGAAGAAGCCCTCTGGCGTAGCCGTTAAGCGCGTGCAGGTGGAGTCAGACGTGCTTAACGGTGCCTGCTGGCCGGCTTCTTTGCCGCTGGCAAAACTGCCGGCCAAGTCACCTGCGTCAAGTCACCTATACTGGGGTTTCGCGGTAGCGAAGAAGCCTTCTGGCGCAGCCAGTAAGCCCAGGTGTAGGAGCGCCTTTAGGCGCGAATACCTACCGCATGATGAAGGCCTCAAATAACGATAAACGCTGATCGCGCCTAAAGGCGCTCCTGCAGACATTGGGGTTCTCAAGGGGCGGTTTGCGCAACGCGCAAAAAGCCGTGCTTCGCGGTGGCAGGGCTGCGGCAACGGGCAAATCCCAGTACAATGCCAGCCTTTTTCATCGCGGTGGTCGTCAACGTGATTCATCGAATTCGAAACGCACATATCTTCGCCCCGGAAGACCTCGGTATTCAGCAGTTGCTGGTGGCCGGCGGGCGCATTGTCTATATCGGCCAGGCCTTGCCTGAGCTGGATGTGCGCCTGTTGAGCACCGACGACGATCTCGATGGACAGCGCCTGATTCCGGGTCTGGTCGATGGTCATGCGCATATTACCGGCGGTGGCGGCGAGGCCGGGTTTTCGACCCGCGTGCCGCCGGTGCCGCTAAGCCAGTTCACCCGCGCCGGCGTGACCAGTGTGGTCGGCCTGCTGGGTACTGATGATGTGACCCGCAATACCTCTTCGATCATTGCCCAGGCTTATGCACTGCGCGAAGAGGGCCTGAGTGCCTGGTGCTACACCGGTGGCTACCACCTTCCGGCGACCACGCTGACCGGTTCGGTCCGCAGCGACATCGTCCATATAGACTGCATCGTCGGAGTCGGCGAGGTGGCGATTTCCGATCACCGCTCCAGCCAGCCGACGTTCGACGATCTCGCACGGCTGGCCAGCGAAGCCCATGTGGCCGGCCTGATCACCGGCAAAGCCGGTATCGTTCATCTGCATCTGGGTGACGGCCCGCGTGGATTGTCGCTGATCAACCGCCTGCTGGACGACACCGAACTGCCGCCGCGGGTGTTCAACCCGACCCATTGCAACCGGCGCAAGGCACTGTTCGAGGAAGCCTGCGAGCTTGCCGGCCGCGGCTGCTGGATCGACCTGACCGCATTCCCGGTTGACGAAGGCGAGGACGCATGGACCGCGGCCGATGCCGCAATGCGTTACTGGGACGGGGGTTCCGACAACCGCTATCTGACCATCAGTTCCGATGGCGGCGGCTGCCTGCCGCATTTCGATCGCCAGGGCGAAATTACCCATCTGGATTACGGCCGTTCGCAAGCGTTGCCGGAAACGCTGGCGGAACTGCTGGCGCGGGGCGTGCCGCTGCCGTTGGCGCTTGGCACGATGACCCGCAACGTAGCCGATCTGCTGCGGCTGCCGGGCAAAGGGCGGATCGCCGTCGGCGCCGATGCCGACCTGGTGATTCTGGACGACCGGACCGGCATCGACAGCGTGATGGCCCGGGGCGTGTGGCATCGCCGGGCCGGCGAACAATTAATTGTCGGCGGCTTTGAACCGTCGTCCAAAGCATAAGGATAAATCTATGTGCCCCTCTGCAGGCAGTGAAAAAACGACGCGCGGCTGGGTAATCCCCATCGGCGGCGCGGAAGAAAAAGCCAACAATCCCGAGATATTACAGCGCTTCTGCGACCTTTGCGGCGGTTCGGACGCGCGCATACTGGTGATTCCGACCGCGTCGGAACTGGAGGACACCGGCCCGCTGTACGTGGAGCTGTTCGAGTCCATGGGTGCGCGGTCGGTGTTTATTCCGGTCGATGAGCGGGAAGACTGCTTCAAAGACGAAATTCAGGCCAAGCTGAAGCGTTCTACCGGTATTTTTATCACCGGCGGCAATCAGCTTCGCCTGTCAACCATACTTGGCGGCACGCCGGTCGCACAGTTGATTCGCCACCTGAACGCCGATGGCGTGCATGTCGCCGGCACTTCAGCCGGCGCGGCCATCATTTCGGAGCACATGATTGCCGGTGGACGCAGCGGGCCGACGCCGCTGGAAGACGGCGTGACGATGGCTCCCGGCCTGGGTCTGACCAATAAAATCATTATCGACCAGCACTTTCGCCAGCGCGACCGGATCGGCCGGCTGCTGACCGCGCTGTCGTATAACCCGTTCGCTTCCGGTATCGGCATCGACGAGGACACCGCGGCCTTTATCGGGCCCGACCGGGTGTTCGAGGTGGTCGGCAGCGGCGCGGTGACGGTGGTCGATCCGTCCGAATTACGGCATTCGTCCATGCATGACGCACGCCATCGGGACGCGATTACCCTGATCGGCCTGAAGCTGCACATCTTGGCAAGCGGCGCCCGATATGATACCAACACACGGACCGCCTACTCCGAATAAGCGAAGCGGTACTGTCGGCGGCGCCGTACCCGGCTGACCGGGACGGGTGCTTCCGGTATCGGAAGCGCGTACCGGGCATCGCGTGCCTGCGGTCGATCGCACTCAGGCGGACCGACGGTTACGCAGTGATCGGCTGCAATACGCGACGAAAAGGAGCTTGCATGAAAATACTCGCAACCAATGTCTACGTCGGGCCCAGCCTCTATGCGAATTTTCCGGTCATTCGGCACCAGGTGGATCTGGGTGTGCTGGAAGACTGGCCATCGGCCAAGATTGGCGAGGAATTCATCGCGGGCCTGGTCGATGCATTGCCGGGGCTCGACCGGCACGGCTGTTCCTACCGTGAACCCGGCGGTTTTATTCGGCGCCTGAAAGAGGACGACGGCACCTGGATGGGCCATATCTGGGAGCATGTCACGCTGGAGTTGCAGAATATGGCCGGTTCCAGCGTCAGCTTCGGCCGGACCCGCTCCATCGACGGCCAGCCCGGTTGCTACAACATGGTGTTCCAGTACAAACAACGGGATGTCGGCCTGGAGGCGTCCCGCATCGGCAGGCAGTTATTGTTCAGTTTGCTGCCGCCGGCACTGACCGACGCGTTGAAAGACCAGATCGACGACGATTTCGATTTCTCCGAAGAACGCGACGGTTTCATCCGCTTCGCGCAACGCAAAGAGCTCGGGCCGAGCACCGCGTCGCTGGTCAGGGCGGCCGAGGAGCGTGGTATTCCGTGGCTGCGTTTGAACAACTACTCGCTGGTGCAGTTCGGGCACGGCAAATACCAGCAGCGCATTCAGGCCACGATTACCAGCAAGACACACCATATTGCGGTAGAAATTTCCTGCGACAAAGAAGATACGCATAATCTGCTGAACGACCTGGGTCTGCCGGTACCGCAGCAGCGCCTGGTGTATTCCGACCGCGAGGCGGGGCGAGCGGCGCGCCGGATCGGCTTTCCGGTGGTGGTCAAACCGCTGAACGCGAATCACGGCCGCGGGGTTTCGATTAATCTGAACAGCGAAGACGAAGTTCGAACCGCGTTTGCCACCGCTCGCGAGCGCGGCACTTCGCGCGGCGTGCTGGTGGAGTCCTATATCACCGGCTTTGATCACCGAATGCTGGTGGTAAACGGCGAACTGGTCGCGGTCGCCAAGCGCGTACCCGGTCATGTGATCGGAGACGGCGAGCGTAGCATCGCCGAACTGGTGGATATCGTGAACCAGGATCCGCGCCGCGGCATCGGCCATGAGAAGGTGCTGACCAAGTTGGAGCTGGACCAGCAGGCTAAGCGTTTGATGGCCCAGGCCGGCTTCGACGAGCATACCGTTTTGCCGGATGGCGAGATTTTCTATCTGCGCTCGACCGCCAATCTCAGCACCGGCGGCACTGCGGTCGACTTAACCGATGTAGTGCACCCGGACAACCGCGATATGGCGGTCCGTGCGGTGCTCGCGGTCGGGCTGGACGTCGGCGGCGTGGATTTTCTGACCGACGATATCAGCCAGTCGTACAAGGAAATCGGCGGCGCGATCGTCGAGGTCAATGCCGCGCCGGGTTTCCGCATGCACGTGGCGCCGTCCGAAGGCGAGCCGCGGGACGTTTCGGGCAAGGTCATGGACATGCTGTTCCCGCAGGGCACGCCGAGCACAATTCCGATTGCGGCCATCACCGGCACCAACGGCAAGACCACGACCTCCAGAATGCTGTCGCATATTCTGAAAACGGCCGGTTTCACGGTTGGATCGACTTCTACCGATGGCGTCTATATCGACGGTCACCTGACCGTCAAAGGCGATATGACCGGACCGACGGCCGCGCAGATCGTACTGCGCGATCCGCTGGTCGATTTCGCGGTTATGGAGACCGCCCGCGGCGGCATTCTGCGCGCCGGCCTCGGCTACCGGCAATGCGATGTGGCCGCCTGCCTGAACGTCAGCGAGGATCATCTGGGCCTGAAGGGCATCGACACCCTGGAACAATTGGCCGAAGTGAAGCGGGTGGTTATCGAAGTGGCGAAGGACACCGCAGTGCTGAATGCGGACGACGAGAACTGCCTGCGCATGGCCGACTACACCGAAGCTGAACATCTGTGCTACGTCACCATGAACCCGGCCCATGTACTGGTGCGGGAACATATTCGATCCGGCGGCCGCGCGGTGGTGCTGGAACAGGGCATTAACGGCGACATGATTACCATTTTCGACAATGGCACGCATATCCCGTTGCTGTGGACCCACCTGATTCCGGCGACGCTGGAAGGCAAAGCGGTTCACAACGTCCAAAACGCGATGTTCGCCGCCGCGATAGCGTATTCCTTCGGCCAGCCGCTGGAAGATATCCGGCATGGCCTGCGAACCTTTAACACCAGCTTCTTCCAGGCGCCGGGCCGAATGAACCTGTTCGACGAACATCCCTATCGCGTGATTCTCGACTATGGCCATAACGCGGCGGCGGTCAGTACCGTGGTTCAGACAGTAGACCGTTTCGACGTTGCCGGCCGCAGAATCTGCGTGCTGGCCGCACCCGGGGACCGGCGCGACGAGGATATTCTCGCGATCGCCGATGCGGCTGCCGGCCATTTCGATCGCTACGTTTGCAAAGCGGACGACAATCGCCGCGGCCGGGATGAGAACGAAGTACCTCAAATGCTGCAAGCGCGATTAATCGAGCGCGGCGTGGACAAGGGCTGTATCGAGCTGATTGCCGACGAGTCCAAAGCCGTCGACCATGTGCTGAATACCGGCCAGGAGGGCGATCTGATCCTGATTTTCGGCGACGATATCACCCGCTGCTGGAAGCAGATCATCCACTTCGAGAGCGACAGCCATTCCGGCGAGGCGCCGGTGGAACCGGTCAAGCAAGTCAGCTATATCAGTCCGAATCCGGATGCGTTTAGCCTCGATCCGAACCAGAAACTGATCAAAGACGAACGCGGCGTACGCCTCGCGCGGGAAGTCGAAGAATCCGATTAGTCCGGGCCGATTTCAGATGCAGCTAACGCTTGAAGACTCACGTCGGCTGACCGGGCCGAACCTGTTCTGGGAACGCCCCGGTGCCATTATCGACGTGTTTATCTCCGGTCTGCCGGCAGCCCAGGTCATCGAAATCTGGCAGGCGCAGATTCGAAGCTTCCTGGATGCCGTCGGCTGGAATCGGGAACAGGCGCGCAGCCGTATTTATCTTGACGGCGCATCGCTGGTGATTTCGGCGCCAATCGACGTGCTGTATGCGGCAACCGAAGTCAATGAAGCCGCCTGGGCGGCGACCGCCGGGCAATTGGGCGGACCAGCCGCACCGCCGTTTAATGCCGAAGTCGCCCGGCTGAAAAGCGTTATTGCCGAAGAATCCAAGCCGTCATTGCTGGCGCTGCAGCAGGCGGCGGTGGACCATCGCGTGCGCTTTTTATGGGACGACGACGAGGTATCGATCGGCTACGGCCCGGCCTGCCGGCGCTGGCCGATGGCGGAGCTGCCGAATCCCGACGCGGTCGACTGGCCGGACAGCGCGAGTATTCCGCTGGCTCTGATCACCGGCACCAACGGTAAATCGACCAGCGTGCGCCTGGCCGCGGCGGTGATGAGCGCGGCCGGCAAGACCTGCGGCATTACTTCCACCGACTATATCCGTGTCGGCGAGCGCATACTGGACAGTGGCGATTATTCCGGACCCGGCGGTGCGAGAACCCTGCTGCGCGACCCGCGGGTGGATGTCGCGCTGCTGGAAGTGGCGCGCGGTGGCCTGCTGCGCCGCGGGCTCGGCGTGACCGAAGCGGATGCCGTGCTGATCACCAATGTCGCGGCCGATCATCTGGGCGAGTACGGTATCAATACCGTGCCCGAATTGATCGAAGCGAAGTTTATCGTCAGGCGTGCGTTGAAACCCGACCAGCCGTTGATCTTGAACGCGGACGATGCCGGCATCGTGGACTACGCCTGCAGCCTGGACCAGCGGATCGTCTGGTTCAGCGAGCGGCCGGACAATCCGGTGCTCGACGCCCATCGGGAAATCGGCGGCGAGGCCGCAACGCTGAAGGACGGCCATATCATCTGGCACCGCGGCGACGATGAGCGGGTGCTGATGCCGGTTTCGGACGCGCCGATCACGCTCGGTGGCGCTGCCCGGCATAATGTTCAAAATGTGCTGGGCGTAGTCGCGCTGGCCAAGGTTCTTGCTATTCCGGAGCCGGCCATCGTCGCCGGCCTGAAGGATTTCGGCGGCACACCCGAGGAGAACCCGGGCCGCGGCAATCTGTTCGATGCCAACGGCGTTCGAGTGCTGGTCGATTTCGCGCATAACGAACACGGGCTGTCAGCAATGGCGCAGACCGTCGCCGGAATGGACGCGCAGCGCCGCCTGGTGCTGATGGGCCAGGCGGGCGATCGCAGCGATGAGCTGATTGCCGATCTGGTGCGGGCGGCTATGCAGGCCAGGCCCGATTGCCTGGTGATCTGCGAACTGCCGGGCTATGAACGCGGCCGCCGGCCGGACGAAGTTCCGGCGCTGATCCGGCAACTGGCACTGGAGGCAGGTATGAACGAAGACCAGATTATTCACGCGACCGGTCCGGCCGAGGGCACTCAAAAGGCTCTGGACTGGGCACAGCCCGGCGATTTCCTGCTGCTGCTGACGCTGACCGAACGGGAGCAGGCCATCGACATCATTCGCCAGCGCGCCAATGGCTAAGTTCTACTTCTATTATTCGGCGATGAATGCCGGCAAAACCACGGTTCTGCTGCAATCGGCCTACAACTATCGCGAACGCGGCATGACGCCGCTGCTGTTCACGCCGCGGCTGGATGATCGCTATAAGATCGGCGTGATCAAATCCCGTATCGGCCTGGAGGCCAAGGCCATGTGCTTTGATGACGAAGACGATCTATACGAATACACCAAGCGGCAACTGCAGGATCGTGCAGTCCATGCGGTACTGGTCGACGAGGCGCAGTTTCTGTCCAAGCAGCAGGTTTATCAACTCGGCGAAATCGTCGACCGGCTGAATATTCCGGTGCTCGCCTACGGGCTGCGTACCGATTTTCAGGGCGAGCTATTCGAAGGCTCCCGATATCTGCTGGCCTGGGCGGATAACCTGAAGGAAATCAAAACCGTCTGCCATACGGGCACCAAGGCAACCATGGTCGTTCGCGTGGACGACAACGGCTACGCGCTGAAAGAAGGTGCACAAGTGGAGATCGGCGGCAATGAACGTTACGTTTCGGTCAGCCGCAAGGAATTCAAGGACGTCTTTTATGGCGGCAAGCGCATCAAGTTCATCGATCCGCCCGGATCTGATGCGCCAACCGAGCAGGGCGAACTGATCGGTGCGAAGGAGAAACCATGAGAGCACAGGCCACTATGAGCTTGTTAATCGGTAGCTTGTTGATCGGTATTGGCGGTTGCGGCGAAAGCGACGAAGAACGGCAGCGCCGCGAACAATACATCATTCAAGACGAACTTGAGGCCATGGAGAAGGCCAAGCAGTTGGAAGAAGACCTGCAAAAAGCCGTGGATGAGAAGCGGGAAAAAATCGAAGCACAGATCACCGAAGATTCAGGCTGATTTATCCGTAACCATGCGCTTATAGGTCATCAGGCTGCCAGCGGCCTAAAGCGCCTTCTGTCAATCCCGTAGGAGCGCCTACAGGCGCGAATGACGTCAAGCGTCTTGCCTATCACGCCTGAAGGCGCTCCTACAGGTCGGTTTTTCCGGCACCGATAGCGCTGCTTGACAGTATTTTCATTTTTTCCATTTGACACTCTGATCATTCGATGATAGGTTCCCCGCCGCGCATCGGCAGTTGGTTTTGAACCGACAACCGCATGGGCGTAAGGGCGGCCAGCTTTTAAGGGGCACCGCTATTCACTCGTAATGAACCTATGCCATGTGGTAAGCAGCGGCCGAGCACCTGCATTCGGGCCGCTTTGATGCGCACGGGTGGCCGCGTGCGAGATCAACCTTTCTCGTGTTTTGCGACGCATCGATGTCATGATCGCCGGCCTGGGTCAGTGGGCGGGTATGCCCGGCCCGGATTAACCCTAATGGAAAAGAACAGGAACTCTCAACATGAAAGCAAGAATCATCGTCTTCATTGTCGCATTTGTCGCCAGCGGCACCCTACAGGCCGGCTGGAGCACCGGCGCGGAAGTCACTAGTGTACGCACGTTCAACGGTTTGGTATTCGGCAACCTGGTGGGCGTCACTCTGCCATGCGGCAGTGCGACGTTTGTGATGGATTTGACCGAAACCAGCGTACCGGAAGCCTATTCCATTCTGTTGACGGCGCAGTCGTCCTCGCGCCTGGTGAGCGTGATTACCCCGAACCCGGGGCAGACAGCGAGCTGCTACGGCAGCAATATCACCTGGACCGACGGTGCCCTGCTGGGCGGGCCGGCGCCGGCGGCCGATGAAGCGGCGGCGGATCAGGGCGCGGACGAATTTGCTGTGGATCCGGATGCGGAGGCGGCCAAATACCGCCAGAGCCAGGGTCGCTAGCGACACTCCCACAAGCCGATCAATCGCCTAAAGCGTATTCGCCGATACCGGTTGCCGGTCACGGTGGCTGGCGGTGGACTGTAAGATCGAATAGGACAAGAAGATGATGAGATGGATAGGTTATGCGCTGGTGAGTGTGTCGCTGCTGGGGATGAGCGGGGAGCTGGCGGCGCAACAGGACGTGTGGACGGATAAGAAAGCCCGCGCCAGCACCAAGAAGCCACGCCACGCGAAAGCGG
>JANQPM010000107.1 GCA_028289465.1 Lysobacterales bacterium | reverse complement strand
GTTGTACACATAGCTGTAGCGGTTGTAGCTCTGCGTATACCCGGTATCCGGCACATACGGATCGGCCTGCAGGAAACGGCCGATCTCGGCATCGTAGATACGGCCGTTCATATGGATAATGCCCAGATCGTCCACTTGTTCGTGGCCGGTATAGCCGACGCTGGTAAAGTTGTTCAGCAATACCGTGTTGACGCTGTAGTCGTCCCAGTTGTCCGCTTCGCGACGCCGCCCCCAGGTATCGAAGCTCATGGCCTGCAGCGGTGCGCCGCTCGCGTCGGTCAGCCGCTCGATCGAGCCTAGGTGGTTGCGCAGCGCATAGCGCGGCTGGGCGGTCTTGGTGATCGGATAGAAATCGACAATGGCCGCGCCACCGATATAGCGTTTGCTGACCCGCTCGGTGGGGGTGTCGATCAGTTCGACATTGCCCAGGTAGCGGACCGTGCGATCCAGCGTGCTGCCGCTGTAGTCGCGCCGAATAATGCGGCCGCGGTCGACACCGTAGGCGAAGACGGTCTTGTTGCCGCCGCGTTCGATCTCGACCGGCTTGTCGAAGATCGAATAATCAATGCTTCGGCCGTCGCTGCTGCCGGTGTTGTTGCCGTTGGCATCGAACGTATAGCTGGTGCTGCCGATGGTCTTGGCCGCATGCGGCTGATCGCTCAGGGTGCCGTAGCCGTAATTGCTGGCCGTGGTGCCCGGCGCACAGGCATTGGCACCGCTGACCCCGCTGACTGCGGAATGGCAGTCCACGTTACCGCTATCGTCATAGCGAATGGTCTGCTTGGTCGTATAGCTGCTGCCGCCATTGGTGGATGCCTGGACTTTCAGCAGACGGTTCAGATTGTCATAGCTGAACTTCTCGAAGCGGCTGCGGTGCAGGTCCTGCTGTTCGCTGAGGTTGCCGATGGCATCGAAGATGTAATCGGTATTTTGCAGTTCCTGATTAGTGCTCGCTTTGAACGCACGCAGGTTTTGCAGGCGGCCATCGCTGGCCGCATAGGTCGCAAAGGCTTCGACCGCACCGTTGCCCAGGTTCATGCCCTCGACCTGGCCGCGGGCGTTAACACCGGTAATCTGCTGATAGACGATGCCGCTGGTGCCGTCACGGGCTTCTTTGAGGCTCTCCAGATAACCGTTCTGGTAGACATAGCGGATACCGCGGCTGCCACCGGTGATATCAAAGTCCTGGAACGCGCGGCCGTATTCATCGTAGGTAAACGACTGAACATACGGCACACCCGCTATTTGCGTGGTCAGTTCCTCTAACCGGCCTTTGCTGTCGTAGTCATAGTTCCGCTGGTGTAGCGTGGTGTTGGTAACCTCGTCGTAGAAGGCTTCCTGAGTAATCTGGCTTCTTCCGTTACCGCTGCCGGTCTGATAGCTGAACGTGGCGGTTGCCACTTTCTCCAGGCTGGTGCAGCTATTGCCGACTGCGGAGACAAAGGCGCAATCCACCCGGCTGGTCACCCGGCCCAGCTTGTCATAAACCCAGATGATCTGCTGGCCTTCGGCATCGCGCTGATAGCGCAATTCGCCCAATGCATTGTGTCGATAGTCCCAGCGGCCCTTGTCCGGATCATCCACATAGTCGCGGAATTTGCCGATCGTATCGTAATTGACGGTGATTACCGTGTTATCCGCGCCGGTGGTCTGAACCACATTGCCGATCTCATCGTACTCGTAGTCGATGCGACCACCCAGGTGGTCCTCCACCCACAGAGATTCGGACAACGCGTTGAATTTCTCTTTTCGTAGCTGGTTTTTCCGGTTGCGGCTGGAAATCAGGCGCGGTTCGCCATCGTCATAGACGAAATCTGCCGTGGTGCTGTCCGGGTGGCGGATTTCCAGCGTTCGGCCAATGGTGTCGTAAGCGGTGGCGGTCCAGAAGTAGTTGCCGGCGGTACTGGAATTTTCCGTATCGCAGCGGGCTGTTGACGTGGCGCTGGTGCCACAGAAGTAAGGCTCGGAAACCCGCGCGACCAGCCCCAGGCGGTCATAGAAAGTATCGGTATGGATCCGCCTGCCGTCAAAGCCTCTGACGATACTGCGGGTTTCCCGGCCCAGCCGATCGAAGCACCGCCAGCTATCAGGTACACCGCCACCAGTGGTGACCTGATAAAACTCGGTACTGGCCGGGCAGTAGCTACCGCTGCCGCTGACCGTAACGGTCTTGCTCCACGCGCCCGTATCGCCGCGAGAATACATCAGCCGGCCCATGTCGTCGTATTGGGCTTTTTGGTGCACGCCGTCGATATCGGTTACATCCAGCACATTGCCGAACTGGTCCCAGTTCAGCAATTTCTTCACGGACTGACCATCCGGGTTGACTATCTCGGTCTGGAACCGGCCCAGGCTGTCGTACTTCAGTGTAGTCGTCCGGTCGGTAAAGCTGCTCCCTTTTTCAGCCACGGTCAGCCGATTGCCGAAGCGATCGAAGGTGTATTCGGTGGTGACCCTGTGGGTACTGGCCCGGTCCGGTTCAATCACTTCCTGCCACAGAATGCTGCTGCTGTTGTAGGCAAACGTGGATTTACGGACAATTTTCTTCGCGGTGTTCGTATAATCGCGCAAATGCGTGACCACGCTTTGTGTCAGACGGCCGATGCGCCAGTTGGTGGCATCGTTGCTGTAGACACCATCGGTGAGCTTGCGATGGACCCAGTTGTCTGACGGGTTGGTATTGGTCTCGTAAGTCTTTTCTTCCAGGTAGTCTGCGTTGCCATAGCAATCTACGGTTTGCAGCGTCAGCGTTTTATGGCTGAAGGCGCCTTGCAAAGTGTAGTTGCGGATCAGCGCATCCTTCAGATAAGGGTAGTGGACCGAATTGGAGCAGCTTCCGCCGGTTTCCAGCAATCCCCATTCATTGGCGGTATAGGTCAGCAAAGTACCGCCGACGGAACTCGCGGCTGCCGGCGCGGTTCGCGTGACGTTCCAGTTGCTAGCCCAGTCAAATACCGTACTGGAATCTGGATCGCTCAAGGGTTTCAGCGCGTTGCCGGCAGCAGCTTGTACTTCCACATACGCGAACGGCCGGCCGATGTACGGGTAATCCTGGCGATAACGGGTATTGGTCCGAATGCCGGACTGTTCGTTGTAAGCAATCACTTCTTCAAAGCCCAGAGAGCCGCGGCCGCCGGCCTGGACTTTCGCGCCAACATAGCGATACTGGATCGCGTTTTTCGCCGCTGAGCTGAAGCTGCCGCTATCTAGCTGGGCGTTTAACGTATAGCGCGGTGCGGAGCTAGTCACCCGCGACACCACATAACCCGGCGCTATGAAATCAAATACCGGCGAACCGGCGCCCCAGTTGGCATTCTTACCGCTGTTTGCGCGCAGGTAGGCACCAGTATCGGTGAAAGCGCCATATTGGATATCCGTTTCCGCGCCTAGTCCGTCGGTGACTTTGGTGATCACCGCAGCCGGTTGATAGCCGGTGGCGCCGCCGATACTGTTATAGCCTTTGCGGATTTCGGCATATTGAATATCGCCGTCGGCATTGGCGCGGTTCACGAAAATATGGTCATGGCGTCCGGTGCCGGTGAAATCGCCAAACAGGCTGAAATCGAAATCGTCTTCAATATCGCCGGCTATGACGCCGGTATCCACATCGCTGGTGTCAAACGACTTACCGTTGTTATTCAGTTTCAGCCGCCAGGTCCCGTGCGTGGCGCTGGCGTTTTCCGGATAAAGCAGGTCCGGGAACCCGTCACCGTTGTAGTCGGTGACCACCGCGTTCTTGCTCTCCACCACGCCGGTAAAACTTCCAATTGACACTTCCGATTGCAATCCGGTGCCGGTATTGAGCCGGAACGACCAGTTATTGCCATCCCGCAACACAAAGTCCGTGAAGCCATCGGCATTGATATCAACCGGAAGTATGTCTCCAGTGATATCCGCTGCTGACCCCAGGTGTGCCGAACGTTGATACCGCCCGTCACGGAGTGATTTGAAGACGTACCAGTCGATATTACAGCCGGGTATACACGCGATGTCATCCTTGGTCAGTGCAACAATGTCGGTGGCTCCATCGCCATCAAAATCGACGGAACGCGAAACGACAGCAAGTGGCCCGAAAATCAGCGGGAATTGTGTTTCGCCGACAAATGTAGCGGTAATGCTGCTGGCGTAATACTGACCGCCGGTGTCCTCGGTGCGACGGTTGATATAGTCGGTACCGCCTTGCCCGGCACCGTAGACCAAATCACCCAGGCCGTCCCCATCGTAATCCGCAATATTCACCCAAGCCGGGTTGGCGATACTCAAGGTTCCAATGGATTGGACGCCCGCGTAACTGCCGGTGGATGGATTCCAGCGAGCACCTTTGATGCTGCTGCCGTCGATAAACACGATATCGGTGTAGCTATCCAGGTCATAGTCCAGCAAGAAATAGTGGCTCGGTTTTTCTTCTGTTGGATGTTTCGGAATCGCAACGCTATAGCTGGACTTAGCAGAAAGCACGCCGGAAAGCTCGCCGAAGAAAATGCGCGGCTGATAAGTGGTTCCGGATTTCACCAGGTAAAACAGGTCGTCCCGGCCATCGCCGTTTACATCGGTCACTTCAAAGCCCAGCCCGCCTGCTTCGGGCGAGACGGTCTTCGCGCTTGCGGACTGGATCGCACTGCTGTTGCGCTGCCAGCCGAACTCGGTGGCCGGGAAGCATACCGACGCGGCTGAACTGGTGCATTCCTGAATTTCGTCAACCACCGAACGGCCCATGCCGTCTCCATCGGCACGATAGCGGACCTGGTAGGAACGCAACCACTGCAGGCTGGACCCGGTACTGGATTTGGCCTTGCTGTCGATGCGGTAAAGCCGTTTGCTAAGCGCGAATTTTGCGCCGCTGAGATAGGCTTCGGTTTTATCGGTCCGTACGGTGTCGTAGTGAAATGTGATTTCCGCAAATGGCAACTGTTCGGTATAACCGGCTTTGCGGTTGCCGGTGTAGGCAATCTTCTGAATGGTCTGTTCCGCACCATTCGTCGTATCCAGCGTATAGCTATACGTGATGTAATTATTTGAACTGTCGACAACTTCGTTAACCACCCAGGAATAAATCACATCGCTGGTCCCACCATCCTTGCCAACGATTCGCGAATCCGCGGTTTGGCCATAGTAAGCCGTGGTGCCATCAGGATGTTCAACCCGGAAACTGCCCGGCCCGGAGATTCCCAGCCCGCTAACCGCGGTAATCCGGACGAATTCGTCGATTTCCGTACGGTATTTCGACCCGGCGGAACCGTAAGTACCGGAAGTCAGAATCAGTCGTTTACCGTCCAGACAGAATCGGTCTTCACTGGTAAAGCGAACGCCGGGGTTAGCGTTAGGTCCGTCCTGCTCTATAGTCTGCGAACAGCGTGCGATGCTGGAGAGGCCCTTGACAGACCAGCCCATGCCGATATGGCCATTGCCGGCGCTGCTGTTATATTCCAGGCTCACTTCCGGCGCGAACCCGGCGGAACCCGATGCGGTCATGATCGGAATCTCGTATACCGCCGAGCCTCCCTGGCTGACCTGGAACTCACCGGCGGTCGCACCCACTCGGGCACTGCTGGCTTTCTCCGCCGATGTCGGCGGCGAGGCGTGAGTCGAAGACGGTGGTATCACCGCATCCGGCGTACCCGGCGCCTCGATTTCGGAAACAATCATCGCGACATCCGCAAAACTGTCCCCGCCACCGGCATTGGTACAGCGTAGACGATAGGTATATCGGCCAGCCGTGCTTTCGCTAAAGGTGGCGCTGCCGGCCGGGTTTGACGTCGCCTGTGACTGCCAGGTGCTGCTGCCCTGTTCCGGCACGCAGCTATCGGCATTGCTCACTACCCAGGACAAGGTGAAGTTCTGATTGACGTCCACCTCGGCCGCGCCGGTCGAAAAGTCACTTACCGTCACAGCGATCGGGCGCACGCTGACATTGCTCACTGCAGTATCCGATGTGCTGCCATTGCCGCAGTTCAGGGTATGGCTGTAGCTTCCGGGATTCTGAATGGTCAGATCAGTAAAATTATTCTGACTGTCCTGAGGATCGACAAAGGTGCCGGCCCAGCCCGGGGTGGTGCCTGTTGTCGTACAACTGGTCGCCGCAGCCACATTCCACTGTACCCGCGTACTTTGGCCTTCGAAAATGACTGCCGGGGTGGTGGTGAACGATTGAATATCGGCCGCCGGCCACAATGTCACCTGAGCGTCGCCGGCCGGTGCCCAGTCTCCGCAGTAAGCCCCGGCGCAGGAGCGAACTTTATAACCATAGGTCGTGAAGTTTGCCGGGATTCCTTTGCTGTAGCTCTTGGTTAGCTGGTTAAGGTTGGAAATGGTCGTCGTAACCGGATTACCGCCAGCCGTCAGATTGGTTTCCCGAATCTGATATGCGGTGACGCCCCATTGCGACGGCACTGCACCGCCCGACCAGTTCCAGCTCAGGGTATATTGGCCGTCATAGGTCGGCGAAGGGCTAACGGTGACCGACGTCGGCGGATTCGGCGTCAACGCTTTTACGGTGACCTGTGTGCCCGCGCTGCTCTCATCAGGATAATACGCGCCGCAGACCGTGCCGGCACAAGCCCGGACCCGGTACTCGTAAACCACATCGGCACTGGTCCGGGTTTTGCTATATGCCTGGCTCAGTTGATTCAAATCGGTGATCGAAAGCGGCGCAGCCGTAACACCGGTATTCAGGTTTTTTTCTTGCAGTTCATAGCGATCCACATTCCAGTCAGCCGGAATCGGGCCGCTGTCCCAGCCCCAATCCAGTGCGTATTGACCGTCGTAGGATTCGGTAGGCGTTACTGCAAGACTGGTCGCCGCATCAGGAGTACATTGCGGCGGTTTATAGGCAATGGTGTAGTTTTGATAGTAGATAAACTGAACATTTGCCTGGGTTGAACACGCGTCCGCCGCCGCATTCGGATCAGTCCCACCGCCCGTGCCGTCAGCCGCCACCGACCAGCTGAAGTCGGCCGATACCGCCACCTGCCCGTCGGTCACCGCCACCACCACCGCATAAGTGCCCTGGCTGGCTTCGGTCAAGGTGCCCGTGATGGTGCCGGTCGTATTGTCAAGGTTCAGCTCCGGCGGCAGGTTCGCCGCCGTATAGGTCAACGCCCGGCCCGCCGCACTCGTCGCACTCAGGCTCAGACTCACCGTCGCGCCCAACCCGTGGCTCTGATTGCCCGGGTTGTCTAAGGTCAGTTGTTCCGCCGCCGACTGCCGGAAGCCCGCCACCAAGGCCGCCGTGTTGTTCAACGACCGCGCATTGTCCGCCCCCGGCGTGCCGGTCGGTTGGTTCTGATAGTCAACACTCGGATTGGAGAAGTAATTGACCCGCGGAATGTTGCAGCCGCTGTCATAGCTCATGATCGTCCGGTAACCGTCCGCACTGCAGTAGCGGTAACCGTAGGAATACGGGTAGCTGCCCGCGACCCCGGCATTCTCCACATTATGCGCGCTGCCCTGGTTATGACCCAGTTCGTGCGTCAGACTGCGGTTCGACAAACACGACCAGTGGGTCACACTAAACGCCGTGTCCGCATCCGCATTCACCCAGCCGATCCCGCAGTAGGCCGCATCGTCGCTGATCAAGGCCACCAGGTCCGCCTGGTAGTGGTCGCGCAGGGTGTGCACTTCATCCAGCGCCCCCTGGCTGTCCTGCGGGTGACCGGCCCGATAGGTCAAATGGTTCAGGCTCTGGCTCATCTGGCCGCTTTCCAGGTAGTCCACCCCCGCCATGCCCACCAGGTTCAGTGCAATGTTGACTCCGCTGTTGAGATAGGCTTGATTGGCATCGGCGATCGCTGCCAGGACTTCGGTCTCGACGTTCTCGCAGCCGCCCCGTTCGGCGCACACCGCCGGGGTGTAGACTACTAGTACATCGTGTTGAATCGCAGCCGGGTTGCTGCCCCGTAGCTGGCCGAAGTCGGCGGCCGCCGCCGCACCGCTGTCGCCTTCGGGTAGCACATCCGGTTCGGCCGGGGGCAGTTTGGCCCGGTCCACTTGGTACAGCAGGGTTTGTCCGTCCCGGTTGGTCGCAATCTCGTAGGTCTTG
>JANQPM010000109.1 GCA_028289465.1 Lysobacterales bacterium | reverse complement strand
GAAGCCTTCTGGCACAGCCGTTAAGCGCGTGCAGGTGGAGCGAGATGGCGATTTCACGACAGTGAAGAAGCCTTCTGACGGAACCGTAAGCGTGTGCAGGTGGAGTCTGACGCGCTTGACGGTGCCTATTAGCCGGCTTCTTTGCCGTTGGCAAAACCGCCAGCCAAGTCACCTGCACCAAGTCACCTGCACTGCGGTTTCACGATAGCGAAGAAGCCTTCTGACACAGCCCGTGCTTCACGGCGCCCGCGCCGGCGGGTCGCCTGTGGCTCCAAGCTACCCGCTTCCGGTACTGAACCGCCGTCACCCACGTTTGACCGGTAGCAGAGCACAATGCTAGATTGCATAGCCGTCGGGGCGTCTCCTACGGAGTACAGGTGCTTTTTCTCCTAACTGAGCGCCCATCAGCTCAGGAGTACACATTGTGAAGATTCGTAACGGACGACCTTGGTTTATTCCAGTCTTGCTGATATTCGGTGCGCTGACGATTCCTGTCAGTTCCCAGGCTCAGTGTGTTGTGTCGTCATCTAATGCATCTTCCACGCCACCGACGATATTCGTATTCAAGACGCTGTCCACCGTCGTCAACTGTGCACTGACGATGTCTATGAATGTGCTGGGGTGCTTCCCAACGGCCGGGACCTCAACATCGATTCTTTCGGCGTCTGCGTCCACTGCGGCTACCAACCCAAGCTGCGCCTGGGCTTGTGATTGCGGCGGCGTCACTATAGATAGCAGCAATGGTCTGCCAGTCGAGTTGATGGAGTTCAGCGTCGAGACCGAATCAGCCGGCGAGCCGGCCGCGACAGAAAATCCGGAACCAGCCGATACCGGCGGCTGAAGTCTCTATTGACCGAACTCCCGATGGGATTTATGCCCGAGTATGTTAGCGGCAGAACGCTGCCAGCCAGCCGGTCCACCTCTTCATTGTCTTTTGTATCACGCCTCGGTGGATGCTGCGCGCGCTACGCGTGCTCGCAGGCTTCGCCTGCTTCGGCCCGAACCGATGCTGCGCTGCGGCATTGGGGTTCTTATCCCTGGAAGTGATTAGGAACCCCGCTGCGCGGGGTTATGGCGGAGAGGGAGGGATTCGAACCCTCGATGGGGTTTTTAGCCCCATACTCCCTTAGCAGGGGAGCGCCTTCAGCCACTCGGCCACCTCTCCAATGTCTTATTGTGTCACGCCTCGGCGGATGCTGCGCATCCGGGAGGGATTGCTGCGCGCGCTGCGCGTGCTCGCGGTCTACGCAGGCTGACGCCTGCTCCGGCCCGAACCCTCGATGGGGTTTTTAGCCCCATACTTCCTTGGCAGGGGAGCGCCTTCAGTCATCACTCCATGCCGCAGTTTGCCGGCAGCGCCGCTCACGCAAAACATGCCATAGGCAAGGGTGGGCAAGGATATACATTAATACGGGTGAGGTAAAGCGGAAATACTACGAAGATCCGGCGGCGAGTTTCTTATCCCCTTCACGTTCCTTTTTGATGCGTTCGAAAATCTCTTCGCGATGAACTGCAACGTCATGAGGTGCCTGGATGCCGATTCGAACCTGATTGCCTTTCACCCCTAATACCGTCACTACAACATCGTCACCAATAATTAATTTTTCTCCCAGTCGACGAGTCAGTATAAGCATCTACATCTCCATACGTCCGCTCCTCATCTAGCTGTATTAGCGGAGCAAGCATCCCTTTCACGCACTTGAGTAATATTAGCAAACGGTTATTCGCTAAAAGAAAGCAATGTGTCATAAACTGTCACAATTGGCTTTATCCCCCAATTCTGGATCAAATTCTACGCGAATCATAGACCGAAAGCGAAGAATTTCATATCACAACTTCTCCGTGACCCAGTCGCTGACACTGCGCAAAGCCGATGACAGGTGTTGCGGCTGGGTCCCGCCGGCTTGGGCCAGATCAGCGCGGCCACCGCCACGCCCGCCAACCTGCTGTGCAACGTGGTTTACCAGGTCGCCGGCTTTGATTCGATCGGTCAGCGACTGACTGACCCCAGCGATCAGACGCACTTTTTCCCCATCCTGAACGCCCAGAACCACAATCAGCAAAGCGACCCGGGATTTCAATTGATCAATCGTATCCCGCAGCCCCTTGGCATCGGCGCCTTCCAACTGCGCGGACAATACCGTGACGCCGTTGATTTCGACTGCCTGGCCGAGCAAATCCTCGCCCGCCGAACTGGCTAATTGTGATTTGAGCTGCACCAGTTGTTTTTCAAGACTGCGATTGGCCTCCAGCAACTGCTGCACTTTTTGTTGCAGTTGATCAGGCGCGGCTTTCAATTGGGCGGACAGGGTCTTTTGCTGACGCTCGATTTTTTCCATCCAGGTGACGGCCGCCTCTCCGGCCAAGGCTTCGATACGCCTGACACCGGCCGCAATGCCGCCTTCGGAAGTGATCTTGAACAAGCCGATATCGCCGGCGCGGCCGACATGGGTCCCGCCGCACAGCTCAACGGAAAAATCGTCAAATCGTAAAACCCTGACCTGGTCGCCGTACTTCTCGCCAAACAACGCCATCGCGCCTGCGGTGATCGCATCATCGTATGCCATATGCTTGATATCGGCTTCGGCATTCCGGCGAATCTGACGGTTCACCAGTTGTTCGATCTGCTCCAGTTGCTCCTCGCTCAGCGCGGCCGGATGGGAAAAATCGAAACGCAGCCGGTCCGGCGCTACCAGCGATCCTTTTTGTTCGACATGCCGGCCCAGTACGTCCCGCAGCGCCGCATGCAGCAGATGGGTTGCCGAGTGATGCAGCACAATGGCTTCCCGGCGCTGCGCTTCGACCGACGCCGACACCGGCATACCCACCTCGATCGTGCCGCGCTGAACCGAACCGTAGTGGCCGTAAAAGACGCCGGCGATTTTCTGCGTATCGCGCACTCGAAAATCCGCCTGCTCCGTTTCGATATTGCCGGTATCGCCAACCTGGCCGCCGGCTTCCGCGTAAAAAGGCGTCCGGTCAAGGATCAGGATACCGCTGTCGCCCTGCTCCAGGCGTTCTACCCGCTGACCGGCTTCGGACAGTATTGCGGCAACTACCGCATCTTCGCAGACCAGCCGTTCATAACCGGCAAACACGGTTTCCGGCAAATCTTTGAGGACATCGGCTGTGATCTGGGTCTGGCTTTTGAACTGGCCCGCCTGGCGCGCCCTCGCCTGCTGCTCCTGCATGGCTTCATCGAAGCCCCGGTGGTCCACGGTCAGGTTATGCTCCCGCGCGACATCTTCGGTCAGATCCAGCGGAAACCCGTAGGTGTCGTAAAGCACAAAGGCCTGCTGCCCGGCAATCACGCCGTCGCCTTCCTGCGACTCGGAAATTACCGTTTTCAGAATATTCATGCCGGCTTCCAGCGTGCGCGAAAAACGCTCTTCTTCGCCGGCCAGCGTCGATTGGATAAATTCAGCTTTCTGTTGCAGCTCGGGATAAGCATCGCCCATCACTTCAGCGAGCGGCGTGACCATTCCACCGAAAAAGGCCGCTTTCCTGCCCAGTTTGTAGCCGTGACGAATCGCCCGGCGGATAATCCGCCGCAGGACATAGCCGCGTCCTTCATTGGAAGGCAATACCCCGTCGGCGATCAGGAATGCGCAGGCACGGATATGATCCGCGATCACTTTCAGCGACGGACTATTCAGGTCGGCATAACCGGTCGCCTCGCCGGCGCTTCGAATCAGATGCTGGAACAGGTCGATATCGTAATTGCTGTGGCGCCCCTGCAAGACCGCCGCAATACGTTCCAGCCCCATACCGGTGTCGACACAGGGCTTGGGCAGCGGATTCAGCTTGCCGTCGGCGCTGCGGTCGAACTGCATAAAGACCAGATTCCATATCTCGATATACCGATCGCCGTCTTCATCGGAAGAACCAGGAGGGCCGCCGGCGACATCCGGGCCGTGATCGTAAAAAATCTCGCTGCACGGGCCGCACGGGCCGGTATCACCCATGGCCCAGAAATTGTCGCTTTCATACGGTTTGTCAGCCGCTTTGTCGCCGATGCGGACAATGCGTGACTCATCCACGCCTATCACCTCTTTCCAGATACCGTAGGCTTCGTCGTCGGTCTGATAAACGGTTACCCACAGGCGCTCGGCCGGCAGTTCAAACACCGTTGTCAGCAGGTCCCAGGCATATTGGATGGCTTCGCGCTTGAAATAATCGCCGAAACTGAAATTGCCGAGCATTTCAAAGAAGGTATGGTGGCGTGCGGTATACCCGACCTGGTCCAGGTCATTGTGTTTGCCACCGGCACGAACGCAGCGCTGCGAACTGGCAGCACGCGAATAAGGGCGTTTTTCCGCACCCAGAAACACGTCTTTGAACTGCACCATTCCGGCATTGGTGAACAACAACGTCGGATCGTTGGCCGGGACCAGGGAAGCGGATTTCACCAGCCGATGATCGCGATCGGTGAAATAGTCCAGAAACGCCTGGCGAATTTCAGCGGTTGACTTCATAAATACCTGTCAATGGATATCAGTGCATACGGTTACTGCTGTCGTGCAAGATACTGAAATAAGCCTGAAAAATCGAGAGTCAATGTCGGAAGGAGCCGCAGGCAACCCGCCGGAGCGGGCACCGTGAAGCATGGCTTCTTGCGCGTTGCGCAAACCGCCATGCCTCCCTTGGCTTGCTCTCCCGGTGGGGTGAGCGAGCAGCGCAAGCGGCACCAGAGGGGTCGTGCGTCAGTTCCATGTTGTAGCCCCGGCTGGACAGTCTGGCGGTTTTCCGAAGGAAAGAAGCCAGACTGGGAGGCCCGAAATGGATAACTTGGGGCGTGCGGTTGCGGTTTTCGTCTGCACGCGCTTAACGGTTTCGTCAGAAGGCTTCTTCGCTATAGCGAAACCGCCATCTGACTCCACCTGCGCTACGAAAGACGCGGGCGCTAGACTCCTTTTCAATCGGACCGGTTCGCGCGCAGCGCCTGACGGATTTGCTGATGACTGAACCCGCGCCGCAGGACCCGGCGGTAATCGGCTGAGCGCTGATCGAAGTGCTGCTCATCGGACAAGCCGGTCCGGCGCCGTATCCACTGCAACAGAATCTCCGACCAGTCCACCTCTGGCTGATTCAATGCGCTGTCGATCAACTCCCTGCCGACCCCTTTCTGACCCAGTTCGGCGCCAATCTTCAACGGTCCGTAGGCTTTCGCAGCCCGGTAGCGAACGTAGGCTTCGGCGAACCGTCGGTCGCTCTGCAACTCGCATGCAGCCAGATCGTCCAGCAGTTCTTCGACCACTTGCTCCGCATGTCCGCGCTGGCGCAGTTTGCGTTGAAGTTCGCACCGGCCGTGTTCGCGCCGGGCCAATAAATTAAGGGCCGCGGTCTTTGCCGCGGCCCTGGCATCGTTTTGCGGATTCTGACCCATGCCGACCTAGTTGTTGACGGCCTGCTCCTTCTCGCTGCCGCCCTGAGAATTGGCATCAGCCTGTTCTGTACCCAGAAGGCGTTCGCGAACCTGCCGCTCGATCGCATCGGCAATATCCGCGTTTTCCTTCAGAAACTGCCGAACATTCTCCTTGCCCTGGCCGATTCGGTCGCTGCCGTAGCTGTACCAGGCTCCGGATTTGCTGACGATGTTGTTGGCCACACCCAGCTCGATCAACTCGCCTTCGCGGGAAATGCCCTCACCGTACAGGATTTCGAAGTTCGCCTGCCGGAATGGCGGCGCCATCTTGTTCTTGACCACTTTGACCCGGGTCTCGTTGCCGATCACTTCATCGCCTTTTTTCAGCGACCCGGTGCGACGGATATCCAAACGGACCGATGAATAGAATTTCAGTGCATTGCCGCCGGTCGTCGTTTCCGGGCTGCCGAACATCACGCCAATCTTCATTCGAATTTGGTTAATAAAAATCACCATGCAGTTGGAACGCTTGATATTGGCCGTCAACTTGCGCAGCGCCTGGGACATCAGGCGGGCCTGGAGACCGACATGGGTATCGCCCATCTCGCCTTCGATCTCCGCTTTCGGTGTCAGTGCGGCCACTGAATCCACCACCACGATATCGACCGCGCCGGAGCGCACCAGCATATCGGTAATTTCCAATGCCTGTTCACCGGTATCCGGCTGGGAAACCAGCAGGTCTTCCACATTCACTCCCAGTTTCTCGGCATACAGCGGGTCCAGTGCGTGTTCCGCATCGACAAACGCGGCCGTACCGCCCAGTTTCTGGGCTTCGGCAACCGCCTGCAGGGTCAGCGTGGTCTTGCCGCTGGACTCGGGACCGTAAACTTCAACCACCCGGCCGCGCGGCAGGCCGCCGATACCGAGCGCCACATCCAGCGCCAAAGAACCGGTAGAAATCACTTCGACATCGCGATGCGCGCCATCGCCCATGCGCATGACCGCGCCTTTGCCGAATTGCTTTTCAATCTGCGATAGGGCGGCAGACAACGCCCGTTTTCTATTCTCGTCCACTCCGCTTCTCCATATGATTCCACCGGATGATCCCGCTGGTGATTTCGCCGGTTCTTTCAGATTCGCCTTTGCGTACGCCGGCATCAGTTAACCGCAATCTGCAGTACCCTCTCCTCAAGCTCTATTATTCCATAGCCGATTTAATTCCCCCATACCTCTGACCGCAAGCGACCGAATTCTCCTACAACAACCGCCACGGTAACGCTCAATCGAGGCCGATAAGCCGATAATCGGGTCCGTCCGGTGTCAGTACCGACCGGACCAGTACATAGTCTTCGACCTGCCACTCGACCGCGTCAAAAGACAGTTTATCGGGTGGCGTTCTCATTTTGCGATAAAGCGTCACATGGGGCAGCCAGGGCCCTGCATCCTGTATAAAACCGAGTTGTACCAAGTGCTCGGCCAGGCGGCTTTGCATGCGTTGCAGGGAAACCGGAACCGCGTTGCAGCCCAGCCACGATACGGCCGCCCTTTCGAACCAGCCCAATCGATTCAGTTGCTGTGTGACATGCGGGCAGGCAACGGTCTTTCTGATCGGCAACAATGCCGGCAACCGATCATCCGGCACCTCGCCGAGAAAGGCCAGGGTGATATGAAAATAGTCCGTCTGTACCGCCCTTGCGCCACCCGCAGCAACGCGTTGCTGCACAAAACGCAGCGCACGCCGCACCGCAGCGTTCGGCCACAGGGCGAAAAACAGGCGCATGGTTACACAAGCGGCAGCGCAAAACGCTGCAGCAGGCCGCTTAGCGCGTGTACTACCGTTTGTCGCCGCACCGCATCGCG
The DNA here is from genome assembly GCA_028289465.1 of Lysobacterales bacterium. Taxonomy (GTDB): domain Bacteria; phylum Pseudomonadota; class Gammaproteobacteria; order Xanthomonadales; family SZUA-36; genus JANQPM01. The sequence goes on along the minus strand of JANQPM010000109.1, from coordinate 21,834 downwards.
GTCGCCGCTAAAGTGGACGACTTCGCTCGCCACCAGATTCGAATCAGCCCATGCAAACCAAACCGTGCCGACCGGCTTCTCGGCCGAACCGCCATCCGGCCCGGCAATGCCGGTGACCGCCAGACTCAGCTTGGCCCGGCTGTGCCGAAGCGCACCCGCGGCCATCGCTTCGGCGACCGGACCGGAAACAGCCCCGTGCCGGGCCAGCACATCGGCCGGCACGCCCAGGCATTCGCGTTTGGCGGCGTTGGAATAGGTCACATAGGCGCGTTCGAACCAAGCCGAACTGCCTGCCCGATCGGTACAGGCCTTCGCGATCCAGCCACCGGTACAGGATTCAGCAGTGACCAGCAGTGCGTTGGCGGCCTGTAACGCCCTCGCAACCCGATCGATGGTTTGCGCGATTGTCTGTGCTTCCGTCATGGGTGAAATCCGCTTCGGACTGGCTGCTCTTTTTCCGTGCCGGGCATTACGTTACACTCCGCCGAATGGCGACACCAGCCCTGACAGCCAAATCCAAGCATACCCCACTGATGCAGCAATACCTGCGGATCAAAGCCGAATTCGCGGATACCTTGCTGCTGTTCAGAATGGGCGATTTTTACGAGTTGTTCTACGACGATGCCCGCAAAGCGGCGCAGCTGCTGGATATCACGCTGACCACCCGCGGCGAATCGGCCGGCCAGCCGATTCCGATGGCCGGCGTACCGCACCATGCACTGGACAGTTATCTGGTCAAATTAATGCGCCGTGGCGAAGCGGCGGCCATCTGCGAGCAGATCGGCGATCCGGCTGCCAGCAAAGGGCCGGTAGAACGCCAGGTTGTCCGCATCGTCACGCCCGGCACGCTGACCGAAGACGCGCTGCTGCCGTCACGGCAGGAAAACCTGCTGGCCGCACTGTACCTGGACGGCGATCGCTGCGGTCTGGCCTGGATGGAACTGTCGACCGGTCTGTTTCAGGTCAAAGAACTGAACGGCATCGCAGCGCTGGAAGCGGAACTCGAACGCCTGCAGCCGGCGGAACTGCTGCATAGCGAAGACCAGGATTTGCAAGGCCGGCCGGCAACCCGCGACGGGTTGCAGTCCTGCCCACCCTGGTATTTCGACGAGGACGCCTGCCGCCGTGTACTGAACCGGCAGTTCGCGACCCACGACCTGTCCGGCTTCGGCGCCGAAGCACTGGACCTTGCAGTCAGCGCAGCCGGTGCGTTGTTACAGTACGTGCAGGGCACCCAGCGCCAGGCGCTGCCGCATATTACCGGACTGAAAGTCGAACAATACAACCGCCACCTGTTGCTGGACGCGGCCACGCGGCGCAATCTGGAACTGGAATACAACCCGGGCGGGCGGCGCGAGCATACCCTGGTCGGCATCATGGACCGCTGTGCAACGCCGATGGGCAGCCGCCTGCTGCGCCGCTGGATCACCAGTCCGCTGCGCGATGTGGAAACACTCAGGCACCGTCACCAAAGCGTCGGAGCGCTGCTGGAAGCGGGATCGCAGGCGGCGCTGGCCGAACCGCTGCGCGGCATCGGCGACATTGAGCGCATCTTGTCGCGCATTGCGCTCGGCAGCGCGCGGCCTCGGGATCTCAGCACATTGCGCGGCGCATTGCGTCTGCTGCCGGACATTCGCCACGCCGTTGAAGCCTTCGATCAACCGCTGCTGAATGCGCTGCATCGGGATCTGGGCGAGTTCCCGGACCTGCTAGACATCTTGAACCGGGCCATCGTCGAACAACCGCCGCTACTGCTGCGCGATGGCGGCGTCATCGCCGACGGCTACGACAAGGAACTGGACCGGCTGCGCGATCTCAGCACCAATGCCAATCAGTTTCTAATCGATCTGGAGACCCGCGAACGCGAGGCCACCGGCATCGCGAACCTGAAGGTCGGTTACAACCGCGTGCATGGCTACTATCTGGAAGTCAGCAAGGTGCAGCAGGACCGGGTGCCCACCCATTACACCCGGCGGCAGACCTTGAAAGCGGCGGAACGCTATATCACCGAAGAACTCAAGCAGTTCGAAGACCAGGTGCTTTCCAGCCGCGAGCGCGCGCTGGCCCGGGAAAAACTCTGCTATCAGCAGTTGATCGAAACACTGCAGGCCGAGCATCCCCCGCTGCATACCTGTGCTCAGGCCATAGCGGCCCTGGACACGCTGAACACCTTTGCCGACTGTGCACAACGCCTGAACCTGAACGCACCGGAGTTTACCGCCGAACCGGGGCTCAGCATCACTGCCGGCCGGCATTTGCTGGTCGAACAGGTCCAGGACCAGCCCTTTATTCCGAATGACGCGGAATTGCACGACGGCCGGCGCATGCTGATCATCACCGGGCCCAATATGGGGGGTAAATCCACGTTTATGCGCCAGACCGCGCTGATTACCCTGCTGGCCCATGCCGGTTCCTGGGTGCCGGCGACAGCGGCCCGAATCGGTCCGGTCGATCGCATTTTCACGCGCATCGGCGCCGGCGATGATCTGACCCGCGGCCATTCAACCTTCATGGTCGAAATGACCGAAACCGCCAATATCCTGCATAATGCGACCGCTTCCAGCCTGGTGCTGATGGACGAAATCGGCCGCGGCACCAGCACCTATGACGGCCTGGCGCTGGCCTGGGCCTGCGCCGAGCACCTGGCACGCAAGGTCAACGCGATGACGTTGTTCGCGACCCACTACTTTGAAATGACCCGACTGGCTGACGAAGCCGAAGGTGTGGTCAATGTCCATTTGGACGCCGTGGAACACAAAGACCGGATCGTTTTTCTGCACAGCGTGCAGGACGGCCCGGCCAGCCGCAGTTTCGGTTTGCAGGTGGCCGCGCTGGCCGGTATTCCCGAGCCGGTCCTGCAGCAGGCCCGCCGCCTGCTGATGGGTTTGGAGAACGCCGGTCAGGCCGCCAAGCCGCAGCTCGGTCTGTTCGATGTGCCGGCCCCGCCGCCCGAAACCGATCCGCTGCTGCAAGAACTGGCCGAGCTGAAACCGGACGATTTATCCCCGCGCGAGGCCTTGTCCGTGCTCTACGAACTGGTTGAGCGAATACGCCGAAAAACCGATTAAACCCGCCGGTCAATCGGCCTTACACCTGTTTTTGCAGCCCTTTACGCAGATTTACTCTGCAGTCACTTATGTCCAAGCTCAAGCGGCGTTAAAGTGATTGCCAAGCCATCCTGCGGAGTGAAAAGATGAATGCCATTCCCGCAACGCCCCGGCGTCACTGGTTAAAACTGGCCACGGTCGCGGCCAGTGTCAGTGCACTCAATGGCAATAACCGGGCCCGGCCGGCCGGCGCCGCAAACAGTCAGACAGGGCTCGGCCCGCCACCTACTCGCACCGTGCATTTTCTGAACCGGATCAGCTATGGCGTGACCGCCGAAACCAAGGCTGCGGTAGACGCGGAAGGCTGGCAGGCAATATTGCAGCGACAGCTTGACTATCGCGCGATTGACGACTCGGCCCTGGAAGATCTGATCGCCGCGGAACTGCCGACCCTCACGATGTCTTCCGCCGAGATATTGGCGCTTGGCGATAATCGACGCCGCACAGTTCGCGAACTGGCAATTGCAACCATCCTGCGGCGCATTCTGAGCGGGCGACAGCTCTACGAACGGATGGTCGAATTCTGGAGCGACCACTTCAATGTCAATGTCCGCGACGGGGTCACCGGTATTTTAAAAACCGCGGACGACCGTGACGTGATCCGCCCGCATGCGCTTGGCCGCTTCAGCGACCTGCTGCATGCCAATGCCAAAAGCCCGGCCATGCTCTACTACCTGGACAACTACAGCAATACTAAAACCGGGCCGAACGAAAATTACGCCCGCGAGCTGATGGAACTGCATACCCTGGGTGTCAGCGGCGGTTATACCGAGCAGGATGTGGCCGAAGTCGCGCGCTGCTTCACCGGCTGGACCATCGCTCGCCGCAACGGTACGTTTCGCTTTGCCGCGCGGCAGCACGACTCAGGCGAGAAAACCGTGCTCGGCACGACCATTGCGGCCGGCGGCGGCATCAGTGATGCAGAAGCGGTGCTGGACCTGCTTGCGGCCCACCCGTCGACGGCCCGTTTCATCAGCGAAAAACTGGCCCGGCGATTTGTCAGCGACGTACCGGACCCGGCGCTGGTCGATGCATTGGCGGCAACGTTCACCGACAGCGACGGCGACATCGGCCAGCTTCTGACCACCCTGTTCGATCATCCTTCTTTTTGGCAGGCGAGAGCGGAAAAGCTAAAGCGCCCGCAGGACCTGTTGGCCTCGACGCTGAGACATCTCGGCTTCCGGCCGCGCCGCCGGGTCATCCGCTTCGTCGCCGACCGCCTCGATGCGATGGGCCAGCAGTTGTTTAGCTGGCCGGCACCGAACGGCTATCCCGATGTGGCTGCGTACTGGACCAATACCAGCGCGCTGATTTCCCGCTGGAACACCGCCAATGCGGCCGCATTGGCGGTGGATGATGCGGTATTGGACGGGTTTCTCGATGGCGGTCGTTCGCCCAACCGCATCATTTCCGAGCTGGCACAAAACGTTATCCACCGGACCATCAGCGTACGGGATCTGCACGTGCTGCGGGATACGATATTCGCCGGCCTGGACCCGAATAAGCCGGTCGCCGACGATCAGTGGCTGTCGTTCGCTCGCGTCACACTGACCGCACTGATGTCTTCCCGCTACTTTCAGAACCGATAGGTGGCAGCATGAAACGACGTACCTTTGTTCAGCTTTCCGGACTTTCCGCACTGCCGCTGCTTCAACAGAGGTTTAGCTGGGCCATGCAGCCCAGTGGCGATGCGGCGGGCAGCAACGTGCTGGTCTGTCTGTTTCTGAGAGGCGGTATTGACGGCCTGAATGTGCTGCCGCCTTTTACCGAGTCACGCTACTACGACCTCAGGCCGACCATTGCTGTCGCCGAACCCGGTTCGGGTGACGATACCGCCATCGACCTCGATGGTTTCTACGGTATGCACCCGTCGCTGGCATCATTGCAGCCATACTTCGATGACGGCAGCCTCGCCTGGGTCCACGCCACCGGTCTGGACCACGACACCCATTCTCACTTCGATGCGCAGGATTTGATGGAGCGCGGGATTACCGAGCTGGATATTGCATTCGATGGCTGGCTGAACCGACATCTGGCATTGCAGACGGTCAACGGCGCGACATTCCGCGCGATCGGCATGGGCAGCGCGGTACAGCGCTCGCTGTCCGGCCCGGTTCCCGTGATCGGCATCAGCAGTATCGAAAGCTTCGGCCTGCTGGCACCCGGTCCGGCCGGCCCGGCACTAGAGCACGCCCTGGCCGGCATGTATCAAGCCGCGACGCCGCTGGACCATGAAGCGCAAAGCGCTTTAGGGGCAATGCAGGAATTGGCGACCATAGATCCGGCCCAGTTCCCGGTTGAAAATGATGCCGAATACCCGGATACGGATTTCGGTTCCCGCTTCAGCGAACTGGCCCGGTTAATCAAAGCCGACATCGGATTGGAAACCGCCTGTATCGATATCGGCGGCTGGGACCACCACGACCGCGAAAACCAGGCGCTGCCCGGGCTGCTCAGCGAACTAGCATTGACGCTGGATGCGTTTGCAACCGACATGGGCGAACGAATGCAGCGAGTGACCGTCGTCGCGATGAGCGAGTTCGGCCGGCGCGTATTTGAGAACGCGTCCGGCGGTACCGACCACGGACACGGCAACGTCATGCTGCTTCTCGGGGCCGGCATTAACGGCGGAAAGGTCTACGGTCAGTGGCCCGGGCTTGGGCCCGATGAGCTGGTTTTCAGCGGCGATCTGGCTTCGACCACCGATTACCGGACGGTACTGGCGGAAATTCTGCAGCAGCGCTTTGGTCAGACTCAAATCGACGCAGTATTTCCCGACTATACCGAGCAAGCGCCTCTCGGACTGATTGCGGCTTAGCGCCCTTTGGCTTTCAGCAACTGTCGGCGCTGACGCTTGTCGGGCCGCCGAATGCGTGTCAGGCGCTGCGCTTTTTCTGCCTGGCGCGCCGCTTCCCGGTCTTCCCGCTCCTGCCGGCCGGCATCGGTTTCCCGATACAGCGTCTGTGCGACACTGGCCGGTCCGCGGCGATCGGTTAGCACTAACACATCAATCTCAAACCGAACATCCGCGCGCTGCACCGTCAGGCGATCGCCGGCTGCCAGCGTCCGGGATGGCTTTGCGCGGTTGCCGTTCAGATGCACCTTACCGCCCTGTACCGCCTGCCGGGCCAGGCTGCGGGTCTTGAAAAAGCGCGCTGCCCAAAGCCATTTGTCGATCCTTACCGGGCTGTCTGTCTTTATTGGGTTATCTGTTCTTGCCGGGTTTGTCATGGCTTCAGTGTAACCCACTCCTGCCGGCGATCGTCCCGGCGACCGGCCGGCGGACCTAACCTCACGCCCGAAGGCCCAGTACCGCCGACGCTACTCCTCTTCGTCCTGTAGTGACAGCATCAACCGGTTCAGCCGCTGTACGAAGCCGGCCGGATCGTCGAGCTGCCCCCCCTCGGCCAGCACCGCCTGCTCATACAGCAGCAGGCTCCAATTCCGGATCGCCGTTTGATCGGTACTGGTATTCAGGCGCTGCACCAGCGGATGCCGGACATTGATCTCCAGATCCGGCCGGTGGGCCGGCAACTCGTGACCCGCCTGTTTCAGCAAACGTTGCATATGCAGCGCCATATCCCCTTTGCCCAACACCAGGCAGGCTGCGGACTCGGTCAGCCGGCGGCTGGCCCGCACCTGGTTCACCCGCTCGCCCAGCGCCGCCTGGATCTTTTCGGCCAGCGTGTCGGCCGCCGGTTGATCGTCGTTCACGTCCGCGTTATCGCCGCCGATGCCGGACAGGTCGATATCGCCTTTGGCAACCGACTGAAGGGGCGTGCCCTGGTAGTCGGTAAAGTAGCCCATCATCCAGTCGTCCACGCGATCGCTGAGCAGCAGCACTTCAACGCCGTGCTTGCGAAACACCTCCAGATGCGGCGAGTGGCTGGCGGCGGTCGCATTATCCGCTGTCACGTAGTAGATGGTGTCCTGCGTATCGGGCATTCGCTCGATATAGTCCGCCAGACTGACGCTTTGGCCGGCGCCTTCGTCCGCCGTCGTCGCAAAGCGCAGCAACCCGGCCAGCTTTTCGCGATTGGACGGATCCTCCACGATACCTTCTTTGAGCACCGCGCCGAACTGCTGCCAGAACTGGGCAAACTGCCCGGGCCGCTTCTCGGCCATTTTTTCCAGCAGGCTCAGCACGCGCTTGGTGATGGATGCGCGAATCTGCTTGACCAGTGCGTTCTCCTGCAGAATTTCCCGCGATACGTTCAGCGGCAGGTCGTCGGAATCCACCACCCCGCGGACGAATCGCAGGTAATGCGGCAGCAACTGCTCCGCTGCGTCCATGATGAACACCCGCTTGACATAGAGCTTCAAGCCATCGCGTTCTTCACGGTTCAGCATCAGATCCAGCGGCGCCCGCTCGGGAATATAAAGCAAGGTGGTATAGCTTTGCGTGCCTTCAACCTTGTTGTGGCTCCAGTCCAGCGGCGGCTTCAGATCGTGTGCGAACTGCTGGTAAAAGCCGCGGTAATCTTCATCGCTGATCTCGGACTTCGCGAGCGTCCACAAAGCCGACGCGCGATTCACATCCTGCCATTCAAGCTCGCCGCCTGCCTGATCATCGTCGTCCGCAACCTTCGGCATTCGAATCGGAAAACCGATATGGTCGGAATACTGGCTGATCAGACTTTTCAGACGCCAGTCCTGCAGAAATTCGTCCAGCTCCGGTTTCAGGTGTAAGGTCACTTCCGTGCCGTGACGTTCGCGCTCTACCGGCTGCAACTCATATTCCCCGGTGCCGGATGACTCCCACAACACGCCGTCCGATGGCGGAGTGCCGGCCCGGCGGCTTAGCAGGCGTACATTGTCTGCGACGATAAAGGCGGAGTAAAAGCCAACTCCGAACTGACCGATCAAACGCGCATCTTGCTGCTGGTCGCCGCTCAGCGCCTGCAGGAATTTACGCGTGCCCGAACGGGCGATGGTGCCAATATTGTCGATCACTTCATCGCGTGTCATACCGATGCCGTTGTCTCGGACCGTCAGGGTACGGGCATCCTCATCCACCTCGATTTCGATCCGCAATTCGCCGTCACCAGCGTACAGGCTGTCGTCGGAAAGCGCTTCAAAGCGAAGCTTGTCGCAGGCATCAGAAGCGTTGGAAATTAGTTCGCGCAGGAAAATCTCTTTATTGGAATACAGCGAGTGGATCATCAGATCCAGTACCTGCTGCACTTCCGCTTGGAACGAATGACGTTCCACGCCGACGGTCTTCGACATCGTTTTCTCCCAGACGGTTTATTGGTTAGCTATCGCGTAGCGCGGTGACTCCGCTGGGATGATAGATAGGTTTGCTTAGGTATTTTTCAACCGCTGGCGGGCACTTCGCGGTAGCGTCGCTTGAGCCGAATATAGAGTGTCTTGTCGACCCGTGCCACCACTTCCCCGGCCTCATCGACGACCTCGACCTGCCGCTCCAGCATCAACTTTTCGCCATCGCGGCAGTGGGCTTCGATCTCTTCCAGCAGATCATCGTCGACCGTGAATTCCGCGTATACGCGGCCGCGGCCGGGCTTGATGAACCGAATCGACGAGGATTGATCCCAGACCTGGTAGCGCCGGTCCAGCCGGTTGAGCAGCATCAGCATATAGAACGGATCGGTCATCGCAAACAGGGTGCCGCCGAAGTGGGTTTTGACATAGTTGCGGTTGTACCAGCTAAGCCGCGCACAGACACGGGCATGGCGGTAATCGTCGGCGATATGCAGTACTTTGATGCCGCTGCCGCGAAACGGCGGCCAGATGTTCAGCGCAAATTTGAGCGTACCGGCTTTCATTGCCTGCTGCGGCGGCGGCCAATAAAAAAGCCCGCGTTTGACGGCGGGCTTGAGTGAATAATCGGCCTAGGAACGATTGGCCAGCTTTTCCTTGATACGCGCAGATTTGCCTTCGCGGCCGCGCAGGTAATACAGCTTCGCCCGACGCACCTTGCCTTTACGCTTGACTTTGACCGACTCGATCATCGGACTGAAGGTCTGAAACACGCGTTCCACACCGGTACCGTGAGAAATCTTGCGCACGGTAAACGCCGAGTTCAGACCGCGGTTGCGAATCGCGATGACCACGCCTTCAAATGCCTGCAGCCGTTCTCGGTTGCCTTCCTTAACCTTGACGTTAACGATAACAGTATCGCCCGGCGAAAAATCCGGCACCTCGCGTTGCATCTGCTCCGCATTCAGCTCGTCGATAATATTGCTCATGGCTTCGTCCTCTCAGACCGTTGAACGGTGGTATTCGGCGGTTAATCCCCGGGCACCTGTTCCTGGTCTGCTATTTCACTTGTCTGCTACTTGTTGTCGGAACCGGGCCAGCAAATCTCGATCTGCTGCATCCAGTTCCAGGTTTTCCAATAACTCCGGCCGCCGCAACCAGGTCCTGCCCAGGGCCTGCATGCGCCGCCAGCGACTAATTTCACCGTGGTCGCCGCTCAACAGTATCTTCGGTACATTCCGGCCTTGCCAGGATTCTGGCCGCGTGTAGTGCGGACAATCCAGCAGTCCGTGATGAAACGAATCCTGTTCGGCGGACAGTTCGTGACCCAGCACACCCGGCTGCAGACGGGCCACGGCGTCAATGACTACCGCCGCTGCTAACTCGCCGCCGGAAATCACATAGTCTCCGATCGACCATTCCTCATCGACCGATTGTTCGATCAGCCGTTCGTCGATGCCCTCGTAGCGACCACAAACCAGCAGCAAACGCGATCGCTGCGATAATTCCTTCACCCCGGCCTGATCCAGCAGCCTGCCCTGCGGGCTCAGCAAACTGACCGGCGCCGGCTCGGCGGCAGCGTCACGGGCAGCCTGAATCGTCGCCGCCAGCGGTTCCACCGCCATCACCATGCCAGGACCGCCGCCGTATGGGCGGTCATCGACTGTGCGATGGCGATCGTCCGCATAGTCCCGCGGGTTCCAGCACGCCAGCCGAATGCGCTGCTCGGCTATTGCCCGCCCAGTCACGCCCAGTCCGGCCAGCTCGGCAAACGCATCGGGAAACAGTGTCACAACGTCTATGCGCACTGACGGCCTCTAAAAATCCGCATCCCATTCCACATGGATGACGCCATGCTCCAGGCATACCTGCCGAATGTATTTGTCCATCACAAATGGCACCAGGCGTTCACGTTCGCCGTGAATGACCAGCACATCATTGGCTCCGGTCGGCATGATCCGGCGTACATGGCCGAACCTCAGGCCTTCGTGGTTCACCACCTCAAGGCCGATCAGATCCGCCCAGTAGTACCGCCCGTCGGGTAACGCCGGTAACCGGCTGCGCTCGACGGCGATATCGCGGCCTATCAGCACCGCCGCGGTATCCCGGTCGTCCACACCCTGCAGACGGGCGATCAGGCCTTTGCCGTGTTTCTGGCCGGTGACCGAGTCGTACGGTTTCCGGTCTTCGCCTACCAGCCACGGCCGGTAGTCCAAAATCTTCTCTATCGGGTCGGTATGGGAATAGACCTTCAACCAACCCCTGACACCGTGAACAGCGGAAAAGCGGCCCAGAATAACGTATTGCCGGTCCGCTTCCTGCGCATCCGCGTTGCGTCCTGTCGACACAGCGTCGGCGGCCACCGGATGTTCACCCGTGCTGCATTTACGCAGCGTCGCGGGCCTGGCCCACCAGATTCTTTACGCGGTCGCTCATCTGAGCGCCGACGCCCAACCAGTAATCCACCCGCTCCAGTTCGACCCGCAGGCGCTCTTCCTGCCCGCGCGCGACCGGGTTAAAAAACCCGATGCGTTCGATTTTCCGGCCATCTCGTTTGTTGCGGCTGTCAGTCACCACGATGTGGTAGAAAGGCCGCTTTTTCGCTCCACCGCGGGATAAACGAATCTTTACCATGTTGAAACCTGTCTAAGTCTCTATAATTTCTGCAAAACCAGCGACTAAAGCCGCCCCGAAGGACGGCTTCACCAAACCGGGCATTCTACCCTGAAACCACTGAAAAGAAAACCGCCTGAATACGGTGTTTTGAAATCCGTTCGGCCGCGGCTAGGCCAGGTGCGACTCCCACGGCCCGGTGATCGCGACGGTCAGCCCGGGACTGTAGACATTGGCGAACATCCATTGCCCGTCATCGGAAAAACAGACCCCGGCCCATTCGGCACGACGCATTTCGGCGGCCAGCTCGATCTCGTTCTCGCGGCCGGCAATCTGCGGGTTGATACGGCATAAATAAAAATAATCGCCGGCGTCGGTCAGGCTCAGAATTCGCTGTCCGGGCTCGCCACGACGCACTTGATCCTCGCAGATCACCAGATTGCCGCGCGGACTGAAAATGATATTGTCCGGGCCGGAAATCACCTCATGTGCGGTTGCTTCGAAGATTAACTGCAGCGTCTCGCCGGCCGGGTCATAGCGAAATACCTGCCCGGCCTTGGCCACTCCGCCGAGTTTCGAGGTAAAGACTACCTGACCCTCATGGTAGGCACAGCCTTCAAGCGCGATGAAACTGCTGGCGCCGGCCCGCAAGCCCTGGTCGACCAGCCCGCGGGAATCGTGCCGGCCGTCGTTATGGCCTTTCTCCGGATTTTCGATGTCGACCCAGGACACATCATACTGGCGCCCGAGCGGAATGCCGGCCGACAGGTCTTTCTGACCGATGACCTGCATCATCTGCAGGCGCCCGCCGGCAGCCAGTTCGCCGGGCTGATCCGGCATATAGCGGTAGAAACCGGCGTCCGGCGAACGGTCTTCGGTCAGATAGGCAATGCCGGAATGCGGATCAATCGCAACCGCTTCGTGGAAGCACTGCCCCATGGCCTTGATCGGCCGGGCCTCGGAAACCCCTTCCGCGGGTACTTCAAACACCCAGCCGTGCTCCTTTTCCGCCCGGTCGACCCGCCAGCCGGCCATGCGTGCGGAAGCACCGAAACGCCGTTGCTGGTTCGGAGAATAAGGGCCTTCCTCACAACTCAGCCAGCTACCCCACGGCGTAACTCCGCCGGCGCAATTGTTCAAGGTGCCGCCCAGGCTGACCCAGCTCTTGACCAGTTGCTCCGACCGACGGTCAAAACACAAGCTGGTACACCCACCGCCGGTGACGTCATAAGCCGTAGATTGTGCGCCGATCGCACCACCCGACCCTCGCAGTTCGTGGTTTCGCACCAGGGTTACAAGACCCTGCTTATCAACCACTACCCCCATGCCGTCCGCCGCCCCCGGACTCAAGTAGCCGTCGCTGAGTTCGTCACCCGCCCAGGCGAATGAGACATAGCGAAAACCGTCCGGCAGCATCAGCAGCGGCAGACCGGTGCGTGCATCCGGAACCGGGCGCAACGGCCCGTAACCGGAAACCGCAACCGCCGGTTTGGTACGCGTACTGCACGCGCTGAGGGCAAGCAGCGCGCTTGAATTCAGGCCAAGACTGCCGATCGCGAGCGCTCCATCGCGCAGGAAACGTCGCCGCGAGGTATCAGTCATCGCGGCTACAGCCCGAAGTTGCCGGGGCCGCCCATGCCCGGCGGCATGCCGCCGCCCGGAAATCCGCCTGGAGGCAGCCGGCCCTTCATTTTGCGCAGCATCTTGCCCATGCCGCCACGGGAGAATTTTTTCATCATCTTCTGCATCTGACCGAATTGTTTCAATAACCGGGTGACATCCTGAATCTGGGTACCCGAACCCAGGGCAATCCGGCGTTTGCGCGAACCGCGGATAATATCAGGAAACCGCCTTTCCTTCGGCGTCATTGAATTAATGATTGCAACCATTTTTACCGTCTGTTTGTCGTTGACCTGGTTTTTCACCGCATCCGGAATATTACCCATGCCGGGCAATTTGTCCATCAGGCTGTTGAGCCCGCCCAGATTGTTCATTTGCTCGAGCTGGCCGCGATAGTCCTCCAGGTCGAAACCGCGTCCTTTTTTGATCTTGCGGGCGAGCTTTTCCGCCTCGTCCTGATCGACCTTGCGCTGGACTTCTTCGACCAGCGACAGCACATCGCCCATGCCGAGAATGCGCGATGCGACCCGCTCCGGATGAAATGGCTCCAGTGCATCGGTTTTTTCCCCGGCGCCGATGAACTTGATGGGCCGGCCGGTGATCTGTCTGACCGACAGCGCCGCGCCGCCACGGGCATCACCGTCGGTTTTGGTCAGCACCACGCCGGTCAGCGGCAGCGCATCCCCGAAGGCCTTCGCGGTATTCGCCGCGTCCTGCCCGGTCATGCTGTCAACCACAAACAAAGTCTCATGCGGGTTGACTGCTGCGTGTACGGCGCGAATCTCGTCCATCATCGCCTCGTCGATATGCAACCGACCGGCCGTATCGACCAGCAGCACATCGGCAAACTGCCGTGAAGCCGCTTCGACCGCGTGCCGGGCAATCTGTTCCGGCCGGTCTTCAACGCTCGACGGCCGGAACAGCACATCTACCTGGTCGGCCAGGGTTCGAAGCTGCTCGATCGCTGCCGGCCGGTAAACATCGGCGCTGACCACCATCACCTTCTTCTTATGGCGCTCTTTGAGCAGTCGCGCCAGTTTGGCAACTGTGGTGGTCTTGCCGGCGCCCTGCAGACCGGCGACTAAAACCACCACCGGCGGCTGCGCGTCCAGGTTCAGCCCCTCATTGGCCGTTCCCATCACGCGTACCAGCTCGTCGTGGACGATTTTCACCAGCGTCTGGCCGGGGCTCAGGCTTTTCAGCACCTCCTGCCCCAATGCACGCTGCTTAACCTCGGCCAGAAAAGCCTGAATCACCGGCAGCGCAACGTCCGCTTCCAGCAGTGCGATGCGAACTTCGCGCAGTGCCTGCCGAATGCTTTCCTCGGTCAGACGCCCTTTGCCGCGAATGCGTTGCAGAGTGCCGTTGAGACGTTCGCTAAGCGTTTTGAACATGATCTGGTATCTCGTTGCCAGCGCGTATGTTTGGAATCGCGTGCCACATTATAAGCCGACAGGCGCCGGTCTGGATATGTTTATCGGCGGCAGGCCAAAACCGGCCGTTTGCTTCGCTGTTCGGCTATGCGATGATAGCCGAATGTGGCCGCCTGTCTTAACCGTGATCGTCGTCCTTGCCTATTCGGGATCCGCCGGCCTGCTGTACCGGCGCCTGACCCGGCCGGCCGACGTGCCGGTGTCGCTGGCAGTTCCGGTGCTGGTTGCCGTCATCGGTCTGGCAGCCCACGCGCTGCTGCTCTATCAGCACTGGGTCGCGACTGCGCCACCCGACGTAGCAGCGATTCACATATTCGCCACCAGCGCGTTCTTGATGGTCTTGCTGCTGGCGCTGTCACACCAGTTCGGTCAGTCTATTTTTCACGCCGGCCTGGTCGCGTTGCCAATCGCCGGCGTGATCGTCGCGGTGGAAGGCATTGCACCGGGACCGGCGACGCCGCTGAGCAGTATCGACAGCGGTACCCAGGTACATATCATCGCGTCGCTGTTAGCCTTCGGGCTGCTCTCGCTGGCGGCCGTCTACGCGGTGTTTATCGCACTGCTGGATCGTTTTCTGCGCCAGCACCGTGTAAACGCACTGGTCCGCGCGCTGCCGCCGCTGGAAACCCTGGAACGCCTGCTCAGCCGCCTGGTGCTGATCGGCTTTCTGCTGCTGAGCGTATCTTTGATCAGCGGCCTGATGTTCGTCGACAACCTGCTGGCGCAGCATCTGGCACATAAAACGCTGCTGAGTTTCCTGGCCTGGGGGATCTTCGCACTGCTGCTGTTCGGCCGTTGGCGCTGGGGCTGGCGCGGACGCATCGCAGTGCGCCTGACGCTCGCCGGTATCGTGCTGTTGCTGCTATCCTATTTCGGCAGCAAATGGGTGCTGGAACAGATTCTGAATCAAAACTGGCAAATCTGACGGGTGCCGGCTATCGACCATCCCCATCGACTACCCAGGAGCCGCAGGCGACCCGCCGTAGCGGGCGCGAGACGCCTTAACAACCATCTGAGGGACAAGCATCTAAGTTGGAAGATATCTCCGTAGCCAGCCTGTTTATCGCGTTGGCGGTGCTGCTGATTCTGTCCGGTTTTTTTTCCAGCTCCGAGACCGGGCTGATCGCACTGAACCGCTACCGCCTGAGGCACCTGGCTAACAAAGGCCATATCGGTGCCAGGCTCGCCCAGCAGTTGCTGCGCAAGCCGGACCGGGTGATCGGTCTGATTCTGTTCTGGAATAACCTGGTGAATATCTTCGCCTCTGCGATCGCAACGGTTATCGGCCTGAAGCTGCTGGGCGAACTGGGCGCGCTGGTAGCGCCGTTTATTCTGGTCTTCGTCATGCTGATTTTTTCCGAACTGGCACCGAAGACCATCGCCGCATATCATCCCGAAAGCATCGCGTTCCCGGCCTCCCGGGTGCTGAACCCGCTACTGAAAATCATGTATCCGGTGATCTGGCTGATCAACGGCGCGGCCAACCTGCTGCTGAAACCGATGGGCATTCGCACCCAGGAAGACATTCTGCAGTCGCTGAGCCGCGAAGAACTGAGAACTCTGGTGCAGGAAGGCGGAGAGATACCCTACGACCACCAGAAAATGCTGATCAATATTCTCGATCTCGAACACGCGACAGTCGAAGACGCGATGGTGCCGCGCCACGAGGTCGTCGGCATTGACCTGGAAGATCCATGGGAGCAGATACTGCATCACCTGACCCAGTCCATCTACACCCGTCTGCCGGTTTACCGGGAAACGCTGGATGATGTCGTCGGCTTTCTGCACGTCAGAACTGTGATTGCAAAGCTGTCGCGGGGCCGGCTGAGCTTTGAAGAACTGCAGCGTTCGGTGCGCAAACCCTATTTTATTCCAGAGGGCACGCCACTGACCCGGCAATTGCTCGAATTCCAGTCCCGCGAGCGGCGCATGGGTCTGGTGGTCGACGAATACGGCGATATTCAGGGTCTGGTCACGCTGGACGATATTCTGGAGGAAATCGTCGGCGAATATACTCAGGAAGCGCGGGACCGCCAGCGTTCGATTCGAAAACTGGAAGACGGCAATTTCCTGGTCGACGGCACCGCAAACATTCGTTTTTTGAATCGTCGCATGGGCTGGAGCCTGCCGACCGAGGGCGCCAGGACCATGAACGGTTTACTGCTGGAAAGACTGGAGGTGATTCCCGACGGTACCACCAGTCTGCGCCTGGGCAACCACATCATGACCATTCTGGATATTCAGGAAAACACGATACGGCGCGTGCTGGTCAAGCCGGACTGGCGGGAACGCGAGGTTTAGCCAAGTTCCCGAATCTGCCGCAGCGCAGCCGACAAAGACGCGACCGGGACCACGTTCAGACCCTCAATCGCAGCCCTCGGCGCATTGGAACGAGCGACGATGGCGAGTTCGTAGCCCTGAACGGCTGCCTCTTTCAGCCTTTCCTCGCCGTTATATACGGGCCGAATTTCACCCGACAGGCCAACTTCGCCGAAACTCACCAGTTTCGGCGGCAGCGGCCGGTCTGTCAGGCTGGAATGAATGGCCAGGGCGGTGGCCAGATCAGCTGCCGTCTCAGCAATCTTCAGACCGCCGACGACATTGACGAACACGTCCTGATCGCCGAGTTGCACGCCGGCATGGCGGTGCATCACCGCCAGCAACATGGCCAGGCGGTTATGGTCGATGCCGACCGCCACCCGGCGCGGATTGGCCAGATGGCTGGCGTCGGCCAGCGCCTGAACCTCGACCAGCAGCGGCCGGCTGCCCTCGCGCGTGACCAGCACCGCACTGCCGGGCGCCGGTTCGGCATGGCCGGCCAGAAACAAGGCCGACGGGTTGCTGACCTGGCGCAGGCCGCGATCGGTCATCGCAAACACGCCGAGTTCGTTGATCGCGCCGAATCGGTTCTTTACCGCTCGAATGACTCGGTAACGACTACCGCTGTCGGCCTCGAAATACAGCACTGCATCGACCATATGCTCCAGCACCCTCGGTCCGGCCAGCGCGCCCTCCTTGGTCACATGCCCGACCAGAAAGACCGCAGTCCGGGTCGCCTTGGCGTAACGCACCAGCCGTGCGGCGGATTCGCGAACCTGTGCAACGGCTCCGGGCGCCGACTGTAATTGCTCGGAATAGACGGTCTGGATCGAATCAATCACCAGACACTGCGGCTTTTCCTGATCGGCCAGCTGCAGAATCCGCTCGACGCAGGTCTCAGTAACGCAGCGCAGCCTGGACACGTCGAGTTCCAGCCGCCGGGCCCGCAGGCCGACCTGCTGCAGCGACTCTTCACCGGTCACGTACAGGCAGCCGGCACGATCTTCCACTGCGGCCAGCAACTGTAATAGCAAGGTCGATTTGCCGATCCCCGGGTCGCCGCCGATCAACACCACCGAACCGGCGACAATACCACCGCCCAAAACCCGGTCCAGTTCCTCGATACCGGAAGACAGGCGCTCGGCATCCTGCAGCGCGACATCGGCCAGACCGGTTACCTGGCTGGCCTTTAAATCACCGGCATAGCCGCCATGCCGATTTGCCGCCGCCGGTGCCGTCCGCACTTCTTCCAGGCTGTTCCATTCGTGGCATTCCGGACACTGGCCGGCCCATTTGCTGAGCTGCGTGCCACAGGCGTTACATTGGTAGGCGGTTCTCGGTTTTGCCATGGCTGCAATGCGGCGATCAAAGCACTGCACTTTAGCATACCGGCGAGTGGCGATTCGAAGCGATTGCGATCTGCCGGCCGCGTGACCTACAGCCTATGTTCGGCGCCGGCCGATGGCATACAATAATCGTTGGTCTTGCTGGCAGACGAGCAGTGCATGAACCGTCATGACGATCAGAACTTAATCGGCGAATCGCCGGTATTTCTGGAAATACTGGAGCAGGTTTCCCGGGTCGCGCCGCTGAACCGCCCGGTGTTGGTGATTGGCGAGCGCGGTACCGGCAAGGAACTGGTCGCAGCGCGTCTTCACTTTCTGTCGCACCGCTGGGAATTGCCGTTCGTCAAGCTGAATTGCGCGGCACTGGCCGAATCGCTGCTGGAAAGCGAATTGTTCGGCCATGAAGCCGGCGCATTCACCGGCGCTGCGAAACGCCGTTTCGGGCGTTTTGAAATGGCCCATCAGGGCAGCCTGTTTCTGGACGAACTAGCCAAC
The DNA here is from genome assembly GCA_028289465.1 of Lysobacterales bacterium. Classification (GTDB taxonomy): domain Bacteria; phylum Pseudomonadota; class Gammaproteobacteria; order Xanthomonadales; family SZUA-36; genus JANQPM01. The sequence goes on along the minus strand of JANQPM010000109.1, from coordinate 3,681 downwards.
ACCTCATCGCGTATTCAGGAAAAGATTCTGCGCGTGATCGAATACGGCGAATTCGAACGCGTCGGCGGCTCGGATACGGTAAAGACCGATGTGCGCATCATCGGCGCGACCAACGAAGACCTGCCGGCGCTGGCCGAAGCCAATAAATTCCGGGCCGATTTGCTCGACCGGCTCGCGTTCGACGTAATCACCCTACCCCCGCTGCGCCAACGTCGCGAGGACATACTGCCGCTGGCCGAACATTTTGCGGTAAAAATGGCCGGCGAGCTGGGCCATGATCTGTTTCCAGGCTTTAGCGAAAGCGCCCGCGAAGTGCTGCTGGACTACGCCTGGCCCGGCAATGTACGGGAATTGAAAAACGTCGTTGAGCGCGCCGTCTATCGCAACGAAGCGCCTGACGAGGCCATTGAAGTAATCGACCTGGATCCGTTCGACTCCCCGTGGCGACCGAACGCCGGCGAATCGCACGCCGCCCAGCCTTCGACCGACGGCGGGAATGCGCTGGCCGACGGTCCGCTGGATTTCAAGCAGCATATTCAGGACTACGAGATACGCCTGCTGCAACAGGCGCTGGAGCAGTGCAAATTCAATCAGCGCAAAACGGCCGAATACCTGGGTATGACTTATCACCAGCTACGCGGTTATTTGCGCAAGTACGAATTGACCGAATCGGCGGACTAGCGACCGTCAAACCGCAAACGAATGCTATAAACCGCGGCTCTAGAAGCGGGCGCGAGGCTCCTTATACCGTTTCGTAACGCACCCGTGCGCCGACCCTGGTGACCAGTTCGTACGGAATCGTACCGACCGCAGCCGCCACCGCCTCGACCGGCAGCGCGTCACCCCACAGCTCCACCGTATCGCCAATCGCGGGATTGGGAACCCCGCTTAGGTCGATGCCGATCATGTCCATCGATACCCGGCCGACCAGCGTCGCGGGCTGTCCGTTCACCCGCACCGGTGTGCCATTCGGGGCCGACCACGGATAGCCGTCACCGTAGCCGATAGCCGCAACGCCGATGGTTATCGGCGTCGAAGCGGTATAAGTCGCACCATAGCCGACGGTCTGGCCGGCGGCCAGCGGCTTGACCGCGATCAGTTCGCTGACCAGGCGCATGGCCGGCTTGAATCCGTCGCCTTTAAGGCTGCCGCTGGTCGGCGAAATGCCGTATAGCGCGATACCGGGCCGGACCCAGTCGGCATGGGTTTCTGGAAAATGCAGCAATGCGGCGGAATTGGCCAGGCTGCACGGTCCGTCCAACTGCCGCACGGCCGAGTAGAACGCGTCCGCCTGCTCCCGGGTCATGGAATTGTCGGCCTGATCCGCGCAGGCAAAATGCGTCATCAGGCCGACCGCCTGAGCTGACAGCGCTTGCAATTGGCCGAAACGGCGTTCGGCCTCGGCCAGCGGAAAACCGAGGCGATGCATGCCGCTGTCCAGTTTCAGCCACAGCCGGCGGCGCAGGGTATGCCGTTGGCCCTGCAGCACGTCGATCTGGCCCTTGTGGTGAATGACCAGGTCCAGATCCAGGTCCAGCGCGCGGCGCAGGCCATCCGGATTGTTGAAACCTTCCAGCAATACCACCGTATCATCCCAACCTGACGCTCTGACCCGTTGCGCCTCGCTCAGCGTGGCCACGGCAAAGGCATCGCTTTGCTGCAGCGCCGGCAAGACCCGGCTCAGACCGTGGCCATAGGCGTCGGCCTTGACCACCGCCATAACTCGGCTTCGCGGCGCCAGCCGCTTTATCTGTTGCAGGTTATGGCGTAGCGCTGCCGGCTTGACTTGCGCAATGGTCTGACGAGTCATTTAAACGAACTGATCAGGGGAACGGATCGGACGCGCTGTCCACTGTATGGGCTGGTGTATGGGCTGGCGGGTAATCCGGTGTGAAATTCTGAAACCGCAGCCACTGGCCCTGAAACACCAGATTCACTTTGCCGGTCGCACCGTTGCGGTGCTTGCCGATAATGATTTCCGCTTTGCCCTTGTCCGGCGACTCTTCGTTATAGACTTCGTCCCGGTAAATAAACACGATCAGATCGGCGTCCTGCTCGATGGACCCCGATTCGCGCAGATCGGCCATCACCGGCCGCTTGTTCGGCCGCTGCTCCAGCGCGCGGTTTAACTGAGACAGCGCGATCACCGGCACATTCAGTTCCTTGGCCAGCGCCTTCAGCGACCGGGAGATTTCGGCGATCTCGGTGGCCCGGTTCTCCTTGCTGTCGGGTACCGCCATCAACTGCAGATAGTCGACCACGATCAAACCGATATCGTGTTCCCGTTTCAAGCGCCGCGCGCGGGCACGCAGTTCGGCCGGAGCCATCGATGGCGTCTCGTCGATAAAAACCCTGGTCCGGTTCAACACATTCATGGCCGAGGTCAGATTCGGCCAGTCCGTATCCTCCAGATTACCGGTACGCAGCCGAGTCTGGTCGATCTGCCCAAGGCTGGAGAACATACGCATCACCAATTGCACGGCCGACATTTCCATGCTGAACACCGCAACCGGCGTTTCGTGCCGTATCGCCGCATTCTCGGCAATATTCATCGCAAACGTCGTTTTACCCATCGCCGGCCGGCCAGCGACGATAATCAGATCGGACGGTTGCAGGCCGGCAGTCATCCGGTCAAAGTCGGTGAATCCGGTGGCGATGCCGGTGATGTCCCCTTCGTGCTCATGCAATTCTTCCAGACGCTCAAACGCCTGCTTCAAGGTATCCTGCACCGAAACGAAGCCGGAACCGCGGCGCATGTCCTGGTCGGCGATTGCGAATACCGCCCGCTCCGCTTTTTCCAGCAGCGCCTTGGATTCCTGGCCCTCGGACGCAAACGCGCTGCCGGCGATATCGGTGCCGACATCGATCAGCTGGCGTAGTACCGACTTCTCGCGCACGATATCCGCATAGGCCGCTACGTTAGCAGCCGACGGCGTGGTGTTGGCAAGCTGGGTGATGTAAGCGCCGCCGTCCACCCGCTCCGCCTTGCCGTTGGCTTCGAACCACTCGGTGACAGTCACTGCGTCGCAGGGCCGGCCGCGGTCATGCAGTTCGTGAATCGCCCGGAACACCAGCCGGTGATCCTCGCGGTAAAAATCTTCTTCGGTAATGATGTCGGCGACCTGATCCCAGGCCCGCCCGGTCAACAGCAACCCACCCAGAACGGCCTGCTCCGCCTCGATGGAATGCGGCGGCACCTTGAGTGATTCAACAACGGATTGTGCGGTCTCAGCCATTAGGCGGAACGGCTCCAGGCGGTTCGATAACGTTACTGCTGACGATGAGCGAATCGTTTATCCGCTCAGACGGCGGATTATCTCACAGATTAAGGAATCCCGCGGCCGCTTCTCTCGTAGCCGCCAAGCGCATGAGGCTCCAACGCATCGTCGTGTCGGTTTCCGTCAACAGGCGGTTTTACGGACCCGGAAACCCATCGACCCGCCCGGAATACCGGACGGGTCGATCAAGCATAGTGACAGCCGTTTGGCAACGCAAGCGGCTGGTGTCGCTGTGGGAACTAGGCCAACGACGGGTCGTCCGAAGTGACCACGACTTTGACTTCGGTGACCACATCGGCATGCAGATGCAGCGGTATCACCACCTCGCCGATCTGGCGCAGCGGACCTTCGCCCATGATGACTTCGGACTTCTCCACCGGAAAGCCCATTTCCGTCAGCTTGT